>NZ_BAABNJ010000002.1:0-265666 GCF_040362265.1 Candidatus Pelagadaptatus aseana
GTATCTTCTCCAAGCGTATCAATAAGGAAGGTGCGGTTGCCGGTATGATCGCAGGCATCACTGTGACCCTGCTGTACGTGTTCCAGCACAAAGGCATCATGTTCATCGCCAGTACTTCGTTCCTGGGTGATATGTCTCCTAACTGGTTCATGGGGATCGAGCCAAACGCCTTCGGTGCAATTGGTGCCATCGTTAACTTCGCGGTAGCGTTCGTTGTGTCTCGCATGACTACTGAGCCTTCACAAGAGATTCAGGATCTGGTTGAGAATATGCGTGTACCTACCGGTGTTGAAGCGGCCCACGATCACTAAGGGCTGAATAGCGGACCTTGCTGCCCGGAAAAAGCAAGTGACGACCCGGCAAGGTAGTCGGGTGGCAGGTTCGCAACATTTTAAGGCTCCTCAGGGAGCCTTAAATTTTTAAGTTGCGGTAAGAATTTTTTCATAGTTGTTTTGTTATAAAACAACCTATGTAAGCGTTCTTTCTGTAAAGTAACTACAGACTCAATTGATAATCACAAGAGACATTTCAATGTTCAAAAACAAACATGTTGTTGCCGCCCTAATTATTACTCCTATTCTGGCTGTGCTGGGTTATTTTCTGGTCGACAGTATCGTCGCTGAAAAACCCCATGTAGCAAAAAAAGGCGGCAGTTATGCGTTAATAGAAAAACCCAATTGTCGCTACACCTCCGGTGCCTGCGGTCTGAAAAACAACGATTTTGAACTGCTCCTGACAACCGACTGGTTGGATGACAATCGCCTGAAGCTGCATTTGAAATCAGTGGTGCCGCTCGAGGGCGCCAAGGTGGCTTTGGTGGATAGTGAATCTGACGAGGGCCTGCCCAGTGATATGACTCAGACCGATATGGATGGTATGGCCTGGAATATTGATCTCGATCGTCCTGATCGCGCCAAAAGTCGCTTGCGTGTTGCGGTGTCTGCCGACGGCGTTCTCTACTATGGTGATGCCGCAATGACATTTACTCTGTATGAAACCAGCTTTAAGGAAGATTTTCGCCGTTAATGTCATCCTGAACGCAGTGAAGGATCTTCTGAAGATTCTTCCTCCCGATGGTCGTCAGAATGACAACTAGAATTTAGGGTGCAATGACCGTCAGAATGACAGCCGGAATTTAGGTTGCGATGGTCGTTTAAATGACAGTCACGATTTAGGATATCAAGTTTATGAGCCCTGAACTTAAAGCCATTCTGGATTTTTTGTGTGAGTGCATTCCCTTCGATGAACTGCCTCGCGACGAAGTGGAAGAGTTGGTTGGCACGATTGAAATTGCCTACTTTCGCAAGGGCCACGTTTTTGAAATCAAGGACGACGATGCCGGTCTGCGGATAATACGCAGCGGCGCGGCTGAGTTGCGCGGCGATAAGGATCAATTGATTGATCGCCTGGGTGAAGGAGTCAGTTTTAACCTTAAGGGCTTGCATCAGGAAGATCCCGGCATCAAAGCGGTACTGATCGAAGATTCCCTGCTGTATATTTTTCCGGAAGAAGAGTATCAGAAGCTTCGCAAAAAACGACGTGGCATCGATCGCTTCTTCCACAGCCAGCGCGCCCGGCGTGTAAGGCGTGCGGCTCGGCACGAACCGGACTCCAATGACATGATGCGCCACATCAAGGATGTGATGACCGAGGAGGTTATCGCCGTGGCGCCAGAATTGTCGATACAATCCACCGCCATCTTAATGACCAGCTGTCGCGTGTCCTCGGTGCTGGTGATGGATGAAGAAAACTTGCTGGGTATTGTAACCGATCGGGATTTGCGCGCCCGGGCAGTGGCTGAGGGAGTGGGTTTCGATCAGCAGGTCAGAACCATTATGACACCGGATCCTTATACCATTGATACCGAGTCCACTATTTTTGATGCCACCTTATTTATGACGCGGTCCAAAATCCACCATATTCCGGTGGTCCACAACGACAAGGTCAAGGGCATTGTGACCTCGTCGGATCTGATGTTGGCGCGTCAGGATGATCCGGTCTTTTTGGTACAACATGTTGGCCGTCAAACCTCGGTAGAGGGGTTAAAGAGCATTACTGATTTGCTACCCAATCTGCTGGTGCAGTGGGTCAATGCGGGCATGCGTTCTAATCAGATCAGTCATATTCTCACCGCCATCAGCGATGCCGTTACCGTCAGGTTGATTGAGCTGTTTATCGATAAAAATGGCGAGCCGCCGGTTCCCTTCAGTTGGTTGGGATTTGGTTCGCAGGGGCGTGGCGAACAGTTGCTGGGCGGTGATCAGGATAATGGCCTGTTGATCTCCAACGATATGCAGGAAGAACATGAGCCCTGGTTTAAGGCTCTGGCGCACAGTGTCTGTGATGGCCTTAATAGCTGTGGTTATGTCTATTGCCCGGGTGAAGTCATGGCGACAACCGATCAGTGGCGTCAGCCTTTGTCGGGCTGGAAGAAAACCGTGGATAACTGGACCCAGAGTCCCACATCGGATGCCTTGATGCGCGTCAGTATATTCTTCGATCTGCGCTCCATTTATGGCGATAATTCGCTGTGCAAAAAATTGCAGAAGCACATGCTCAATCGGGTTAATGGCAACAGCATCTTCTTTGCCATGCTGGCTGAAAATGTCCTCGATTCTCCACCTCCACTGGGGATCTTCCGTCGCTTTGTGGTGGACAGAAACGGTGAGCACCGAGATGAACTGAACATCAAAAAAAGCGGCTTGATGTCGATTGTGGATATTGCCCGTATTCACAGTTTATCCCATGGTATCAAAGCCATTAACACCATTGATCGACTGCAGGCTTTAGCCGAACATAAAGCCATGAGTATTCGTGATAGTCGTAATCTGCAGGATGCCTACAGCGTGATTACGCAAACCCGGTTACAGGCACAGGCGCGGCAGGTGACGTCGGGGCAGCCGGTGTCCAACTGGCTGAATCCGGATGATTTATCGAAGCTGGTGCGTAAACAATTAAGAGATTCATTTTCGATTGTGGTGGATGCCCAGACCTCTGTTCGCAATACCTATCGTCCCGGTCTTTGAGTGATTATTTATGTTGTTATCGCTTAAGCGTTTTTATCATCGCCAGCGCATCAAAGCCAATCAGGAGAGTGCACCTTTGCTCGCCTGTTGGGACAACAGCCACTACAACTTTTCCGGTGACTGGCGTGATCAGGAATTTCTGGTTGCCGATACTGAAACGTCGGGCCTGAATGTGGACGAAGGCGAATTATTGAGTATTGGGTGGGTGGTTGTCAGTGGCGGTCAGATCAAACTGGATTCGGCGCGCCATATCTTGCTGACACCCGAAGAGAGTGTCGGCCAGAGCGCCAGTATTCATTTGATTCGCGATTGTGAGCTGGAAGATGGCATTTGTCCGTCGGAAATGATGCGGGAATTTTTACAGGTGGCTGCGGGTAAGGTGTTGGTATTTCACCATGCGTCTCTGGATATAGGCTTTCTGGATCTTTGGAGCAAGCGCCTGTATGGCTCCCGCTTATTGCTGCCCATATCCGACACCCTTGAGCTCGAAAAAAGAAAAATTCTTCGCAAGGAAGATGCTATCCCCAATGGTGCGCTCAGGTTGGGCGGCTGCCGTGAACGTTATGGGTTGCCTGATTATCCGGCCCACAATGCGTTGGTGGATGCGCTGGCCACTGCCGAGTTGCTGGTGGCCCATGCGGTACACAAGAGCAGCAAGGTAAAGACCAGAGAGTTGCTGGAGATTCTTTAAAGATGTCATCCTGAGCGAAAGCGAAGGATCTCCCTGAAGAGTCTTCCTCCTTGCAGTCGTCAGAATGACTGGTTGGTATACAGTCGCCAGAATGACAAGTTGCTAGTAATCAGAATGACAGCTTGCTGTTGTTCAGCAGTTTTTCCAGGGATTCCATTTCAGTCTCGCCATCGATATTCAAAGTAATATCGGCGTACTTTTCATAGAGGAAGCATCGCTCTTCATACAGGTCGTGAAACGTTTGCCCCGGTTTACAGGCAATCCCGCGGCTTTCCATATTGTGGATGCGTTCCAGCAGAGCATCGGCGCTGACCTGTAAGTAGACAATGGTGCCAAAGCGCTTCAGGTGCTCCATGGCTTTGTCGCTGTACACCACGCTACCACCAGTTGAAATAATGGTACGGTGAAAGTGATGTTCGTGTTCCAGAATTACGGTTTCTTCCAGTTCACGCAATTTTAAGTAGCCGTGCTCATCCAAATATTCCTGCAGAGATACACCGGCTTTGCCTTCGATATAGAGGTCGGTATCGGCAAACGGCATTTGAGTTCGGTTTGCCAGTAAACGACCCAGGGTGCTTTTGCCAGAACCGGGCATGCCCACCAGAATAATGCTGTTACTCATTGTCTTATCCAGTTGATAACGTTACGTCTTTCTGACCGCTTATTTGGCCATTTTGCTCAAGAGATTTTCTACGGCGAGTAAATGGTCCTCGTTGTTGTGGCACATTCCCTGAAAGGCGGCGCATAGGTCGAGAAAATCCGGTAGCTCCTGACGCTGGGCCATTTTCATCAGGCGTTTGGTCATGCGCACCGCATGGGGTGGTTTTGAGGCCATTTCGCCGGCGAGATGCTGTGCTCTTGCCAGCAGGTTGTCCGGCTCGGTGATCTCCAGCACGATACCCAGCTGTTTGGCTTCATCGGCGTCGATAATGCGGCCGGTCAGTGTCAGTTCCGCGGCTTTCTGGTAACCGATCAGGCGTTGCAGAAACCAGGCGCCACCATCGCCGGGAATAATGCCCAGGTTGACAAAGGTTTCCCCAAATTTGGCTTTACTGGACGCGATGCGAATGTCGCACATGTTGGTCAGGTCAAAACCGGCGCCAATGGCCGGGCCGTTAATGGCGGCAATGGCGGGCACTTCCAATTTGCTCATAGCCAGAGGCATGCGCTGAATGCCACGTCGATAATGCTCCGAGACTTCTTCCACTGTGCCGCCAAAATCACCCTTGCGCTCGGCCATGTCCTTGACATTACCTCCGGCAGAAAATGCCGAGCCTTCACCGGTGATGACCAGTGCGGATACGTCTTTGTTGCCGTTGATCCAGTTCACGGTGGCCACTATGTCATCGACCAATGTGGTGCCGGTTAAGGCATTACGCACGTCGTGACGTTTAAAGGTGAGAGTGGCGACGCGGTTGCTGACGGTTAATTCGGAATCTTTGAAATCTGGAATCATTTTTGGCTTTCCTAATACAAGAAAGGGGAGCTAAAAAGCTCCCCTTGTCGATGGCTTATCGCTATTTTACATCGCTTCAAACAGCGCTGCGATACCCTGTCCACCGCCAATGCACATGGTTACAACCGCGTAGCGGCCGTTGATGCGCTTCAGCTCGTGCAGGGCCTTAACAGCGATAACTGCACCGGTAGCACCGATTGGGTGGCCCAGAGAGATGCCACTGCCGTTCGGGTTAACCTTGTCCATTGGCAGGTTCAGATCTTTGGCTACGGCCAGAGCCTGAGCGGCAAAGGCTTCGTTAACTTCCCAGGTGTCGATGTCGTCAACAGTCAGGTTGGCTTTTTCCAGAAGGGTTTTAACCGCAGGGACAGGGCCAATGCCCATGTACTTGGGCTCTACACCGGAGAAGGAGTAGCCAACCAGTTTGGCCATTGGCTTCAGGCCTTTGGCTTCGGCGGCTTCGCGCTCCATCATTACCATGCCCGCAGCGGCATCGTTCAGACCAGAGGCATTGCCGGCGGTTACACTGCCGTCTTTCTTGAACACAGGACGCAGTTTGGCCATGTCGTCGGCTTTGGCGCCCATGCGAACGTGCTCGTCGTTGTCGAAGCTGACAACGCCCTTACGGGTTTTAACTTCTACTGGCAGAATCTGGTCGGCGAAGTAGTTGTTGTTGATGGCGTTCTCGGCGCGGTTGTGGCTCTCAGCAGCCAACTGATCCTGCTCTTCACGGCTGATGCCCCACTTCTCGGCAACGTTCTCAGCGGTGATGCCCATGTGGTTATCGTCTATTGGGCAGGTCAGTGCACCGGTCATGGCGTCAACCATGGCTCCGTCACCCATGCGAGCGCCCCAGCGAGCGTTTGGCAGCCAGTAGGGTACGCGGCTCATGGATTCGGCACCGCCACAAACAACGGCATCGGCATCACCCAGCAGTACCAGCTGTGCCGCGGAGATGATGGCCTGCAGACCGGAGCCGCACAGGCGGTTAACGGTCAGGGCCGGGGTGGACTCAGGCAGTCCGCCTTTGAGGGTGGCCACACGGCTCATGTACATGTCGCGACGATCAGAGTGGGTCACGTTGCCGAATACGACGTGATCGATGTCTTCACTGTTCAGGCCAGAGCGCTCTACGGCGCCGGCAACCACCTGACCGGCCAGGTCAGTTGGTGGGATGTCTTTCAGGCTGCCGCCAAAGGTTCCGATTGGGGTTCTTACGCCGCTTAAAACGACTACTTCACGTTTGCTCATATTCAGTCTTCCTGTAATAAACCTTGTAATAAAAACTACACAGAGTCCGGTTTCGGGGGTGATTATACACTTGTTTGAATTTGCATGCAGCGTGAAATCCATGGGTGGATTTCACGACGGTCAGCTACGACGGCTGGGGGGCTCCAGAGGCAGAGCGGCGGTGTATTTGACTTGCTTCAGGGCGAAAGCGGAATTGACCGAAGCGACGTTGGGCAGGTGCACCAGAGTTTGCTTGAGCAGGGTTTCGTAGTGCTCGACGCTCTCTACCACGACGCGCAGCAGATAATCTTTTTCACCGGTGGTGGAATAGCATTCAACGATTTCCTTGACGTCCTGTACCGAGGATTCAAAGGCATTGAGGGAGGCTTCATCGTGACTCTTGATGGTTACATAGGCGTGAACGCTGACGCTCAGGTTGAGTAATTTGGGGTTGAGCAGGGTGACCTTACCCTGAATATAGCCCTCGGCTTCAAGTCGCTTAATGCGGCGCCAGCAGGGGGTGTGAGATAAGCCCACCAGATCGCCAAGCTCGTTCATGGAGTAATCAGCGTTTTCCTGCAGGGCGATCAGAATCTTGGTGTCAAATTCATCGAGTTGGTGTTTGTCGGGCATGTATAACCTCAAATGCGGGCCGTCCAGTGATGTCAGTATAGACGCGCACTGCAAAGCTTCAATTCAATTTGTTAGCCCTTCATAATGGCCTCTGTTGATGTGTAATAAATTACCTGGAGTTATCATGTTCGAAACCCTACAAGCCCTTCCTGCCGATCCGATTTTGGGGTTGTCCGTTGCCTATCGTGAAGACCCCAATCCCGACAAGGTGGATCTGGGCGTTGGGGTTTACAAAACCGAGCAGGGGCAGACGCCGGTGTTGTCATCGGTGATCGCTGCCCAGAATCGATTGGTGGCGACCGAACAGACCAAGGCTTATCAGGGTCCGGTGGGCAGCGAAGGGTTTAATGTCGCATTGCAGCAGTTGATTTTGTCGGACGATCCTGCCTTGCAGCAGCGTGCAGCCACATTGCAATCACCGGGCGGTTGCGGAGCGCTGCGTCTGGGGGCGGAGCTGATCAGGGAAATCAACCCGCAGGCCACCATTTGGGTCAGTACACCGACCTGGGCAAACCATATTCCGTTGCTTGGCAGTGCCGGTCTCAAACTGCAGGAATATCCCTACTACGACCCGGCTTCCCAGTCGGTCAATTTTGATGCCATGGTTGAGGTGTTAAAAACCGTTCCGGCTGGCGATGTGGTGCTTCTGCATGGCTGCTGTCACAACCCCTGCGGTACGGATCTGACTCTGGAACAGTGGCAGCAATTGGCTGATATGGCTCGGCAACAGGGTTTTACGCCGTTTGTGGATCTGGCTTATCAGGGATTTGGGGACGGTATTGAAGAAGATGCCGCCGGCCTGCGGTTGCTGGCCAAACAATTGCCGGAAATGTTGATTGCCAGTTCCTGCTCAAAAAACTTTGGTCTGTATCGTGAGCGTACTGGCGCGATCACCGTGGTGTCGGCGACGGCCGAAGCGAGTAACAATGCCCGCAGTCATTTAATGAAAGTGGCTCGCGGTATCTACTCCATGCCGCCCGCCCATGGCGCCTTGTTGGTGGAAGAAATCTTAACCGGCGATTTGAAACAACAGTGGCAGCAGGACGTCGCTGAAATGCGCGAGCGGATTCATTCCCTGCGATTACTGCTGGCCAATGCTCTGGCCGATGCGGGAGATTTCAGTTTTATTCCGCAGCAAAAGGGCATGTTTTCTTTCTTGGGGCTGTCCCCGGAGCAGGTGGGCCGCCTCAAGACCGAGCACAGTGTTTATATGGTGGATTCGAGTCGGATTAATATTGCCGGAGTTAATAGCGGTAATATTGATTATCTGGCAGAGGCTATTCGAAAGGTTCTTTAATCTTTATCCAGCATACATACAATAAAGCGGAGTTGTTCTCAGTATAGGTTTCGCCTTGTTGGGCGACTTCATTTTCTTTTGCTTGTGCAAAAGAAAACAGAAGCAATAGGCCGCTCCAGCGCTTCCATGCGCTCGCGGCATTCGTAAGTCCTATACATCAAAAGCACACCCCGGTCGTTGGCCTTCGGCTTCCCTCACTGCGAGCTGATCTCACGGGTCGGTATATACGCGCATCCCTGCGCGACACATCTAAATCGCACATCCTGTGCGATTTACCCTAATCTCATCTCTCCGTTCGGCAACTCACAAGGGACCTTGGTGTGCCAAACTAAAATAAGGCACACAAAATTCTCATTGCGAAGTCAGAGGTCAATGGGAGTAAGGTGATGGGTTTTCGGGGCTTTGGCGACACGGACGTCGCCAAAGAGCTACATGGACGTACTTGCGCGTCCCCTAAAACCCATTGCCTTGCTCCCGCTATGGGCACGGGGTGAGAACAATGCCAAGGCAAACCAAAAGGTAAAATACAATTAGGTGTTCAAAGTGCAGATCAATTACAAATTCTTAAAGTCGGCTGCCAGCTCCGGAATATCAATTTCCGAATCGTCCAGCCCAAGACCAATCAGTCGTTCGGTTTCGAGCATCAGCAATACCTTGTGTGCGGGGATGGGCTTGCTGAAGTAAAAACCCTGCATCAGATCGCACTGGCTGTCTTTAAGAAACTCCATCTGATCTTTGGTTTCAACGCCTTCGGCGACCACCTTGTAGTTAAGCTTTTTCGCCAGATAGATGATAACGGAAGAGATCTGCATATCCTTCTCGCTGTCGGGGATATCGCAGATAAAGGCACGGTCGATTTTCACGGTGTTAACCGGGAGGTCTTTCAGGTAGCTGAGAGACGAGTAGCCGGTGCCGAAATCATCAATCGCAATGCTGACGCCCATATCCCGGATTTCGGACAGAATTTTCATGGCGCCGGCCATGTTTTCCATCAGCATGGACTCGGTGATTTCAAGTTCCAGGTGGGATGGGTCAAGCTGATAGACTTTGATGCACTCCTGCAGAAAATGTAAAAAGCTTTCCTCGGCAAACCGGGTGGAAGAAATATTCACCGCAATCGACAGACCCGGGTAGTGCTGCATCAGAATCTTCAGCTGGCGGCAACTGGTTTCCAGAATCCAGTCATCGAGTTGACTGATAAAGTTCATATTCTCCATGGCGGGGATAAACTCGCCCGGCGGGATAATGCCCTTGTCCGGGTGCTCCCAGCGCACCAGCGCTTCGAAGCTGCGGATCTTGTTGTTCATGTCCACCTTGGGCTGCAGGTAGAGAGTGAATTCTTCCTCTTCGAAAGCCCGGCGGATTTCACTTTCCAGCAGCAGGTTTTCATGGGCTTCGGAGGCCATCTCCGGTGAAAAAATGCAGTAGTTATTGCCGCCGTTGTCTTTGGCTTTGTACATGGCGATTTCTGCGTGGCGCACCAGATCACTGGCGGATTCGCCGGCACTGCTGGCAGCGACACCAATACTGGCGTTAACCACAACAGAGGTCTCGCCGAGATTGATGGGGCGCGATACCAGCGCCAGTAATTTGTTGCAGAGGCTGTCGAGCTGCTCGGTGCGCTTGAGGTTGCGCAGCAGAATGGCAAATTCGTCACCGCCCGGGCGACCAATCAATCCCAGGCTGCTCGTGGCCTTTTTCAGGCGCTTGCCCAGTTTTTCCAGCAGCAGATCACCGAGCTGGTGGCCCAGTGAATCATTGATGCGCTTGAATTTATCCAGATCAATAATAATGACCGCGATCATATCTTCGCGTTTGTCTTCGCGGATTTCCTGCAGATCGCTCTGGACTTCGTATTGGAACAAATGACGATTCGCCAGACCGGTTAATGTATCGAACAGCGACATGCGCTCGATTTCTTTGTTATGGAAATCGATGTTGCGGTTCTGGTCTTCCATCTTGTCGGAAAGTTCCAACAGGGAAGTTTCCAGCTGATCGAGCTCGGTCGGGTTTTTGGTTTTGATGCTGGAGGCCAGTGCGCCGTGTACTTCCTGAAAGCGACCTTCACCAATCAGTGGTAGCAGATTGGTAAGTTTGCGCAGGCGGTCGGAAAACGAGTGTGCCACCATGACGATGCTGGCACAGACAATGGCACCACAGAAGATCAGGGTCAGCAGGGGAAACCAGTCAAAACCGCTGTAGGTTAGCTGATATCCGGCTACCAGAAGTAACAGCAGGCTGATCAGACTGATAGGGAGAATTGTCATTCGCCAGAATAGACTGCTAAAAGGCTTGTGTTTCTCTGACAAGTTATTATCCCTGAGAATGCGGTTTGTATTGGGTATCGCGGTTTTATCAGCGAGAATTTATTATGCTCCTGCAGTTTAGCCAGAGGTGACTGGATGCTCAAGGGTGACTGCCGAAATACAGGACATTAATCGAGAGAGGGCTGGCGTTGAAGTCGGGTTTGATAACAAGAGATGGCTATGAAAGCCTGCGCAAAGAGCTGGACTATCTGTGGCGTGAAGAGCGCCCGGAGGTAACCAAAAAGGTTTCCTGGGCTGTCAGTCTGGGGGACCGCAGTGAAAATGCTGATTATCAGTACAACAAAAAGCGCCTGAGAGAAATTGATCGCCGAGTTCGCTATCTGCGCAAAAGTCTCGAGAATCTTAAGATCGTTGATTACCGGTCGGAGCAGGAGGGCAAGGTGTTTTTCGGGGCCTGGGTTGAGGTAGAAAACGACGACGGCGAGGTGCTCCGGTTTCGTATCGTCGGTTACGATGAAATCTTCGATCGCAAGGACTATATCTCCATCGACTCGCCTATGGCCCGGGCCCTGTTAAAGAAAGAAGTGGATGATGAGGCCGTGGTCAGAACCGAGGCCGGATCAGTGACCTGGTACATCAACAGCATTGAATACCCCAAGCCCTGAGCTTATTCAGTTGTTGTTCCGGGCGGCCAGCTGATTCTTGATGGCCGTGACTTCGGCCAGTACCGACAGGGCAATTTCCGGCGGTGTTTTGCTGCCAATATCCAATCCCACCGGTGCGTGCAGTTGTGCCAGCGCCTGCTCGCTGAAGTCAAAGTGCTGTCGTAGCCGTTGACGACGATTGTCACTGGTTCTCACGGAGCCGAGCGCGCCAACATAGAATGCCTCCGAGCCCAGAGCTGTTATCAAGGCCAGATCGTCCAGTTTGGGGTCGTGAGTCAGAGCAACTATGGCGGTGCGGGCATCAATGCCGATTTTGCTCAGGGTGTCGTCCGGATACTCGGTGTGAATCAGGCAGTTTTTGACTGGCCAGTGGCGATGGTATTCCGGGCGAGGGTCACAGATGTGGACTTTGAATTCCAGAGTCAGGGCCATTTCGGCGAGGTACTCGCTGGTTTGCCCTGCGCCAATGATGACCAGCTGATAGAGAGGGCCAAACACATTAATCCATTGGTTGTCTTTCAGTTGGGCCGAAGCGGTGTTGCAGCCCTGCTGTAATTGACTCTGACCGGTGGACAGATCCAGACTGCGCACCAGTATGTCACGGCGTTCGATGGCGTCAATAAGTCGCAGGATTTCATCGCGATCCACCATGGGTTCTACCACCAGTTTCATGGTGCCGCCACAGGGCAGGCCGAAACGATAGCGCTCTTCGGCGGTTTCGCCATAGAGCTGGATATAAGGCTGGCTTGGTGGTTCGGCAATCAATTTTTCAATCAGAT
Organism: Candidatus Pelagadaptatus aseana; assembly: GCF_040362265.1. Lineage (NCBI taxonomy): Bacteria > Pseudomonadati > Pseudomonadota > Gammaproteobacteria > Cellvibrionales > Cellvibrionaceae > Candidatus Pelagadaptatus > Candidatus Pelagadaptatus aseana. The sequence goes on from NZ_BAABNJ010000002.1 coordinate 12,045, forward strand.
CTTCCTCAATGCAGCCGCCGGATACCGAGCCAAAAATCTGCTGGTCCGATGTGATGGCCAGCAGTGCTCCAACTGGTCTGGGGGAGGTGCCGTAGGTTTGGGCTACGGAAATCAGTGTCGCCTCTGCGCCTCGCTCCAGCGCGGAGAGAATACCGTTTAATACTTCCAGCTGGGTGCTCTGCATGGCTAGATGATCTCCACCGGCTCGATGGTATCCGCGGGCTCAAAGCCAAAGATTTGAGCGTAGAAGCTCAATTCACCTTCGATGCTGCGCTGGATGCTGTCGGCCTGACGGAAACCGTGGCCTTCGGTGGCAAAGGTGATGTAGGCCACCGGAACCTGTTTGTCCTTCAATACCTGAACCATGGCTTCTGCCTGATTGGGAGGTACCACCTTGTCTTCCAGACCCTGAAAGAAAATGACCGGGCAGTTGAGCCCTTCCGGGTTGTGAATCGGCGAGCGCTGCTGATACAGGGCTTGTTGCTCGGGGTAGGGGCCAACCAGTGAATCCAGATAACGGGCTTCAAACTTGTGGGTATCCAGAGCCAGAGTTTCAAGATTGCCAATGCCGTAGAGGCTGGCGCCGGCTTTGAAGGTGTCCGTGAACGTCAGTGCGGCCAAAACCGTGTAGCCGCCCGCGCTGCTGCCCTTGATGGTGACCTGATCAGGATTGATCTGATGGTTATCCGCCAGATATTTGACCACGGCACAGACGTCTTCCACATCGCTAACGCCCCAGTTGCCGTTGAGTTGCTCGCGATAGAGGCGCCCGTAACCGGTGCTGCCGCGGTAGTTGACGTCGGCCACGGCAAAACCGCGGCTGGTCCAGTACTGGATTTTGATGTTGAGCCCGGTCTCCGTCGCCCCGGTGGGCCCGCCATGGCAAAGTACAATCAATGGTGGCTTGCCATCCCCCTGAAACGCGGGGTTGCAGGGGGGGTAGAAAAAGGCGTGGGCTATTGCGTTGTTACTGCCACTGCCCGTGGCAAAACTGATGGCTTGAGGTTCACTGATGTAGTCAGGATCAATCTCGGCGGCATTAGCGCTCTTGATCACCTGAGTGGAATGCAATTGCGTGCCAGAGGTCTTGAGTGACACTATCTGGCTGGCTTCGGAAGGCGATGCGGCCATCAATACCGTATCACCATGGCCGTTGCAGCGGATGCTGCTCAAGTCGGTCCAGGGGGTGTCCAGAGGGGTGAGTGTCTTGGTCAGCAGGTTGATGTGCACCAGTTGCCACTGGCCGTTGCGGGTGGCTAACGCCAGTATTTCCTCTTCATTGAGAAAACTGTAGGTGGACATACCAAACACCCATTGCGGCGTGGCAAATTCGGCGTCTTCACAGGTGATACTGTCAATATGGGTGTGCATGCTGCTCTGGCGATAGCGATAGATATTCCACCAGTTGTTACGGTCGGAAACGAAATAGAGATGACCGTCCGGCCCCCATTGCGGCTGAAATACCGACTCACCGTGCTCGTTATTGAGTGTGCCACCGGTGATCAGATTCGGATGAACGGGATTGCCCTGGTAATCCAGATCGGCGATCCAGCACTGGGATTGATCCCAGGGCATAAAGGGGTGGTCCCAGCTGAGCCAGCTGAGTTTGGTGCCGCAGGGGGACAGTTGCGGGTTGGAGTAAAAATCGTTGCCTTGCAGCAGGGGGCTCACGGCCCCGGAGCCGAGATCAATACTCACCAGAGTGGTTTCAGGTTCGGCGTCCTGATGAGTGTGATCTTCGCAGACACAGATCAGGCGATTGCGCTGCAGGTCCAGGCACAGATCGGCAAAGCGGCGCTTTGATTTGGCGGTGACGGCCTGAGGGGACGTTTGCAGATCCAGGCTGGCTGCGTAGATTTGCTGGTCGCCGGCATTGACAAAATATACGGTGGAATCGCTCAGACAGTAGGCGCCGCCACCGTATTCATGGGCTTTGCTAAAAACTCCGAACGGGGGTGGAATCATATCCTGCTGTTGATTGTCGCGGTATCTGACGAGCACCGAGCGGCCCTTTTCCTGAGGGCGGTATTCCAGCCAGAAGATGTCGTTACCCAATAATGCGGGCTCACCCAGTCGGACGCTTTTCTGCGTCAGCAAACTGCTGTGTATGGGGGATGACCAGCTGCCATGAGGTGCTGTTTTGACGGATGATTTGGGCATGGTAATTCTTCTGTAAGGAGCTGTTCGGTCTATTGTAGAATCAAGTGTTGGTAATGATCTATTGGAAATACTGTGTCTCAATCCCTGCTGCATCAAATGCAGAATCAACTGGCCACCCTGAGTGATGCCCGGCGCCTGCTGGTAGGCTACAGCGGTGGGCTGGATTCCTCCGTACTGTTGCATCTGCTGTGCCAGCTGCGTGATCAGGGCCAAGAGTCGCGGCCGGTGTTGGCGATCCATATCAATCACCAGTTGTCACCACTGGCGGATCAGTGGCAGTCCCACTGCGAGGCTCAGTGTCAGGAGTTGGATGTGCCCATACAGGTATGCCGAGCCCGGGTCGAGCGATCTGGTCGAGGTCTGGAGGATGCCGCCCGGGAGCAGCGCTATCAGGCTTTCAGTCAGTTGTTGCAGCAAGGGGATGCCCTGTTGCTGGCTCATCATCAGGACGATCAGGCGGAAACTCTGCTGTTGCGGCTGATGCGTGGGGCTGGCCCGCGGGGATTGGCTGCTATGCCACGCTCCCGGCCTTTGGGGGATGGGCAGTTGTTTCGGCCTCTGTTGCATTTTCAGCGCCAGCAATTACACGATTGGGCCGTCACCGCCGATATGAGTTGGGTGGATGATGACAGCAATGGGTCGCTGGATTTTGATCGCAATTACCTGCGTCATCAGGTTATGCCTCTGCTCGAAGAGCGCTGGCCCGGTTTTGCCGGGCGTTGGCAGCAGAGTGCCGCACTGTGCCGCGAGGCCGATGAGCAGCTGCAGAGTCAGGCTTGTGATGATCTGACCGCTGCCGAGCTGCGCTCCGAGCGTTGGGGGTGGAGCCTGTGTCTTGCTTATCTGCAGTCGCTGTCTGAGTTCCGCCGGGGAAATCTGCTGCGGCAATTGATGACGCAGCTGCAATTACCCCTGCCTGATTCAGTGCATCTTGAGCAGATTGAGCGGCAGCTGTTGCAGCCCCGGGACGATGCTCAGGGAGCGGTTTGCTGGGGCCCAATCCAGCTGCGTCACTACCGTCAGCGCCTGTATTTTCTACCGGAAACCCTGGCGTTGGGGCCGCCCGAGCTACAGTGTTGGGATCTGCAGCAGCCACTTGTCTGGGGCGACGGTGAGCTGCGGGCATGGGAGGTGGCCTCGGCGGGCTTGTTGTTGCCGCCCGGTAGCGATCTGGAAGTGGGCGTTCGCCAACCCGGAGACAGATGTAAGCCCATAGGTCGAGGGCGTTCCCAGACTCTGAAAAAGCTGTTGCAGGAATACGCCTTGGAGCCTTGGTTGCGCGACTCTGTGCCGGTGTTGCGTCATCGCGGTGAGATCGTTGCCGTGGGTGATCTGTGGGTGTGTGAGGGCTACGGTTCCGGCGATGGTCCCGGTTACCTGTTGCAGTGGCAGGCGCCTGCCCGATCTGATTAATCGGACCGCTGTTCTATAGTGGTTTTCGAGTGCCGTTTTTTTCGTCAGAGTAATTGAGGCAAAAACGCCTTTCCGGTACACTGGCGCCCCATCTCATGAGGGGCTGTCACGGGGCGTATCACAGGATGTTTTGCGTATTCCCGGCAAACTGATTTCTGCCAGCGATATTAAGCTGGCGGATGCCCCATCTGCACTTTACTCAGACTGTTTTTCAGCAAGGTTTTACATGACGCGATATATCTTCGTTACAGGTGGTGTTGTTTCTTCATTGGGCAAGGGCATCGCCTCCGCTTCTCTTGGTGCGATTTTGGAATCCCGTGGCCTCAAGGTGACTGTGCTTAAGCTGGACCCCTACATCAACGTAGATCCGGGTACCATGAGCCCCTTCCAGCACGGCGAAGTCTATGTCACCGAAGATGGCGCTGAGACGGATCTGGATCTGGGCCACTATGAGCGCTTTATTCGTACGAAAATGAGTCGACGCAACAACTTCACCACCGGCCGTGTCTACGAGACCGTACTGCGCAAAGAGCGTCGTGGTGACTATCTCGGCGGCACCGTGCAGGTGATTCCGCACATTACCGATGAAATCAAACGTCGCGTACTGGAAGGTGGCAAAGATGCGGATATCGCCCTGGTGGAAATCGGCGGTACCGTGGGTGACATCGAATCCCAGCCATTCCTGGAAGCTGCTCGTCAGCTGAAAGTGGAGCTGGGTCGTGAGCGCGCCCAGTGGATTCACCTGACTCTGGTGCCCTATATCGCCACTGCCGGCGAGACCAAGACCAAGCCAACCCAGCACTCGGTGAAAGAATTGCGCTCTATCGGTGTGCAGCCGGAAGTGCTGTTGTGCCGCTCTGAAAAAGAAGTGGACGCCGATTCCCGTCGCAAGATTGCTTTGTTTACCAACGTTGAAGAGCGCGCCGTGGTGCCGCTGCCCGACGCCAAAACCATTTACTCCATTCCCGATCTGCTGAAAAGCTACAATCTCGATCAGATCGTGCTGGATAATTTCGGCCTGGAAGCGCCGGAAGCGGATCTGTCCGAGTGGGACAAGGTGGTCGATGGCAAGCTCAACCCCGAGAATGAAATTACCGTGGCCATGGTCGGTAAGTACATGGAACTGCTGGACGCTTATAAGTCACTGAACGAGTCTCTGGTCCATGCCGGCATTCACACCCGCACCAAGGTTAATGTGAACTACATCAACGCTGAAGATGTTGAGAAAGAAGGCACCAAACTGATCGAGGACGCCGACGCCATTCTGGTGCCGGGCGGTTTCGGTGAGCGCGGTTTGGAAGGCAAGTTGATGTCCGTCAAATACGCCCGTGAGAACAAAGTTCCATACTTGGGTATCTGTCTGGGTATGCAGTCGGTGGTGATCGAATTTGCCCGCAACGTACTGGGCCTGAAAGACGCCAACAGCACCGAGTTCAATAAAGAAACTGCCAACCCGGTGATTGGTTTGATAACCGAGTGGGTTACCTCCGAAGGTGGCGTTGAGCAGCGTGACGAAAGCTCTGATTTAGGCGGTACCATGCGTCTGGGTGGCCAGGAGTGTCGTTTGGTGGCTGGCAGCAAGGCGCGCGAAGTGTATGGCGATGATGTCATTGTTGAGCGTCACCGCCACCGCTACGAAGTGAACAATAATTATGTGGACCAGTTGCAGAAGGGCGGTTTGAAAATCGGTGGCTGGTCAGCTGACGACAGCTTGGTGGAAATGGTGGAGCTGGAAGATCACCCCTGGTTTGTGGCCTGTCAGTTCCATCCGGAATTCACCTCTACACCACGGGATGGTCATCCGCTGTTTACCAGTTACATTCAGGCAGCCGTAGACAACAAGCAATAATTTACTGTCATTCCCGCAAAGGCGGGAATCCAAAATACAGTAGCAGGGGCAAAAGACCCCACTGGACTCCCGCCTTCGCAGGAGTGACAAAATAGTAAGATGAGAGACATATGAGCCAAAAGTTAATCACCGTTGGCAAGGGCGATGTTAAAGCCATTGAAGTGGCCAATGATCGTCCGTTTGCCCTGTTTGGTGGCATGAATGTGCTTGAGTCCCGTGATCTGGCAATGCAGGTTGCCGAGCATTACGTGACGGTCACTGAAAAGCTGGGTATCCCCTACGTATTTAAAGCGTCTTTCGATAAGGCCAATCGTTCATCTGTGCACTCCTATCGCGGTCCGGGTATGGAAGAGGGCCTGAAAATCTTTGAAGAGATCAAGCAGACTTTCAAGGTGCCGGTGATCACCGATGTCCACGAGATTTATCAGTGTCAGCCGGTGGCGGATGTCTGCGATATTATCCAGTTGCCTGCTTTTCTGGCTCGTCAGACCGATCTGGTGGAAGCCATGGCAAAAACCGGTGCTGTGATCAATATCAAGAAGCCCCAGTTCCTCAGTGCCCCGCAAATGAAGAACATCGTTGAGAAGTTCGGCGAGTGCGGCAACGAGCAGGTTATGTTGTGTGAACGTGGCAGCTGCTTCGGTTACGACAATCTGGTGGTGGATATGCTGGGTTTCCGCACCATGAAAGAAATCAGTGGCGGTGCGCCGCTGATCTTTGATGTTACCCACGCGCTGCAGTGCCGCGATCCCATGGGTGCCGCTTCCGGTGGCCGCCGTCATCAGGTGGCAGAGCTGGGCCGCGCTGGCATGGCAGTTGGTTTGGCGGGTCTGTTCCTGGAGGCACACCCGAACCCGGATCAGGCCAAATGCGATGGCCCGAGTGCCTTGCCGCTGGACAAGCTGGAGCCGTTTTTGGCTGAAATGAAAGCGGTGGATGATGTGATCAAGTCTTTGCCCGCACTCGATATCCAATAAGAATTCACTTTTAAACTTTAAAAAACGCTGAGAAGCGTCAAACAATTACTCTAAGGAGTCTCTTGTCATGAGCAAGATTGCTGATGTTAAAGCCTACGAAGTCCTGGACTCTCGTGGTAACCCAACGGTAGAAGCCGATGTTATTCTGGAATCCGGCGTTGTGGGTTCTGCCTGCGCCCCTTCCGGTGCCTCTACCGGTTCCCGTGAAGCACTGGAGCTGCGCGATGGCGACAAAAGCCGCTATCTGGGTAAAGGTGTTCTGAAAGCCGTTGAGAACATCAATACCACCATCAAGGGTTTGCTGGTGGGCATGGACGCTGGCGATCAGCGCGCGTTGGACAAGGCCATGATCGATGCCGACGGCACTGAAAACAAAGCCAATCTGGGCGCCAACGCCATTCTTGCGGTATCTCTGGCTGCCGCCAAGGCCGCTGCCGCTGACAAGGGTATCCCACTGTACGCCCACATTGCTGACGTTAATGGCACTCCGGGCCAGTTCACCATGCCGGTTCCTATGATGAATATCATCAACGGTGGTGAGCACGCCGACAACAATGTTGATATTCAGGAGTTTATGGTTCAGCCCGTTGGCGCCAAGACCTTTACCGAAGCCCTGCAAGTCGGTGCTGAAATTTTCCACGCGCTGAAGAAAGTGTTGAGCGGCAAAGGCCTGAACACCGCGGTAGGTGATGAAGGTGGTTTCGCGCCTAACCTGTCTTCCAATGCTGACGCTCTGGCGGTTATTAAAGAAGCCACCGAGCAGGCCGGTTACAAGCTGGGCGAAGATGTGACTCTGGCTCTGGATTGTGCTTCTTCCGAATTCTACAAAGACGGCAAGTACGATCTGTCCGGTGAAGGTAAGGTATACACCGCCGAAGGTTTCAGTGATTTCCTGGCTGAGCTGTGTGATCAGTACCCGATTATTTCCATTGAAGACGGTCAGGATGAGTCTGACTGGGACGGTTGGAAGTACCAGACTGAAAAGCTGGGCGACAAAGTACAGCTGGTGGGTGACGATCTGTTTGTAACCAACACCAAGATTCTGAAGAAGGGCATCGAGATGGGCGTGGGTAACTCCATCCTGATCAAATTCAATCAGATTGGTTCTTTGACCGAAACTCTGGAAGCCATCCAAATGGCCAAAGACGCCGGTTACACCGCGGTAATTTCTCACCGTTCCGGTGAAACTGAAGATACCACCATTGCCGATTTGGCTGTTGCTACCGCTGCGGGTCAAATCAAGACCGGTTCCCTGTGTCGCTCCGACCGCGTAGCCAAGTACAACCGTCTGCTGCGCATCGAGGCCGAGCTGGGTGCCGAGAAGGCTCCTTACCGTGGCCGCGCCGAATTTAAGGCGTAAGTCAGACAACAAGTAAGCCGCTTTGGTTTACGTGTGGGGTCGGAGTGGCTAAGCTACTTCGACCCCTTTTTCGTTAGGCACTTTATCCACTACCCCATGAAATATTTAATTCCGCTGTTACTGCTGATGCTGATCGGTCTGCAATATCGCCTCTGGATAGGCGAGGGCAGTCTGGCTGATGTGGTGCGTCTGGACCGCGAGATCGCGGCACAGCAGCAGGAAAATGAGCGCTTAAAGCAGCGTAACGATGTGTTGGCCGCTGAGGTGCGCGCTCTGAAATCCGGTGATAATGCCGTGGAAGAGCGAGCCCGCGAAGATCTGGGGATGATCAAGCAGGGTGAAACTTTTTATCTTGTGATCAAGGCAGAAGAATGAGGATGGCGGGGGAAACAACTTTGCCCAATTTTTGGGTGGTGGTGCCCGCTGCGGGTGTTGGCGCGCGTATGCAGGCTGACAAACCCAAACAGTATTTGTCGTTGCTGGGTAAAACCATTCTGGAGCACACCCTAGAGCGGCTGCTGTCGTTATCGGGATTGCAGGGTATTGTGGTGGTGCTCGGTCAGGAAGATCAGTTTGGTCGTGAGCTGGCGCTATTAACAGATGCTCGTATTGTGGTGGCCGATGGCGGCGTGGAGCGCTGTGATTCGGTACTCAATGGTCTGGCTGTTCTGGCCGGTCAAATCGCCGACGATGACTGGGTACTGGTACACGATGCCGCGCGCCCCTGTGTGGCCCAAAGTGATGTTGAAAAATTGCTGAGTGAGCTTCAGGAACATCCGGTTGGTGGCATTTTGGGGACACCGGTCAGTGATACCATCAAGCGCGTGGCTCAACAGGAAATTGAACAAACGCTGGATCGCTCGATTTTATGGCAGGCTCAAACACCGCAAATGTTTCGTTATGGGTTGTTACAACAATCCCTCGCCAGCGCCTTAAGCCAATCCATTACCATTACCGATGAAGCCTCAGCGCTGGAAAGTGCGGGATATCATCCGGCCATTGTGGAAGGTCGCCGCGATAACATTAAAATTACCCGCCCGGAAGATTTACCGGTAGCGGAATTGATTCTTAAAGCCGCAGGGGGATCTCCTTCTGAGGTTGGCAATGAAAGGAAAACTGACAGTGAGAATAGGTCACGGTTACGACGTTCACGCCTTTGGCGACGGTGACAAGATAGTCATTGGTGGCGCCGCTATTCCACACACTCATGGATTGGTGGCTCATTCCGATGGTGACGTGCTGTTACACGCACTGTGTGATGCATTACTGGGAGCGCTGGCTCTGGGTGATATTGGCAAACACTTTCCGGATAACGATCCGTCTTACAAAAATGCCGACAGTCGCGCTTTGTTGCGCATGGTGTTTTCAAAGGTAAAGGCCGCTGGGTATAAGCTGGGTAATGCCGATATGACCGTGATTGCCCAGGCCCCGAAAATGGCGCCGCACATTGAAGCCATGCGTGCCAATATCGCGGCGGATCTGCAAGCTGATATCGGGCAGGTAAATGTTAAGGCCACCACCACCGAAAAGCTGGGTTTTGAAGGGCGCAAGGAAGGTATCTCTGCCCATGCTGTGGTGATTTTGCAGTCAGCTTAATAAAGGCGTTATTGCTTAACCGGTTTTTTTTGCAATTTACGCTGCAGGGTTCTGCGGTGCATGCCCAGCGCTCGGGCGGTCGCGGAAATATTGCCGTCGTGTTCCGCCAATACCTTTTGAATGTGTTCCCACTCCAGCCGATTGACAGAGATGGGGTTGTTGCTGATCTCGACACTGGCGTCCGGCTCGGCTGCAAACGCGGCCAGAATTTCGTCGGCATCGGCGGGCTTGCACAGATAATTACTGGCGCCCAATTTGATGGCCTCCACCGCCGTATTGATACTGGAGTAGCCGGTCAACATAACGATATTTAAGTCGGGCTGCAGCGCTTTTAATTTGGGAATCAGGGGCAGACCCGAGTCGCTGGCAATTTTCAAATCCAGTACGCAGCGATCGTATGGTTGCTGTTGGATCTGTTGTATTGCCGCCTCGGCGTTGTGGGCTTCAGCAACGTCATATCCCCTTTTGGTAAAGGCCCTTGCCAGTACCCGGGTCAATATGGTGTCGTCGTCGACGATTAATATTTTCTGACTCATGTCCCATTGCCCTGCAGTGATAGGGTGATAATGGCTTCAGTGCCACCTTCGATGTGATTGTCCAGTGTCAGCGTTCCCTTGTGTCTCTCCAGTGTGGCCCGGGTTAAAAATAAACCCAGCCCGCGTCCCTGTCCCTTTTCACTGATAAACGCCTCTCCCAGTTGCTGGGTCAGTTGTGGGTCGATGCCGGGGCCGTGATCGCGAATCATCAGTTTCAGACGGTTTTCATTCCAGGTGACGATGATTTCAATATTTTCCGGATTGGCATCGGCGGCGTTGTTGAGAATATTGAGAATGGCCTGTGATTCCGATGGGTGAAAATTTGCCAATTGGTCGTTACTGCTGTGGGCGTCAAACGCTATCCGGGCATTGACCTCAGGGCGCATTAATAGCCAGTTGTCGATCAGCTGTTGGCAGTAGATCGCGATATTCTGTTGCGGCTGGGTGTCTTCGCTCCAATGGGAAGCCTGCTGTCTCAGGTTGTCCAGTGCCTGGGTGCACTGGCTGACCTGGTTTTGCAAAAGTTGCAGGTCATCTTTGAGTTGTGACGATTCAGTCTGCTCATCAATCATTTCGTGCAGCAGGGCTTTGATGGTCGTCAATGGCGTACTCAACTCGTGTGACGTTCCCGCTGCCAGAGTAGCCACGGCGAGCAGTTGTTCGTCACGCAGTCGATCTTCTTTTAGCTGGGTCAGGTCTTCATGTTGACGACGCAGGGAGTCGGCCATGCGCACCACAAAAAACGTGACCAAGGTGGCACTCACCAAAAAGTTGAACCACATGCCGATCGTATGGGCGCTGAAACCACGGCTGTCATGAGCGCTGTGATTCATATGGCCGGCGTGACCTGCGTGTGGGGCCAGATCCGGCAGAGGTATGTGATAGAAAAATAACAGGGTGTAGCAGCCCAGCGAAAACAGCATCAGGATCCATGACGCTCGCCAGTTTAATGTGGCAGCCCCCATACACAGGGGCACCAGATAATAGGATACAAAAGGGTTGTCGGCGCCGCCGCTAAAATACAGTAACGCCGTGATCCCGATAATGTCTGTCAGTAATTGTGCACCGAAAGCGGAGCTCGGCACCCGGGGTTGATAGCGCATCTGCAACAGGGTGACGATGTTGACTAAAGTCAGCCCGGATATCACCCAAAGCATCGGGCGGTAGGGCAGGGCCAGTTGCAGATTCCAATAGCTGAATGCCAGCAGGGTGCATAGACTCAGCAGAAACAGGCCTCGCACCATTAACAGGCGTCTCAGGTTTTCGGCGGGGGCTGCGGTGCTGAGGCTAAATGAAGACATGCAGGGATAGTAAACCAGAGACGCCTTCTCGTCATTGTATGAAACGGAAACTGTCATTCCGTCCGAATATGTCATCCCGAACGAAAGTGAGGGATCTCCAGAGTTAGGTGCCTGGCCCAAGAGATCCTTCCGCGCTGCGCCTGTTATTGCCATGGATGGCACGTATGCAGGTTTTGCATCGTGACAGGGATGTCACTTATTAGAGCAACGCAGGAGCAGTTGCCGAGGAGCAAAAACCTGTCAGGATGACAGTAAGCGCTTAGAAGCGGTAGGTCGCTCCGAGGTTGATGCTGCGGCCGGTGCCATAGAGGCGTTCGCCCACGGCGATATCGGCGTTGTCTTCGACGCGATTATAACCGGCCAGGTGATCCTGATAGTGTTTATCGGTCAGATTGTCGACACTGGCGCGCAGTTGCAGTTGGTTGCTGAAGTCGTACACGGCGTTGATGTGCCAGAGGCTGTAGCCGCTGGTCTGCTCTTCGTCGTTGTAGCTTGAAACCTTGTTCTGCTCGTCATAGAGGTCGTTGACCAGAGATACCTTCAGATTGTTTTGACGATAACTCAGGCTCAATTGATTGTGCAGCGGGGCTATGCGATAGAGGTTGTCACTGACACCGTCATCGCGCTTGCCGCGGGTGTAGCTGAGGTGGCCGTCGAGCTTCCAGTTGTCGTTAAAGGCTAAGCCGTAACTGAATTCACCGCCGTAGAGCTTGGCGTCGATGTTGTTGTACTTGAGGTCACCGCTCATGCCGCCGGTACCGGCCCCATCGGGGGTGCCCTGAATGTAATCGCTGACTTTGCGGTAGAAGCTGTGCAGGCCCAGATAGGTCGAGCCATTGCTGTAATCCAGCCCCAAACTCAGCTCATTGGCGGTTTCACTGTCCAGTTCCAGATTGCCCAGATAGGTTTTGCCATCGGCCAGACCGCCAGTGGATTGCATGCCAAGCCAAAGGTAGCGCTCCTGATAGGACGGCGCGCGCTCTTTGCTGGACAGGTTGGCATTGAGCATCAGGGATTCATTGATGCGGTAAGTGCTTTTAAAGACGATGTCGCGGTTGTTGTAGGTTTCACTCAAATTCTGAGCGTTAAAGGCATTGGCCATGTTGTTAGCCATCATTGCCATCATGCCCATGAGGCCACTGGCGCTGACTTGATCGGCATCCATTTCAACCCGATTGGCACGCAGGCCCAGTTCCCAGGATAGATCGCCTGCCTGCTGTTGCCACTCAACAAAAGCGCCCGAGATGTCGCGTTGGGCATTATCAAAGTTTTCAATTTCGAACATGGCCATATCCGGGTTGTAAACCGTGGCGCTGTGGCGGCTTTCAGAATAGTCGGTGCCCACTTTGATATTGCCGGTCTCCAGCGGGAAACTGGCCATCAGTTTATGGCTGACCTGTTGTCCGGTGGCGATGGTTTCGCGCTTGCCCATCATGGGTTCAGGGCGCAGGGTAAAGTTATCCATGGCGTGGTAAACGTGAGAGTAGTCACTGGCCCAGAGGACGGTGGCGTCGCCCAGTTTGGTGCTGACATCAAAGCTGGCAATATCGCTGTCGATGGCGGTGATATCCATCGGCAGGGCAGGGGTGCCACTTTCACCGGTGTTGTTTTTACCCAGTTTGATATTCAGAGCGTTGTCGCCCTGCTTGTAGCCGTAAAACAGGTCGTGACGGCGGCGTTCGTATTCGGTGCTGTTAATATCACCGCCATCGAATTCACTGTCATCGGCTGTATCGTAACTGCTGCTGATGCCCAGCTTGTGATTGTGGTTGGCGGCATTAAGCAGCAGGCTGCTGTTACTGGCATCGTTTTGTGAGTTGTATTGCGTGTGGGCTCGGCCGCTGACAGTAACGTCCGAACTCTCGGCAAAGTCGCCCTGTTCGCTCTTGGCGCGAATCATTCCGCCGAGTGATTCCTGAGCCTGACTGACCGAAGTCGCACCACGATCAACGCTCAGCTCTTTTAACAGGCTGGCTGGGACATAGGATAGCGGGGCATCCATGGCGTTGGGACCGCCACCTACAATGCTGGCGTTGTCGATGCTTACCGCCAGTCGATCGCCATAGAAGCCACGAAACTGGGCAATGCCGGTGAGGCCACCATTGCGATTGACCGAGGCGCCGGGAATCGATTTCAGAATTTCAGAGGTATCGGCGTGTTGCAGTTTACCGCCATCGACAATGTGCTCGGCTTTTTGCACGTGCAGCTCTTCAACGATAATTTCTTCCATCGTCATATCATGCTTATGATCGGCCATAACGGCTGAAGAAATAGTGACACCATGGGCCATCGCCAGGGCAATCATCAGTGGGTGCTTCTGCAGCATACTCTCTCTTCCCTTAGGGTTATTTTTTAAGTGGCGTAATGATAAAGATTCAGACGCCTGTTCGGGATGTGACATAATGTCGCATTGCGTTATTGCCTTGCTGTCCAATTCCCCTGGAGCCTCTGTGAAACAAGCTGTTTCCTTTACCCAAGACCCTGTAGGTCATCTGTTGTATCGCATGTCTCTGCCCATGGTTTGGGGGCTGCTCGCGACCATGTCGTTTAATGCTGTGGATACCTATTTTGTGGCGCAGCTGGGTGAGGAAAGCCTGGCGGCCATGAGCTTTACCTTTCCTGTAGTGATGGTGGTGACCAGTATGGCCATTGGTCTGGGAGCGGGGACGTCTTCGGTCATCGCCCGTTTGCTGGGGCAACAGCGTACTGATTATGCCCGGCGTCTGGCCGCAGACAGTTTGTTGCTGTCGACCCTGCTGTCGATTGTGATGGTGGTGATTGGTCTGCTGACCATAGAACCGCTGTTTTTGTTGTTGGGGGCGTCGCCGGAGTTGATTCCGGAAATTGCCAGCTACATGCGCATCTGGTATCTGAGTGCCCCCTTTATCATCATTCCCATGACCATCTCGGCGTTGATGCGCGCCACGGGCAACAATATGGTGTGGGGCATTCTGATGATTGTGGCCGCCGTGTTGAACGGTATCCTTGATCCCATCCTGATTTTTGGCTGGGGACCGATACCGCGGATGGAAATTGAGGGGGCCGCCTGGGCTACCCTGTTGACGCGCTTGTTGCTGGTGGCTGGATCCGGTTATTACGTGCTGAATCGGTTAAAGCTGGTGTCCATGCCGCACACCCGCTGGCAGGATGTGCGCGAGGCCTGGGCTTCGATTCTGCACATTGGCATACCGGCCATGGCCACCAATATGATCATCCCTTTTGCCAGTGGTATTACCGTAGCGCTGGTGGCCAATTACGGGCTGGACGCGGTGGCGGGCTTTGGGGTGGCGCAGCGGATCGAGCCGGTGGTGTTGATTGCCTTCTATGCCTTGTCCGGTGTGATTGGTCCTTTCTTTGGACAGAATATGGCGCAGCAGTATCAGCAGCGTCAGAAAAAAGCCCTGTTGCTGGTGATGCGTTTCTGTCTCGGCTTTGGTCTGGCCATCGCGATTCTGTTATGGCTGGTGGCTGAGCCGGTCAGTGCCTGGTTCAGTGATTCACCGCAAGTCGTGGCGGTATCGGTGGCCTATCTGATGATTGTCCCAGTCAGTTACGGTCTGTACGGTTTGGTGATGTCGATCAATGCCACCTTCAATGGTCTGGGTAAGCCCATGCCTTCGGTGGTGATCAGTGTGATGCGGGTGCTGGGTTTCTATTTGCCTCTGGTGTGGCTAGGCCAGCACCTGTGGGGCTTGAACGGGTTGTTTGCCGCCACCGGTGTGGCCAATATTCTGGCCGGGTTGTTGGGCTATTTCTGGTTGCGCCGAACCCTCAAAGACAATCAGTTAAAAAAGACAACCAGTTAAAAACAGAAACCTGATTCGGCAATCTTCATCAGCGAGTCTGCCCCCGCCAACGCCGCACTTCTGTGAGATTGTGCCCGAGGTAGCAGACGCGCGTAGTAAAAGCGCGCGGTTTCCAGTTTGGCCTGATAAAAGCCATCGCAGTCATCGCCGGTTTCAATTTTTTCCAGTGCCAGTTCAGCGGCCTGAGCCCAGAAAAACGCCAGAATGGTGTAGCCGGAATACATCAGGTAATCAAACGACGCAGCGCCCACTTCATCGGCGTTGGCCATGGCCTGTTCGGCAATGGCTTGTGTCATGGTGGCCCAGTCCTGACAGTGTTGATTCAGCAAATCTGTCAGGGGTTGGATGGTTTCGGGGTGCGGCTGCTGGCAAAAATCCTGAACCTGTCGGGTAAATAACCCCAGCAATTGTCCGCCGCTGCCCAGCACCTTGCGTCCCAGTAAATCGAGTGCCTGAATGCCGGTGGTGCCTTCGTACAATGTGGCAATGCGTGCATCTCGCAGATTCTGTTCCACTCCGGTTTCATGGATGTAGCCGTGACCGCCAAAGCATTGGATGCCCAGACTCGCGGCCTCCAAACCCAGTTCGGTGAGAAAGGCTTTGCCGATGGGTGTGAGAAAGGACAGCAGTTGATCGGCTTGCTCACGTGTTTTCTCACACTGGGCGCGATCGCGCAGATCACTCTGCTTGGCCATGTAGTGGACAAACAGGCGACCTCCCTCGGCGATCGCTTTCTGGGTGAGCAACATACGGCGAACATCCGGGTGCACCACAATGGGGTCGGCCGCCCCCTCCGGATTTTTTATGCCCGTCAGAGAGCGCATCTGCAGGCGCTCGCGGGCGTACTGCTGGGATTTTTGCAGGGCAATCTGGGAGTGAATCACGCCCTGAGCGCCGGTGCCGAGACGCATGGTGTTCATAAAGGTAAACATGCATTGCAGGCCACCGTGTTCATTGCCAAGCAGATAGCCGGTGGCGTCATCAAAGTTCATGACACAGGTTGGGCTGGCGTGCAGGCCCATTTTCGTTTCAATAGAACCGCAGCTGACGTTGTTGGCTTGGCCCGGTGTGCCGTCGTCCTTGAGTTGAAATTTGGGAACAATAAACAGGGAGATGCCTTTGCTGCCTTTGGGGGCGTCGGGCAACTTGGCCAGCACCAGATGTACTATGTTGTCGGTCCAGTCGTGATCGCCAAAGGTGATGAAAATTTTGCTGCCACTGATCCGGTAACTGCCGTCGGCCTGGGGTGTCGCTCGGGTTTTCAGCAGACCCAGATCGGTGCCGCTGTGGGCTTCGGTAAGGCACATGGTGGCGGTCCAGCGACCCTGAATGATCGGCGCCAGCCAGGTTTGTTTTTGCGCTTCGGTACCCCAGGCTTTCAGGGTGTCTATGGCGCCTTTGGCGAGGCTGGGGCACAGCGACCAGGTCATGTTGGCGCCTGAACGCATTTCCGCGGTCAACGTTTCCAGAGATTTGGGCAACCCCTGACCGCCGTATTGCTCGTCGTAACTCAGTCCCATCCAGCCACCTTCGGCAAATGCAGCAAAGGCTTGTTTAAAGCCTTTTGGCGTCGTCACCAGACCGTTGTGCCAGCGGGCCCCCTCAAGATCACCGCTGCTGTTGATCGGCGCCAGAACGGTTTCCGCGAACTTAGCGCTTTCTTCCAGAATGGCTGAGCACAGTTCCGGGGTGAGATCTTCTGCACCGGGTAACTGCCGGTAGTGATCGGCGAAATTGTGCAACTCGAAAGCACTGAAGTGAATGTCGCGTAAAGGCGCCTGATAACTTGTCATGGTGATGGTCCGGGCAGGTGAATGATGAATTAACTGGCAAGGGGAAAGGGCTTGCTGTTGATCTTCTGTTTGGCCTCTTGATACTGGTTCACCATGTTGGCAACCAGATCGGCGGTGGCCGGAACATCCTTGATGCTGCCGATGCCCTGACCGGAACCCCAGACGTCTTTCCAGGCCTTGCTGTCGGAGTTGCTCCAATCCATGGTGGACTTGTCACCGTCCTGTAAATTGTCCGGATCGAGGCCGGCGGCCTTGATGCTGGGCTTGAGGTAGTTGCCGTGCACACCGGTAAACAGATTGGAGTAAATGATGTCTTCGGCACTGCTGTCGACCAGCATCTGCTTGTAGCGTTCATCGGCCTGAGCTTCGCGGGTGGCGATAAAACGTGTGCCCATGTAGCCCATGTCGGCACCCATGGCTTCGGCTGCCAGAACGTCGCGCCCGGAGGACATGGCACCGGACAGAATGATGGTGCCGTCATAGAACTCACGGATTTCCGATACCAGAGCAAAGGGGCTGAGGCTGCCTGCGTGACCGCCGGCTCCGGCGCACACCAGAATCAGGCCATCGACACCAGCGGCAATGGCTTTTTTGGCGTGGTGAACGTTGGTGACATCGTGGAACACCAGGCCACCATAGGAGTGCACCGGGCCGACCACCTGAGTGGGCGCCATCAGGCTGGTAATGACCACGGGTACCTTGTGTTTTACACACAGGTCGATGTCGTGCTGCAGGCGCTCATTGGAGCGATGAACGATTTGATTGACAGCGTAAGGGGCAACGGGTTTGTCCGGGTTGTCGCGGCGATATTGCTCCAGCTCGGACGTGATTTGCTCCAGCCAGCTGTCGAGTAATTCGGCCGGGCGGGCATTCAGCGCCGGGAAGGAGCCAATGATTCCCGCTTTGCACTGCTCAATAACCAGTCTGGGGTTGGAGATGATAAACAGGGGTGATCCGATCAGTGGGATCGACAGGCGGTTTTCAAACTGTGCGGGCAGGGCCATGGCTTCCTCTCTGTGGTATCGATGACATTTTGTCGACGGCAGTCCAATATCGATGATAGTCAAATGTTAACGCTGTTCACATTTAATTTATTGCAATATGTGAACAGTGTCAACATTATGGGTTCGTGGTATGGTGGCGTTTGTTCGGGCCGATAGTTGTGGCCCTGAGACATATCGACTCTGGAGTGTTGGAATCAATGGTGGCAGGAGCAGGCAAACCCATGGCTGACAAGGACTATCATCACGGCGATTTGCGAGTGGCGCTGATTGATGCGGCCAATGCCATGATCGATAAAAACGGCGCTGGCGATTTCAGTTTAAGAAAAGTCAGTCAGTCACTGGGCGTGTCGCAATCGGCGCTGTATCGCCATTTTTCCGGCAAAGATGCCTTACTGGCCGCGGTCGCAGAGCAGGGCTTTCTGGATATGGCGGCGCGCATGGAGCGGGCTTATCAGTCGGAGCTTGAAGCCGAGGCGCGGCTGCGCAGCTGCGCCGAAGCCTACGTTAATTTTGCCTGTGAACATCCAAATCTGTATCGCTTGATGTTTGGTGAACTGTTGGCCGATCGCCAGAACTTTCCCGAGCTGGCTGCGGCGCGGAGTGAAGTGTTCAAGTGGCCAATGCAATGTCTGTTACAGCACAACCGTGAACAGGGCAGGGAAGATTCTGAATTGCGAGAGGGCGATAAGTTGCTGATTCAGTCTCTGGTGCATGGACTCTCCAGCCTGATGATTGAGAATCTGGTGACCACCCGTCTCAGTCGTGAGCAGATAATTCAGGAAGTGACACCGTTGATGGTGTTTTTTCGTCGTTAAACATTTTGTGTTGCCCGCGCTGTTTCAAATCATCCGATGTTTTGAAACAGCCATTGCTGCAATTTACTCGCAAGCTGATCCGGATCGAGCGGTTTGGATAAATAGTCACTCATGCCGGCCTCCAGGCATTTTTCCCGGTCACCTTTCATGGCATTGGCGGTCATGGCGATGATGGGGAGTTGTTTAAAGGCTTCCATTTCTCTGAGTTTGCGGGTGGCGGTATAGCCATCCATTTCCGGCATTTGGCAGTCCATCAGAATCAGATCAAAAGGGGGCGCGGCATGGTTTATTTTTTCCAGCGCTTGTTTGCCGTTGCTGGCGGTATCGACAAACACTTCAAAAGGAAGATCTTCCAGTTCTCCTTGTGCGACAAACAAATTAATTTCGTTGTCATCGACCAGCAAAATATGGGCAGGAGCGCCTGCAGTCGTTGTTGATTTGGCTGTCTGGTGGTCAGCGGTTTGCGACTGGAGTGGGAGTTCGCTGGTGGCAGTCGGTATTGCTGTTGTCGTTAGTTCCACCAGCAGGGTGAAGGTGCTGCCTTCCCCCACCTGACTTGACACAAGAATGTCGCCCTCCATTAAGCTGGCCAGCTTTTTAGAGATGGTCAGCCCCAGACCGGTTCCACCAAAACGCCGGGTGGTGGAGCTGTCCGCCTGAGTGAAGGGCTGGAACAGGGCGGCCTGAGATTCTTCGGTTATGCCGATGCCTGAATCTGTTATTTCGCAGCGCATCAACAGGCGTTGCTCTGGCTGCTCTGTAAATTCAACCCGGGTATGAATGCTGCCCTGCTCGGTAAATTTGATGGCGTTGCCCAGCAGGTTTAACAGGATTTGCTTCAGGCGCGTCGGGTCGCCCATCACCAGATGATGCCATTGGGGCTTCTCAAGGGTCAGTGTCAGCCCTTTGTCTTCGGCGGTGGTGATTACCGTATTGACAATGTCGGTGAACAATTTATTGATATCAAACTCGGTCAGCTCCAGTTCCAGTCGGCCCGATTCGATTTTAGAAATATCGAGAATGTCATCGATGATCACCATAAGCCAATCGGAGCTGGTTTTGGCCATATCTACATAATGATTTTGGCGCTCGGACATGGGTTCTTTGGTCAGCTGGTTGAGCATGCCGATAACCCCGTTCATGGGGGTGCGGATTTCATGGCTCATGTTCGCCAGAAACAGGCTTTTGGCCCTGTTGGCGTGTTCGGCCTGCAATTCGGCATGCTCTCTTTGCTGAACTTCTTCCGACAGGTCCTCGAGGGTTTCAATCAGTTCTGACTCTATGGTTTTTAACTGTCTGTGAATGGCGTAGATACAGATAACCACCGCCAGCATTTGAAACGCCAGAGTGCTCAGCAGGTGAGTTTGGCGAAAGGGTTCTGGCGTTAAATTGGGGGGTGGTCCGTTGATGTGTTCGTTAAAGCCCATGGCGATGAGAGAGGCAATGGAAATGCCACAGGAGATCAGGCAGAGCTTTACGCCACCCATAAGACCGGCAAACAGGGGCACGATCAACAGCCAGCCAACAGACGGCGTGGTAATGCCGCCACTGCTGTGGGTGGCGTAAATGCTGGCCCAGCACAGGGCAATCAGGCAGATTTCGGCTGCGTGTACGCGAGAGCCGCCCCGAGCCAGATAGATGGCCGTGGCAGCTGCGATAAGACCGCAGGTTCCAAGGGATACGATTCGGCCGTGAACACCCCATTGATAGCCGCGAATGGCAAAGAAAAATGACACCATGGCCACGGTGGCGAGCATGACCATTGTTGCGGTGCGCAACTTCTGTTCTTTGATCAGGTGAAATTTGTTTTGGGTGGTGGTATCCATATCGAGCTTTAATCTTTTTTATTGATTATCGCTGTCCGATGGCAATTTGCCCATTTTTTGTTGTTTGATGCTTCTGCAGCCTGACTCACCCGGTGACGGGTAAATCAGGATGGAAGTTGTCAAGAGTGATAAGGCGGGTGATCAGGCGGAAAACAGCTCTTCACTGATAACCCGGTTGCGGCCCTGAGCTTTGGCGTCATAGAGATAGCTGTCGGCTCGGTTGATCAAATCGTTACGGGTCTCATTCATGCCGATTTTGGCCACCCCAATGGACAAGGTTACATAGCCAACGGGCGTGCGATCCTTGCCCTTGGTCAGCTTGGCGCTGCCAATCACTTCGCGGATTTTTTCAGCGACCTTGATGGCGCCTTCCAGGGTGCAATCCTCAAGAATCAAGTGAAACTCTTCGCCACCGGTACGGGCCAGAAAATCATCCCCTTTGATCACCTTCAGGATCATCTGTGCCACAAAACGCAGAACCTTGTCGCCCATCAGGTGGCCGTGGGTGTCGTTAAACTGTTTGAAGTGGTCGATGTCCATGACCAGCATGCAGACATTGTCCTCTGGCTTGCGGTTGCTCATTAACTCGTCGACTTTTTTGTCGTAGGCGCGACGATTGGATACGCCGGTCAGTTTGTCGGTGAGTGCTTCCAGACTGGCCTTTTCAAGGTTGACCTGCAGGGAAGACATCTGGACCTGCATCGACTTGACGATGTCACCCATCTGATGATTGTGTTCCAGCACCTTGCGGCTTTCGCGGATCAGTTGTTGGGTGATGGTTTTTAAGGCCGTGAGCTCACAACCGGCTTCCAGTGCTTTTTCGGCTTCGGCCAGCGCGTCGGCACATTCGGAGGAACCGTCGGCAATTCCCTCAAGCTGAATGCCGAGCTCCGAGATCATGGCATTTAAGGCGGTTTTGAACTGCTCCAGCCTTTCCGCAGGCAGTTCGCCATAAAAGCGGTGGTAGATTTCGTAACAGAGGTCGGCATCGAAGACCAGCTTGTTGTCTCGCAACTCGTTGATGGCAACCACCAGATCGGTGTTTTCACCTTCGCAGAAGTCGTACCAGACGCGAATATTGGCGGGGGAAGTCGGGATATTCAGGGCTTTCATCTCAGCCAGAGCTTCATCCAGAAACTTGGCGGAGATTTCAAAATCGGGATTAACTGACATTGCTTGTTTCTGTTGTTATTACCGGTTTGTGAGGGCTTATATTGCTGGCCTCGCCAATTGTGCCTGGTAAGGGCTGAACTGTCCTGTGATGGCGGGCTTGTCCTAATGAACCCATAATAACACGGGTTTTTAGAAATTAACCCTCATTCACAGTTTGAAAACCACCGCTGGCTAAATGGTCACCGGATCATGGGCGACTCTCCCGGTAAATGCGCGTATAATCCCGGCCTTTGTTTTTGCCGGATAGATCGTCGATATGAGCCAGTTTCAAGCGGAAGTAGACCAGCGCCGCACGTTTGCCATCATCTCCCACCCGGATGCGGGTAAAACCACCATAACCGAAAAACTGCTGTTGCTTGGGCAATTGATTCAGGTGGCTGGCTCGGTCAAGGGCAAGGGCTCAGATCGCCATGCGACCTCTGACTGGATGGGCATGGAGCAGGAGCGGGGCATCTCGGTCACCTCTTCGGTAATGCAGTTCCCCTATAAAGATCGCATCGTCAATCTGCTCGACACCCCGGGGCACGAGGATTTCTCCGAAGATACCTATCGAACTCTGACCGCCGTGGATTCGGCACTGATGGTGGTGGATGGCGCCAAGGGTGTCGAGGAACGTACCATCAAGTTGATGGACGTATGCCGTCTCAGAGACACGCCGATCATCAGCTTTGTGAACAAGATGGACCGCGATATTCGCGATCCCATTGAGCTGCTCGACGAAATTGAAGAGGTGTTGAAGATTGAGGGGGCGCCGATCAACTGGCCCATTGGTATGGGTAAGGAATTCAAGGGCGTTTACAACCTCTACAGCGATACCATTCACGTGTTTGAGCGTGGTTCCAACTACGTGGTTGCCGAAGATATCCAGATTCAGGGGCTGGAAAGCGATGAAGCCAAAGAGCTGCTGGGTGTTTACTACGATGACTTCTGTGAAGAGATTGAGCTGGTTCGTGGCGCCAGTCACGAGTTTGATCTTGAGGCCTTTCTGGCCGGTAAGCTGACTCCGGTGTTTTTCGGTACTGCGCTGGCCAACTTCGGTGTGCGGGAAATGCTCGACGGTTTTGTTGAGTGGGCGCCTCGCCCACAAGCTCGTCAGACAGAGACCCGTGAAGTGTCAGCCGACGAAGATAAATTATCGGGTTTTGTGTTTAAGATCCAGGCCAATATGGATCCGAAACATCGCGACCGCATTGCCTTTATGCGCATCTGCTCTGGCAGCTACAAAAAAGGCATGAAAATGAAACACACTCGTTTGGGCAAGGACGTAAAGATTGCCGATGCGGTGAGCTTCAAAGCCGGTGAGCGGGAATTGGTGGATAAAGCCTTCTCCGGCGATATCATCGGCCTGCACAATCATGGTTCCATTCAGATTGGCGACACCTTTACCGAGGGTGAAAGCCTTAAGTTTACGGGTATTCCGCATTTTGCACCGGAACTGTTCCGTAAAATACGCCTGGCCGATCCGCTGAAAACCAAACAACTGCAAAAAGGCCTGCAGCAGTTATCGGAGGAGGGCTCAACCCAGGTGTTCTTCCCGGTGAACTCCAATGACATCATTGTGGGTGCTGTGGGTGTTCTGCAATTTGAGGTGGTGGCCTACCGTTTGAAAGACGAGTACAAGGTCGACGCCATCTACGAGAACGTCAATATCAATACGGCCCGCTGGGTTGAGTCCGAAGACAGTAAAAAGGTCGAGGAACTCAAGCGCAAGGCGTCGGACAATATTGCCATTGACGGTGGCGGACACCTGACCTATCTGGCACCCACCCGGGTGAACCTGTCCCTGACCGAAGAGCGCTTTCCGGAAATTGACTTCCGGGCAACCCGTGAGCACTGATTTCGGGTGTGACTGTCAGAACTAAAGAATTATTCAGAGATTGTATTGATGACTGAGAAACTGCATCCGGATGTGCCGGAGAATATGCCGCGGATGGGTAATGGTTTTGTGCGTTGGTTGGGACGATTGTTGCTGCGGCTGCACGGCTGGAAAGTTACCGGGGAACTGCCCAATAAGAAAAAGTTGATGGTGATTGGTGCGCCCCATACCTCCAATTGGGATTTTACCCTGGCGATATCAACCATCATGGCTTTGGGGGTGAACATTTCCTATTTTATGAAAAAGGAAGCCTTCTTCTGGCCTTTGGGTGGTCTGTTTAAAAAGCTGGGCGGCATTCCCATTGACCGCAATCGGGCCACCAACGTGATTGACCAGTCGGTGGCAGAGTTCCAGCGCCGCGACCAGCTGTGGATCGGCATTACCCCGGATGGTACACGCAGCAAGGTGACTCGCTGGAAATCCGGCTTTGTACGCATTGCCCATGGCGCGGGTGTGCCCATTTTTGTGATTGGCTTCGATGCCCCCAATAAACGCATTGTTTTTGATAAAGTGGTTGAGGCCACGGATCAGTTTGAGCAGCAGGCCGAAGAGTTGCGCCAATACATCAATCAGACATTTGTCGGCATTTGCCCGGAAAATCAATAACGTCCACCGCAGGGATCAGGGGAGTAGCTCCGCTTGGAATTATCATTGATGACATACTCACTGCTGATTCTGGTGGGGTTTATGGCGGGGCTGATCAGTGCCATAGCGGGCTCTGGCGGCCTGATTGTCTTGCCCACTTTGTTATCGGCAGGGTTGCCGCCGCTGGCTGCACTGGCCACTAACAAGTTTCAAAGTGTGTTTGGCACCCTGTCTTCAACCATTAACTTTTTCCGCAAAGGCCATATTGATCTGTCCTCCATGAGGTTCACTCTGGTCTGTGCGTTTATCGGCGCCTGCCTCGGTACCTGGGCGGTGCAGCAGATGGATACGGCGCTGTTAAAACAGGGGTTGCCGTACTTCCTGCTGTTGCTCGCCATTTATGTGGCGCTGTCGCCGCGCATGTCCGATCAGGATTCTGAACCGCGTTGGTCTGCCCGGCAGTTTGATCTGGGTGTCGGCGGCGGTATTGGTTTTTATGGCGGTTTTCTCGGCCCGGGAATGGGTTCTTTTTTTGCCGTGGCCTATTCGTCGCTGCGCGGTTACAACCTCAAGCGTGCCACGGCGCACACCAAACCTCTGGTGTTGATTACCAACACCACATCCATGGTAATGTTTGTGTTGGCCGGCCATGTATTGTGGAGTCTGGCCATTCCCATGGCGCTGGCGCAGGTGGTGGGTGCCCGGATTGGATCGAATCTGGTGATGACCAGAGGCGCCGGTTTTATCAAACCGATACTGGTGGGCGTGATTGTGATTCTGGCTCTTAAACTGATTTTTTTCCCATGATGACTTTTCTGGCAACACTGGTGTTTTGTCTGGTGGCGGTAACCCTTCTGATGATTACCCAGAAGTCCCGTCGGCGAGTCACCGTTGGCAGCAGTATTCGTTTACTGGAGTGGATGTTGCTGGGTCAGGCTGACGAAAACGACTGGGAAGTCTTCTGCACTTTGCCCATACTCCATGACGAGACGCTCAACAAGGTGCGTCTACGCTGTGCCGAAATTGCCGAGCTGTACCCCAGGGCCACCAGTCGCTCGATTTACTTGCTCACCGATGAAGGGCTGGATAAATTAAAACCGCTGCTTGAAGAGCTGCGCCAATATCAGCGACAGCGACAAAAACAACAATAACGATAATATCAACAGTACACTCCATTAAGGACATGGTTATGAATCAGGAATCTCCTCTCGGACGCTTTTTATTGTTTACGGCGGCCTTTGTCATCGTGGTGGCTGGCATGAAGGCGTCGGAATCGATTCTGGTGCCGTTTCTGCTGTCGCTGTTTATCGTGGTGATTTTTTCTCCGCCTTTGACCTGGCTGAAACAACGGGGCGTGCCGTCCGGCCTGGCGCTGGTGCTGGTGATTTCACTGGTGGTGGTGATCGGTCTGATCTTTGGTGCGGTGGTGGGGTCATCGATTGTGGACTTCCGGGAAAACCTGCCGGAATATCAGCAGCGTCTCTCCGGTCTGTCACAACAGGCCATTGGCTACCTGCAGCGCTTTGGCATCAGCGTTTCCCAAGACCAGTGGCAGGAAGTATTTGACCCTGGTGTGGTGTTTTCCTTTGTGGGCAATATGCTCGCGTCGCTGGGCAATGTGATGACCAATGCCTTTCTGATTCTGTTGACGGTGATCTTTATCTTGATGGAAGAGGTGCACTTCAGTGACAAGGTCCGCTACGCCCAAAAAGACAACGCTGAAAGTACCCTGCGTGCCATGGAAAGGTTTTCATCCAGCATTAACCAATATATGGCGATCAAGGCGGTACTGAGCCTGCTGACCGGTGGCCTGGTGTTGATCTGGTTGCTGATTCTGGGCGTCGACTATCCGGTGCTGTGGGGCCTGCTGGCGTTCTTGCTCAATTTTGTACCCAACCTGGGTTCGATTCTGGCCGCTATCCCAGCTGTGTTGCTGGCTCTGGTGCAGCTGGGGCCGCTCAGTGCGCTGTTGACCGCGGCCGGTTACGTTGCTGTGAATGTCGGGGTGGGCAATGTGCTGGAGCCCCGGATCATGGGGCGAGGTTTGGATTTGTCGACACTGGTGGTTTTCCTGTCCTTGGTTTTCTGGGGCTGGGTGCTGGGGCCGGTGGGTATGCTGTTGTCCGTGCCTTTGACCATGACCATCAAGATTGCACTGGAAAATCTCAATGCCACTCACTGGTTTGCGGTACTGTTGAGTTCCGGCAAGGACCTGAAGCACTGAACATTTGTAAAAAGAATGCCCATGAGAGAAGTACATCAGCATCTGAGCGAGATAGTCTCAGCCATAGTGCCCGAGGCGCGCATCGAAAAGTATCGTCTGCCTAACGATACCGGCATCGATCTGTTTCTGATGAATGAGGATTATCCCACCGGTCGTCTGCCCTATGAGGCGGCCATGAAGCTGATGGAACAGCCATTTTACTGGGCCTTTTGTTGGGCTTCTGGTGCCGTGCTGGCTCAGTACATAATGGCTAATCCAGAGCTGGTACAGGGCAAGCGGGTGGTTGATTTTGGTTGTGGCTCCGGTGTCGTAGCCATCGCCGCCAGCAAAGCCGGTGCCAGCGAAGTGGTCGCCTGTGATATTGATCCTCTGGCGATTCTGGCGACCCGTGAAAATGCCCGTATCAATGACGTCGATCTGGTCATCAGTGAAGATTTTGATCAGATTGAAGGCCATATCGATATTATTATTGTCGCCGACGTGCTCTACGATCGCGACAACCTGCCGTGGCTGGACCGCTTCAGTGCCAGAGCAGACGATGTGCTGGTGGCGGATTCACGGGTAAAGAATTTTGATTACCCGCCCTACAAGCAGGTGGCGCAGGTGGATGCCTGTACTCTGCCGGATCTGGATGAGTCGCTGGAATTTCGCGACGTCAGGATTTACCGGGCCTGATCAGGATTCTGGCGAGTTGCTGTGCGCGGCAATCAGTTGGCGCACCAGATCTATCGCCTGTTTCATATTGATGGGCTTGCTTAAAAAGCCATCAAACCCGTATTGGCCGAAACTGGCCGGCGTGACCTTGTCGCTGTAGCCGGACATGGCAATGACTCTGGCCTGACTGTGCTCCCGGATTTTTTTGCAGACCTCGATGCCGGAAAGTCGTGGCATGGTGATGTCCAGCAGCGCGAGGTCAAATGCCAGATCGGTCTTTTCCAGATCGTGAATAAAGTTCAGGGCGTTGTTGTAACTGATCATTCTCGCGCCAAACAGCGAGAAGAATTCCGTTAACATGGAGGTAATCCCCTCCTCATCATCCACCACCGCCAGCGTGAGACCATTGAGCTCGTTGCGGTTATCCAGCTCTGGCAGACTCGATTGTACCGATTTGCTTTGTGTTGGTTTGCTCTGCTGGGTGTTGGGGATGTAGGCAATAAATTCGGCACCTTTTTCAGCGCCTTCTTCGGCACCTTTTTCAGCGCCTTCTTCGGCACCTTGTTCGGCTCCACTGAAGGCCTGAATATGGCCACCGATGCCGTGCAGTAAACCATGAACCACCGACAGTCCCATGCCTGAGCCCTTGCCGGGTTCTTTGGTGGAGTAGAAAGGCTGGAAGATCTCATCGGTGCTGATGCCATGCAGTCCCGGCCCATTGTCTTTGACCCGGAGTTGAACGTAGCTGGCGTTGATGGCCTGTCCGCAGGACTGGCAGTAGCCACAGTCTGCATCGATGGCCTCTGCCTCAAGGGTAATGACACCCTTGTCGCCAATGGCATCGCGGGCGTTGATGGCGAGATTCAGTAAAATCTGGTCCAGAGAGGATTCCGCCATCAGCAGTTGGATGTTGTCGTCAACATGGCCGATCTGCAGCTCGATATCCACCGGTAGCAAGGGGTCGATAAACTGGGAAAAATCCTTCAGTTTGCGCGACAGGTGGATGTGACTGGATTCATCGGAGCTGCCACGGGCAAAGGACAACATCTTATCGATCAGGAGCTTGGCTTTGTTGGCCGCGGCATCAATGTTGCGTATTGCCTTGAGCTCGGGGGCGTTGGGGTCCGGAGCCTTGAGCAGTAACAACTGGGTGTAGCCCATGGCGACGGCCAGAATATTATTGAAATCGTGGGCAATGCCGCCTACAGCCTGCCCTAGGGCTTCCATTTTCTGGCTGCGGAACAGGCTCTGTTCCATGGCTTTCTGGTGTTCTGCTATGCGTTTGTCTTCGGTGATATCCGTTGAAATGGAAATGTAGCGGTCAATTTTGTTGTCGGTGTCCAGGTGAGGAACCACGGTGGTGTTGACCCAGTAGTATTCACCGTCCTGTCTGCGGTTGCATATCTCACCCTTGTAGATTTTACCGCTGGATATGGTTTTCCAGAATGTTTCCCAGAAACTGCTGTCGTGATGACCCGATGCAACCACACTATGGTTCTTTTCCAGTAACGCTGACTGGTCGTATTTTGAGGCCTGACAAAACAGATCGTTGACATAAATGATGCTGCCCTCGGTATCAGCCATGCTGACAATGGCGTGATGATCCAAAGCGTAGGTCATGTAGTTCAGTTCTTTCTGAATAAAGAAGCTGGTCTCCTGCATTTGCTTGTAGTGGCTGATGTCCTGAAAGATACCCTCGAGATGGGTCATTTTGCCCTGACTGTCGAACAGGGCGTGCCCGGCGGTACGCACCCAGCGCTTGTTGCCTTTTGCCGTAACAAAACGGCATTCGATGTCATAGGCTTCCCCGGTGCGGATGATATGGTCGACGGCTTCCGTGATGGCGATCCGGCCCGGTTCGATGGTGTCGTAGAATTGGATAGCGGTGGCCAGATCGGGAATGTAATCGTCGTCCACTTCATGGATTCTTTGGGTGGCAGCTCCCCAGAAAATTTCTTCGGTTTCGAGGTTGAGCTTCCAGTAACCGATATCCAATTGATCGGAAATCAGATTGGTATTGATGTCGATGTAAGCGCTGTTTCTCTTGGGCGGTAACGGGTCAGCCATGGCACTTGTTCCATGCAACGGGAGGATAGATGGGCATTATTGTCTAGTGAGTATATCGAATATATCGATTTTTGGCGTTTTTTTTATTTTTTTGCTAATCTAATATCGTTTATATCGATTTGATGCCACAAAGGATGTGTTATCAATCGACAGGTTGGATCTACGAGATTATGAACGGTGATGGTATGGAATCCAGTTCGGGTTGGCTGACTCCGGCGGAGGTGGCTGCTTATTTTCAGGTTTCTCCGATTACGGTAAGAAGCTGGGCGCAAAAGGGATTATTAAAAGCGTCAGTGACTCCAGGTGGCCATCGGCGTTTTCGGTTGGCGGATGTCGAACAACTGGCGGCGCAACGGCTGAAGGGCAATTCTCCGGTAACAGAACAGCAAAAAACCATTCTGATTGTCGATGATGACGAGGCCGTCGCCGAGTTATTGATGTCGGCACTGGAATTCAAATATCCCGAGATCAATGTTGTCGCGGTGAATAATGGCTTCGAGGCCGGTGCTCTGGTTGCCGAAGTCTTACCCGATCTGATTTTTCTCGATATTCGCATGCCGGGAATTCAGGGGGATGCAGTCTGCAACTATCTGAAATCCAATATCCGCACCCGCCATATACCCATCGCCGCCATCACCGGTTACGCCTCGCCAGAGAATCTGCAGACCATGATCGATGCCGGGGTTACCACGGTATTGACCAAGCCTTTCAATCTGGGTCTGGTGTTTGCTGAAGTCGAAAAAATTCAGGAGCCGGCCTATGCCTGATACGGTGATGGATAGCCTGGCTTCAGAATTTATTTTTGCTCAGTCGGCACAGGGCATTCTGATTACGGATAAAGACAATCGCATCACCCGGGTGAACGCGTCTTTTGAACGTATCACCGGTTACAGTGCTCGCGATGTGCTTGGCCAGGACCCGAGTATTCTCGGGTCTGGGATGCAGGATGATTCCATTTACACCGACATGTGGCAGTCCCTGCAATCCCTTGGCAGCTGGCAGGGAGAATTATGGAATCGTCGCAAGAACGGCAAGGTGTTTATTGAGCGCATAGCCATTGCCCGGCGGCTCGATAGCGAGGGCCAGTTGCAGGGCTATGTGGGTATTATTGAAGACTTCAGCAGTAAAAAAGTCGAGACCGAGAAACTCAGGCACGCGTCCAATCATGACTCTCTGACCGATCTGTTTAACGCCAAATATTTTAATCTGGCAATGGATATGATGGTTGAAGAGAGTCGGCTCAGGCAAAAGGGTTTTGCCGTAATTCTGGTGGATGTCAGTCAGTTCAGCAAAATCAATGATCTTTATGGCCGGGAATTCGGCAATCGGGTTTTAAAGGCGGTTGCAGATCGCATCCTCAATTGTGTCCGTGAGGACGATGTTGTCAGCCGCCTCAGTTCGGACGTGTTTGGCATCCTGATTGATCACATTAAAGACATGAGTGTGCTCGAAACCTTTCTCAATAAATTGGCCGCCGCCCTCAGACAGAAAGAGGGCGCATCGCTGCAGTTTGATGTCCGGATTGGCGCCGGTTTATTTGGACTTGCTGCAAGTGAAACAGATAAGAGTACTGACCTGTTACAACGAGTGTCTCAGTCGCTGGAATACGCCAAAAAGCATTATCACGACAGCTATAAGATTTACGATCAGGGGGTATCCGACAGCGCTCGGTTGAATGCCGTTATTTTCAACGAAATTGGACGGGGATTAAGACAAGGAGATTTTTCTCTCCATTATCAGCCTATTGTCAGCCCGGAGCGTGACATCAAGTTTGAAGCTTTGCTGCGTTGGCAGCATGAGACCGAAGGTTATGTCTCACCATTGGATTTTATTCCGGCCGCTGAGCAGACCGGAGAGATCAATCTGCTGGGCATGTTTATAGTGGAGTCTGCCTGTCAGGCGATCAAAGTCTGGCGTGATAAATGCGATATTGATGTTACGGTGAATATTAATTTGTCCGTGGTGGAGTTGTCGCGCAGAGATGTTTACAGCCATCTGCTGGAAATCTGCGAGCGCTATCAGGTGTCACCTGCCCAGATTGGTATTGAGCTGACCGAAAGCGCCAATTTGCTTGAAATGGTCAAATACATGGATGACTTCAATCGCCTCAGGCAGGTCGGCATCAAGATCGCCGTTGATGACTTTGGCTGTGGTTTCAGTTCTTTTTCCTATCTGCAGAAATTGCCAATCGATACGGTAAAAATCGATAAGCTGTTTGTCGATGATGTAGTGACATCCGACCGGAGTCAAAAGCTGCTGGCCGGGATGATAAAACTGATTGAAGAGTTGGGGTTCTCAGTGGTGCTCGAAGGCATTGAAACCCGCGAACAATTGCAAAAGCTGGCCTGCTTCAAGCAAGTCAGCTTACAGGGATACTACTACTCCAGGCCTATGCCATTTGAGAGTACGTTTACATGGATAGAAAAAAATAAGCGGGGCCTTATCTGTGAATAATGTGATTGATGAGTCGTTTACCCTCAGTCCGGAAATGTTGCTCAAAGCCTTTAATGAGGACATGTTCAGAGTGGTCTATCAGGAGAAGATCGAACTCAGCAGTGGTCAGCTTCTGGGTTACGAAGTCTTTTCAAGACTGGAAATTGAGCACACCAATGTACCGGTGATGATGTTCCTTAAGGAGATTCGCAGCCTGGGATTGGTGGGAGACTTTGCCATAAAGATTCTCAACAAGGTATTAACGGATCTTGAAGCGCGTTTAAGCAATAATGAAATCGGTATCAGCATCAATCTTGATTTGACGGCACTGGAAGAACCGGCATTTGTCGATTCTGTCTGTAAGCTGGTTGCGGCCAGAAATATTCAGCCCAGCGCGATTTCATTTGATATTGGTGTGGATGACCCCGAACTGCTGGAGCGGGTGAAACCCGCTCTGGATAAAATGAAGTTGGCGGGATTTTATTTTGCCGCAGAAATTCATGCGGGTTTGAAATTGTCGGTCGATGAGGTATCCCGCTTGCCGGTTGAGGAGCTGAAGATTTCCCGCTCGGTGATTATGAAAACCACCCAGCAGGCTACCCAGCACTCATTATTAAAAAAGATGGCCTCTCAGGCTCAGCGTTTTTCGATCAGCACCACGGCGGTAGGGGTTGAAACATCCGAAGAACAGGAGATTATTCTTAAATCCGGCTTTGATTATGCGCAAGGTTATTTTTTCTCCGATTATCTGCAGCCGGAACAGGTGCGATCAGAGACCGGAGAGATTGCTCCGGCCAATGATGATTTGCATCAGGTCAAGGTTCTGATCGTCGAGGACGATCTGATCTATCAGGATTTGATAGGGGAAATTCTGTCCGCCAATTACAAATTGCTGTTTGCTACAAATGAAATGGACGCGCTGGAAATCATCAAACAGCAGGAGCCCAACATTGTGCTGATTGATATTCATCTGCCTGAAGGATCCGGGTTGAATATTGCCCAACAGATCTCCAGCGATTACGAAGAGAGTCACATCAGTATTGTAATGATGAGTGGCGATGACTCGAAAGATAATCGCGTTGCCTCTTATCTGGCCGGTGCCATTGATTTTCTCAAAAAACCACTGGCTCTGGTCGACCTGGTGACCAAAATCGACCGCATTGCCGGTTACCACAAAAAGCGTTCGGCCATATCGGCAAGTCTCAGTGATACCGAGGTGTTGGCCTTTCAGTCGATGCGCGATGCATCCCGTTATGGCGAAATTGTGCAGTTTATGAAAGATGTCTCCCATGCCCGGGATGAATCGACAATCGCCAGAGCTTTTTTCAAATTTATGGGCAATCAGGGACTGCAGTCGTCGGTTATTTTCCGTCAGAAGGGGGCGACTTACAGTTTTGATTGCAGTGGTATCAGCTGCAGTCCGACAGAAATTAACGTCTATGAAATTCTCAGGGAAAAAGGCCGGCTCTATGCATTTGGTTCGCGTTTGATGGTGAACGATAACCACGTGTCGTTTCTGATCAAGAACATGCCCGAAGAGGAAAGTCTCGCGGGCCAGGTCCGCGATTATGTCGCGGCTTTGGTTGAGGGCATGGAATCTCGCTACCGTGCCATTATTCAGGCACAAGCTCTGGAAGCCATCGCCATGGAGCTGACCGAAGCCGCTGGTCAGGCGGCCGCTTCTCTGGAGGCCAGTCACAGCGATCGTGAGCGCCTGATTGAGAAAATAGGCGAGGATGTAAAGATGAGCTTTCATGTGCTGGATCTGACCAGTGAGCAGGAGAGCTATCTCACCAGCATTATTCAGGAGGCTCTGGCCGAACATGCCTCTCAAGGTGACTCCACCGAGGCTCTGGTTGCCCGGGTTTCTTCCTCAGTGGATAAACTGGTGGCGGTTCAGCGTGATACCGAAGTGACTGAGAGCGAGGTTGAGGATATTGAATTGTTCGATGATGGCGACGATATTGAACTGTTTTGATATAATCCCTGCTTTTTTAAAAGGCTCTCTCGCAGTGACAGAGCCATCGGTGTAGCAGTATGTCAGTAAGCCTCCCTGAAACCATGTTTGATGCCTTTGATCAGTCCGTCGGTGCTTTTGTGGGTATGGATATTGACCTTGGGCGAGCGGCCCATACGGTCACCAAAGCGCTAGATTATGTTGGCGTTAATGACCGCAGTCACGGGCGCCGTGTGGGCTTGATTTGTCATCGTATTGCCCATTTGTTGGGCTGGGAGCGGGAGCGCCGCCACTTTGTATTGTTGGCCGGGATGCTGCACGATTGTGGCGTTTCTTCCACTGTGGTGCACAAAAAACTGGTGGATGAAATGGAGTGGGATGGCGCCGAACACCATTGCGAGCGGGGTGACTATTTCCTGCGCAGCTTTCCTCCATTTCAGGAATACGCTGAGGCCGTTCGCTATCACCATACCCGCTGGCGCAATATGCCGGAGCATCTGGATCGTGACACCCGTGAATACGCCAATCTGATTTTTCTCGCCGATCGCCTAGATGTGGTTCACGTACGTTTTGTCGCCCGTCATTCATTTCATCAGGTGCTGCTCAATAAGCGCGAGATTCTGGCAGAGCTGGAACCTCATGCTGATTTATTGTTCGCCGATCATTTGTTTGCAGCGGCTAAACAGGCTGCGGAGAAAGACAGTTTCTGGTTGGAGCTGCGCGATGAATTCCTCGATGATGCCATTTTTGAAACACTCGATTCCAGCGATTATCAGGTGAGTCTGAGTTTTGATGAAATTGAATCTCTCGGGGAATTGATTTCATTGATTGTCGATGCCAAAAGCCCCTTTACCCACTACCACAGTTTGCGGGTTGCCGATCTTGCCTATTCCATTGCCGGGTTGGCGGGGATGGATTATTACCAGCGCCGTATTCTTCGTATTGCCGGTTTGTTACACGATGTTGGCAAACTGCGAACGCCTGATGAAATTCTTGAAAAGCCCGGCCGACTGTCCGATGAGGAAGCGGCACAAATGCGGTCTCACACACTGGATAGTAAACGGGTCTTAAAAGCGATCTTTCCCAATACTCCGATTGCCAAGTGGGCCGCGGAGCACCACGAAAAGCTGGATGGCTCCGGATACCCGTTTGGCTGGAGTGGTGATCGCATCGATCTGCCCACCCGGGTGTTATCCATCGCCGATATTTTTCAGGCATTGTGCCAGAAACGTCCCTATCGCGATCGTCTGGAGGTGGACGATGTATTGGCCATCATGGATGAGATGGACGCCAAAGGTCAGATCGATTCGACCATCTACAATCTGGTGCGGGTCAATAAGAACGAGCTCTACCAGACCGCAATTCGTGAAGGGGGCAGTGAACTGGTCTGACCTCCGGCGCGATCAGTGCCGCAGATTGGTTAACCACAGAGTTTGATAGGGCTGTAACGTCAGGTTTTCGTGGTGATCCTGAAAACTCTCTCCGGAAATCAAATCGGTCCACTCTTCGGTATTCACCAGATTGATGCGCGCCAGTGGCAGTTCCTGAGGCTGATCGGAAATATTGTTCAGGACAAAAATACACTGGGTGCGGTCGAGACTATGGCGCCAGAAGCCAAAAATCTGATCGCTGATGTGCAAGGTAAACTGTACCGCGTTGGGGTGAAACGCCGATTGCTTACTGCGGATATCAATCAACGCTTTTAATCGCTCCAGCACCGTGCGGTGGTGTCGCAGAGAATCACCCAGTGCGTCGTTGAGTTTGTCTAGTTGCCATTGGTGGCGATTGATGTGGCGGTTGTGGTTGGTATGCTCAACCCGCTCATAATCGTTTTCAGTGCCCAGCAGACTGTGGATATAAAACGCCGGAACCCCTTCCAGTGCCAGCATGATGGCGTGAGCGCACACAAAGCGATCAATTTGATACGCGTCCGGACCTTTGGTGGTTCCCTTCAGGGCATCGATCAGGCTGATGTTGATCTCATAGGGGCGGCGGCCGCCATCATTGAGTGAGCGCCAGGAGATTTTGCCGCCAAACGATTCCATGGTTTCAATCAGGGTGTCCACTTCCTCATCGGTGAGAATGCCTTCGGCGGGGCGCAGACCAATGCCATCGTGACTGGCGATAAAGTTAAAGTAGGTGGTGCCGTGACGGGCTGGTGGCATGCCCATCATCCAGTTGTTCAGGTACCGGCAACTGCCACTCACAAGAGTATTCAACAGCAGCGGTGGTAGAGAGAAATTATAAATCCAGTGCGCTTCGTTGGTGTTGCCGAAGTAAGACAGATTTTCCTGATTGGGGATATTGGTTTCGGTGATGATCACGGCATTGGGGTTGGCGTGCTCCACCAGTGTTCGCAGCAGCCTGACGATCTCATGGGTCTGGGGCAGGTTTAGACAGTTACTGCCAATTTCTTTCCAGACAAAGGCGATGGCGTCGAGGCGGAAAATGGAAACACCTTCATCCAGATAGAACCGCAGAATTTTGCAGAACTCCATTAATACCTGCGGGTTCTTGAAGTTGAGATCGACCTGATCATCACTGAAGGTACACCAGACGTGTTGGGTACCCTCGCTGGTTTCCACCGGACGCAGCAGATCGTTGGTCCTGGGTCGCACAACCAGACTGGTGTCGTCGTCGGGGGAGGCGGTGAAAAAATAACCCTTGCCCGGTTCTTCGCCTTTAATAAAGTTGTCAAACCAGAGGCTGCGAGCCGAGCAGTGATTGACCACCAGGTCGGCCATGACTTTGTAGCGGCTGGCCAAACCGCGAATGTATGTCCAGTCTCCCAGACAATCGTTGACGGCGGTGTAGTTGATCACCGAAAAGCCATCGTCTGAGCTCCATGGAAAGAAGGGTAACAGATGAACAATGCTGATCTGATCCTGCAGATGCTTGTTGAGAAAATGGTACAGTGTCAGCAGCGGTTTTTCTTCGCCGCTGCGAATGCTGTCACCATAGGTGATCATGGTGATGTCTGATTCATCCCACAAGTTCTGATGGCGTTGAACCTTGTGGCAGGTTTCACCAAAGCGCATGGTGCGCACCATTTCATTGACCAGTTCTGTGTTGTCCAGATTGGGATAAATAAAGTCCAGATGGTCTTTAAGCTGGTAAATAACATCGTCCAGGGCTCTGGTCTCGGGCATTGCTGTGGTTCTCTTTCGGCAGTATCTGTTGGTTGATTATTGGTTCAGAAATTCTTCGTGATCGGCTTCAACGGCTTCTCTGAGTTGTTCAAAAATATCCGGTATCGCACTTTGCACCCGGCTCCAGCTTGGGATAAAGGGCTTCTCCATGGGGCTGTTGAGGAAGCGATCGCCGGCTTTCATGATGTTCTCTGAAAACAGCTCCACGGCACTTTCCTCCTGATGGATATCCAGTTTCAGGCCGTTAATCTCGGCATCATTTTTGTAGGTTTCGACAAAATCCAGTGCGATGCGGAAGTAACTGGCCTTGATGGAACGGAAGGTTTCCTCGTTAAACACCACGCCATAGGTGGCGAGCTTGCGGAACATGGCTTTGGAAATGTCGATGGACATTTTAGACAGGCCGCCCTGATCGTTATTCAGCGACAGGTCCTGATGTTTGTGGTCGTAGATATCAGCGATGTCTACCTGGCACAGACGGTTGGTGGCGTAGTTGCGTTTCATCTCCGACAGAACGCCAATT
This sequence comes from Candidatus Pelagadaptatus aseana, assembly GCF_040362265.1. Lineage (NCBI taxonomy): Bacteria > Pseudomonadati > Pseudomonadota > Gammaproteobacteria > Cellvibrionales > Cellvibrionaceae > Candidatus Pelagadaptatus > Candidatus Pelagadaptatus aseana. Next base: position 49,122 of record NZ_BAABNJ010000002.1, read on the forward strand.
TCCAGCCCCCAGTCACTGGGAATGCGCAGATCGTTAATAACGTCGCGGCGGAAAGAAAACTCACCGGCCAGTGGGTAGCGGTAGCTGTCCAGATAATCCAGATAGTCCATGTTGCCGATGGTTTTCTTGAGTGCACGGATCAGTGGTGTCACCAATAAACGGCTGACCCGACCATTGATCTTGCCATCGGCAACCCGCGCATAATAGCCTTTGCAGAATTCGTAGTTGAAACTAGGGTTGGCCACCGGGTAAATCAATTTGGCCAATAAGCCTCTCTCGTAGGTGACAATGTCGCAGTCATGCAACGCAATGGCCTCGGACTTGCCGGATGCCAGAGCGTAGCCCAGGCAGTACCAGACGTTGCGGCCTTTGCCCAGTTCTCTGGGCGCCAGCCCCTGCTCCTGTAGCTTGGCATCAATGGCCTGCAGTCTTGGTCCTTCGTTCCAGAGCACGCGATGGTGCTGGGGTAACTCACCAAAAAATTCCAGCGCATGGCGGTATTCGTCTTCACTGGCGCGGTCCAGACCGATGATCACTTCGCCGAGATAACTGGCGCCTTTCAACTCCTTGATGATGTGGGGCAGGGCTTCACCCTGCAGCTCGGAATACAGCGAGGGTAACACCAGTGACATGGGGCGCTTTTCGGAAAACCGTTGCAGCTCCTGTTCCATTTCTTCCAGCGGCCTGCGTGAAAGATTGTGCAGGGTGGTGATGATTCCATTCTGGTAAAAGTCGCCCATGTTGTCAGTCCCGTTGTGTTATCTACTAAAGTCGCTCATCGAGTATGGACCCTATGGCCTGATTCCAGCCAGTCGGACCCATGTCGTCTGTAATTATGGTTTGTTGCCGACCACTGACCGTCAGTGGCGGGTGCTTGGGGGAGCGGACAATCACCGCTATATCGGCTTGTTCCAACATGGCAATGTCGTTCGCACTGTCACCCAGAGCTACAGTAAAGCAATTTGTTTGCCATTGTGTTTCATAAAGCGTTTTCAGGGTTTGCAGGCTTTTACCCTTGTCGGTTGGCGCCATGACGTGGAGAAAGCGCCCGCCCTGCAGCGCCTGTATGCCGGCTTCAGCCAGTTCGCTGATAAAGGCCGTGCGGGCATCGTCACTGTCCTGCCAGATCAGGGGTTCACTGAACAGGCGCTGTTTTGCCAAATGGGCGTTTTCCAGAGGCAGGTTGGTGTGGGCCTGAATTTGTTCGTCGTTCATATCGCTGAAGCCGGTAAATTGATAGCGCGATTTCAGCTTGCTCAAGTGTCGGCAGAGGCTGGCGTAATCGGCACCAAAATCGATCAGATGATAGTCGCCATAGGGTCTGGCGGACTCGGGTAGTGCGTCAAAATAGTCATTGGGGACAACAATGCCCGAGCCGTTCTCGACAATAAACGGGTGGTGATTACCCATCTGTTGGCGCAGTAACAGCACTTCGCTGAAGGTTTTGCTGGTGTTGATGATGATGGGAATGCCCTGGCTTTCAAGCCTTTGCATGGCGGGCGCTGCGGCCTCAAAACTGTAGTTGAAATGGTCCAGTAAGGTGCCATCGAGGTCGGTAGAGACGATCAGTCTGGCGGTCATAGGTGAAGAGCTCCATAAGCGTGAATGGGCTCAGGGTAGCGGTAAATGCAGGCTTCTGCACGGCTCAATCTGCATCATGTGTGTGGGTGCGCCAGACTGGTGCGGCTATGGTGGCTTAATTTTTTTGTGTTCTTTTTTGGTGCAGTGCAGCGGTCAGTCGGAGAGAAAATATCAAGGTGTTTGGCAGTCTATTCAGTTGCACTGATAGACTCAGGGGCAGATGATAATGGCAAAGGATTAACGACAGGCGGTGCGGTGCAATGAAAAAGGAAAGACAGATCAATCTGATTGAAAGAGTGGTTGGCGCCGCCAACAAAACCCTCGATGAGATGCCCTCAGTCAATCATCGTATTGATGTTAAACGCTATTTCGAAACCGATGAACTCATCCTTGAGCAGAAGGCCATATTTCGCAAGGTGCCCACTATAGTGGCCCATGTAACGGAGGTGGCTGAGCCCGGTAACTATGTGACAGAAGAGATTGACGGGGTACCGTTGATTATCCTCAGAGATCACAGTGGCGAGCTGCGGGTTCTGGTGAATGCCTGCCGCCATCGGGGTGCCCGTTTATTACAAGGTGAAAAGGGGCAGTGCAAGCGGTTATTGGTTTGCCCCTATCACGCCTGGAGTTTTAAGCTCGATGGCAGTCTGGCGGCGGTACCGGAAAAAGAGCTGTTTGGCGACGAAGACTTTTCCAAACTGAATCTGGTCCCGGTGCAGTTTGCCCAGAAGCATGGTTTTATCTGGGTTGTGATTGATGGTGATCCCGACGAGCCATTGGATGTGGATGGCTTTTTGGGGGAGTCCATCGTGTCGGATCTGGAGGGGTTTGAGTTTGCTGGTCAGGTCATGCACAAGCGCGTTGCCTTACAAAACGAGTGCAACTGGAAGCTGGTGATGGATGCCTTCGCCGAGGGCTATCACCTCAAGACTCTGCACAAAAATAGTCTGTCGCGATTTTTTCTCGATGCCAGTATCTATGACGACTGTTACCCGCATACGCGGCAAATGGGTGGGCGTAAAACCCTGACCGAAGAAATTAAAAAAGACCCGGAGCAATGGGATCTGCGCCTTAATACCACCCTGTTTTACAATATTTTTCCCAATACCATTCTGGTGTTTCACCCGCACTGGATTTCACAGATGTCGCTGTTCCCGGTAGGCGCCGATCAGATGCGGGTGGTTCATCGGATGTTGGTCCCCGAGGCACCTGCCAACGATGAGGTGGCAGCCAAGCTCGATGCCAGTTTCGAGCACATTCAGGGCACGGTGTTTGAAAAAGAGGATCTGGCCATCTCCGTAGATATTCAGAAGACTCTGCGCAGTGGCGCCAACGATCACTTTGTTGTGGGCGGCTACGAAGAGGGCGTGCGTATTTTTCATCAGGCCCGTGATGAATTTATCCAGCGTTATCTGAAGGCCGAAAATAACGCGTAATTTGCGGTGCCAAAATCGACACCAAAGGCAGTTTTATGAATTGTCGGGTGTCGATGTTCACTTCTTATGGCTGGCGTAGTAGCCTTGTCTGACTCTGTGGTCATTCTATCTCTGCCATTATCCGGTTTCTGCTTACCAGAAAGCACTTTGGGGCCTTGCCCACGGGTACTATGACCCTGTTTTTTTGATATTCTTTGGGGCTCTTTCTGGGACTCCTTATAAACTTTTGAGGTGATTTATGCAGCCGGTACTGGATGTATTGAATTCGTCTGTGACATCGACCATGCGAGCCTGGCGTGGCACCAGTGCCAAACCCGCCAGACGCCAGCCCAAGCAGATGCTGGAACTCTATGAGTTTGAATCCTGTCCCTATTGCCGGTTGGTGCGAGAGGCGCTGACCGAGCTGGATGTGGATGCAATGATTTATCCCTGCCCACCGGGTGGTGATCGCTACCGCAAACAGGTGCGTGAGCTTGGTGGCCGGGTGCAATTGCCTTTCCTGGTTGACCACAACACCGGCAAGAAACTCTATGAGTCGGATGCCATCATCCAGTATCTGTATAAAACCTATGGTCAGAGGCGACAGCCGCTGGGACTAAGAGAACTGGCAGTGGCTGGCTCGATTTCTGCTTCTCTGGTTCGTGGCAAGCAAACCGCACGCCCGGCACGTCAGCCTGAGAAGCCTCTGGTGCTGTACAGTTTTGAATCCAGTCCGTTTGCCCGCCGGGTCCGCGAGCGTTTGTGTGAGTTGGAGTTGCCCTATGAATTGCGCAATACCGGCAAGGCCATGTGGCGGGATATGGGGCCGCCACAAATTCGATCAGCCCTGTTTCCGGGATTGGCGGTCAAGGGGCGCAATCGCAAGGCTTTGCTGGAACGCACCGGCAAGGTGCAGGTGCCCTACCTGATTGACCCAAACACCGGTGTGGAAATGTACGAGTCGGCGGACATCAATCGCTATCTCGAGCACACCTATGGGCAAAAGAACAAGAAATAATTATTTGCAGGAGCTGATATGACAATCGCAGAGTTTTTTCAAGAGTACTGGACCTATCTGACCATTCCTCTGGTCAGTGCCATTGTCGGCTATGGCACCAATTGGCTGGCCGTAAAAATGATGATGGGGCCGGTTGAATTTCAGGGGGTAGGTCCTATCGGCTGGCAGGGCGTGATTCCGGCTAATTCCGAGAAGATGGCCCGTGTGGTAGTTGATCACAGTGTGCGCCGGGTCCTGACTCAGGAGGAATTGATCAGTCGCGTTCACCCGGAACATCTGGTGGATGCCATGTCGAACCGGTTGGAAAACTTTGTAGAAGAGCTGGTCGACGAAGTCATGGAGCAAACCACCAGCTACGGTTTCAAAGTCAGTAATTTTCTCTGGAGTGCCTCACCCATCTGGCTCAAAGAGAAGGTTTACGACGAGGTTAAAAAGCAGTTGCCGGATATGGTTCGCAAGATGGTCGATGACATCAAGGATGAATCGGAGGACTTACTTGATCTGAATGAGTTGATTGTCGAAAAGCTGGGTAACAACAAGGAGATGTTGATCGACATCTTTAAAACGTCGGGGGCAAAAGAGTTTCGCTTTCTCGAGCGCAGTGGTTTTTATTTTGGCTTCCCCTTGGGGATTCCGGTGATGTTTCTCTGGTATTTCTATCCGGTCTGGTGGTTACTGCCCCTGTTCGGCCTGTTGGTTGGCTACCTGACCAACACCATCGCCATCTACCTGATTCAGAAACCGGTGGAGCCGGTAAAAGTTGGCCCTTTTACCATTCTGGGGCTGTTTATCAAACGCCAGAAAGAGGTGTCTCGTTACTTTGGCAAGGTGTTTGCTGAGGATCTGATTCGCGCAGAGATCGTTGCCGAGGAATTCCTCAAGAGCAAGAATTCGGTCGATCGTATCCGCGATATGATTCATCGTGAGGTCAATCATTCTCTGGAGGCGACTCAGGGCTCCTTTAAGCCGCTCACGGTAATGAGTATTGGCCCGACCCAGTATGCTCGCATCAGCGATATCATCAGTGATCGCACCATCAAAGAGCTGGAGCGTCCTGATAAGCGTTCTTTGAATTATATCGATAAGGCTTTTGATATTGAGGAGACGGTGGCTGAACGTGTCGGCAACTTGCCTGGTGAAGAGTTCTATGAATTGTTGCACCCGGTTGTGGCCGAGGACGAATGGAAGCTGATTGCAGTCGGTGCTGTACTGGGGCTGCTGGCGGGTTTCTGGCAGTGGGCTTTACTGACCTGAGACTCTACTGCTCGACATCCTTGATTTAAAATAAGTCGCAATGGCTTGGCCCCTGTAAATTCAGGCAATGGGAGTTACACTGAAGATGTGTTTTCTGTTGCGGGGCTCTTATGCCATTTCAGGTTTATGAACAGGGGAGGGGTATTGCCACTCCCTGGTACGATGTTTTTCCTCCCCGCCATGTCAATAAGGCCAATGCCAGTGGCGGCCCACATAAGGTATCACCCCGAGATCAGTATAAGGACGGTGACCATCCCTATGGTTCAGCGGTTGCTGGTCGGCAACGCAAACCCCTGTTTTCAGCCGCGCCGGTCGAGCAACAGCGGCATCCGGTGTTTTTTGCTGAGCAGATTATGAGCAAACCGGTGCAGTCTGTCGCACCTGGACTGAATCTGGTGGGGCTCTGGCAGCAATTTTCACAATGGCGTTTTCGTCACTTCCCGGTGCTTGATGGCCAGGGACGGTTATTGGGGCTGGTCTCGGACCGCGATGCGCTGCAGGCCAGTTCGAGTCTGTTGTTGCCCGACACGGAGCTGCTCAATGGCAAATCCGACAGGCTGACGGTGGGGGACGTAATGAGTCACAAGGTTCTGACGGCCACCGCCGACACCTATTTGCGTACGCTGGCGGAGGTTATGTTGGATCATCGCGTTGGTGCCATGCCCATCATGGCCGGGGAACAACTGATCGGGATTGTTACCCGCTCGGATATTCTTCGCACGCTGACTCATCAAACCCCTATTGATCTCTGGACCTAGGCTTTCTAGATTTCTGGAGCAGATCACCTGCCGGACTTTATTACAGTAAGACTGCGCCTATACTGGAAGTAAATCGGACGCAGTTACTCTCCATGTTGCAGTTTGCTCGAAGACTTGGGCCGGTTCTGGCCCTGTTGATCAGTATCAGTGTTGTTGCTCAAGCCCCAAAGGCCGAGCCGATGCACGTGGTATTTGTCAATCCGGGACATAATCAAACTAATAACCCCACGGGTGGCTTCTGGCCAGAAGCCGGCCGCTTTGCTGAGGCGGTTGCTCTGGATCTGGGGATCAGGCTGGAAATTCTATACGCCGGGCGAAGCAGTTTTACGATGCAGTCGCTGGTCACTGAGGTGATAAACCGCCAGCAAAAACCCGATTATCTGCTGCTGGTGAATGAGCGTTTCGCATTGAATCCTCTGTTTGCACAAATTGATGCGGCGGGTATTCCTTTTTTTCTGGCCTATAACCACTTCAGTAAAACGCTGGATCGCCAGCCCTTGCCCAGACAACAGTATCGACACTGGCTCGGCTCCCTGCTGCCTGATAATGAATACGCCGGATATCAACTGGCGGAACACTTACTCCACAGTTTGCCCGATGGGGAGGCCCGGTTGCTGGCTTACAGCGGTGACGACATCACCTCAGCCTCCACATTAAGAGTAAAGGGCTTAATGCGTGCGGTGGCTAATCACCCCGGGGCCAGACTTGAGCATATTGAAGCGGGCGACTGGCGCTATGACACGCCCTTAAGGAAAACTCCGGGATTGCTACGGCGCTATCCTCAGGTCAACGCCATCTGGGCGGCCAATGGCGCCATGGCCATGGGGGTTCTGGCGGCATTGAGGAAACACCCGGATCTGCCTGAGATCAATCTTGCCAGCATTAACTGGGATGCCGATGAAGTGGCGGCGCTGGAGGAGGGTTCACTGTTTGCCTCAGTGGGTGGCCATTTTATGACTGCTGGCTGGAGCCTGATCATGCTGTATGATTATCATCATGGGCTCGACTTTAAGGATGATGGCGGGCTGTATCAGCAAAGGAGGCTGTTTGAGGCTGTGACCCGGAATAATATAAAGCACTACCTACCGATCTTACATACGCGACAGTGGCGTAACCTGAACTACAGAAGCCTGAGCAAGGTTTATAATTCTGAGCGCCCGGCTTACCAGTTTTCTCTTGGACAGTTGCTTGATTCAAAAGCGCTGATCGCTACCCAGGGGATTGATCATTAGGCTTATGCGTTTATTTCTACTGTTGTTTTTGTGTTGGGGCTGGATCGGTAATGTCTGGGCTGCAGATGCTTCTTACCCTGAGTCTCTAAAAGGCTCTTCTTCGACGCAGCCGGTCAAATTTGCCACCACAACCATTACGCCTTGGGGGATCTCCGAGCCGGGACAGGCGCCCTCCGGTTTGCTGGTCTCTGTCATGGATTCTCTCCAGTCGACCACCGGTATTGCGGCTAATAATCAAATGATGCCTTACCCGCGGGTGATTTATTCCCTGTTCAGTGGCGCCGTGGATCTGGCGGTGTTGTTTGATTCCCCTGAGTCCCGCCAATCGGCCCTTCGTGTCGGGCATATTGTTGATACCCGCATTCTGATTATTGCCCTTGCCGACAGGCCGGCTATTTCGTCCATGAAAGATCTTGCCGGGCAGAATGTGGGGCATATGCGGGGATCGAAATACGGTCCTGTCTTTGATGAAGACGATGTCATTCGCCGCATACCGGTTAACAGTATGTATCAGGGTATCGCCATGTTGCTGCGCAATCGCCTTTACGCCATGGCGGGAACCGATCAGGCGGTGTACTGGGCCATGGAAAAAATGCAGGTCGATCCCGCCAGGCTGACGGTGCTGCTCGATTTCAAAGGTGCCAGCGGCAGTCTGTATATGTCCAAACACTCCCCTCACAAAGATCTGTTGCCGGTTTACGCCGAGGCACTGGAGCAACTGCATCAGAACGGTTCACTCAGTGAGATTTTTGACCGTAACTACCAATGGAGTCGTCAACAGGATCGGATTCTTCCCGATACTGCACAGCAATAGGCAGATCTGACCGGCTGGTAAATGGTCTATGCTCAATGTCCTGCTACTAAAGTCGTGTTGTGCAGCTGGCAAAAAAACAATAATTTCAAATGCTTAAAGTCTTTAGTGGGTATCGGAGTTATCTATGAGCTACGCAGCTGAATATCAACGCTCAATTCAGGAACCGGAGGCGTTTTGGTCTGAAAAGGCGCGCGATCTGGATTGGTTCCAGTTTCCTCAAACCGTACTGGGCAAGGATGAAAATGGCATTGATCGCTGGTTTGTAGACGGTGAAATGAATACCTGCCATATGGCACTGGACGCCAATATTGACGCTGGCCGTGGTGATCAGGTCGCCATCTATTATGATTCTCCGGTAACCGCCAGTAAGGAAGCCATTACCTACAACGAACTCCGCGACCGAGTGGCCTTGTTTGCCGGTGGCTTGAAACAACGTGGCGTCAGCAAGGGTGACCGGGTGCTGATCTATATGCCAATGGTGGCAGAGGCCGCTGTGGCCATGTTGGCCGTGGCCCGTTTGGGTGCGATCCACTCGGTGGTGTTTGGTGGCTTTGCCGCCAAGGAACTGGCGGTGCGCATCGATGATGCGGCACCCAAAGTGGTTGTTACCGCCTCCTGCGGTATTGAAGTGGATCGGGTGATCCCCTACAAACCCCTGTTGGATGAGGCCATCAATATTGCCGCACACAAGCCCGATTGCTGCATCATCCTCGAGCGCGAGCAGGCTCAGGCTGAGATGCAGGCCGGTCGTGACGTAACCTGGGCTGAGGCCATTGCCGACTGTGAACCGGCGGCCTGCGTGCCGGTGAAGGCGACGGACCCTCTCTATATTCTTTACACCTCCGGCACCACCGGTAAGCCAAAGGGTGTGGTGCGCGACAACGGTGGTCATGCGGTGGCACTGAAATACAGCATGAAGGCCATCTACAACATGGATGCTGGCGATGTTTTCTGGGCCGCCTCCGATGTGGGCTGGGTTGTGGGGCACTCCTATATTGTCTACGGGCCACTGTTGGCGGGACTGTCGACAGTGCTCTATGAGGGTAAGCCAGTGCGCACCCCGGATGCCGGAGCCTTCTGGCGGGTGGCTGAGGAATACAAGGTCAAAGGCCTGTTTTCAGCCCCGACGGCCTTCCGTGCGGTCAAGAAAGAAGACCCCAATGGCGAGCTGCTGAAGCAGTATGACGTATCCAGTCTGGAAACCATTTTTGTCGCCGGTGAGCGTCTGGATCCGCCCACTTACGAGTGGATTAAAAACCTGTTGGGTCTGCCGGTGGTGGATCACTGGTGGCAGACGGAAACCGGCTGGGCCATCTGCGGCAACCTGATGGGGGTGGAGCCGATGGCAACCAAGCCCGGTTCGGCGACTAAGCCCAGCCCCGGTTTTGATGTGCGCATTCTCGATGACGAGGGCAAAGAAGTTGGCCCCAACGAGCAGGGCAGTGTCGCGGTGAAACTGCCCATGCCCCCGAGTTGTTTTCCTACCATCTGGGGCGACTTCGATCGCTACCACATTGGCTATCTCGAGGCCTTCCCGGGCTATTACTGTTCCGGCGACGGCGGCTATATCGACGATGACGGTTACGTATTCATTATGGGCCGAACCGACGATGTGATTAATGTCTCCGGCCATCGCCTGTCCACCGGTGAGATGGAAGAAATTGTTGCCGATCATAAAGCCGTGGCCGAGTGCGCTGTGATTGGTATCAACTGCGGTCTTAAAGGCCAGCTACCGATTGGTTTTGTGCTGCTCAAGGACGGCGAAGACATGAGCGAAGAAACTCTGGAGCAGGAGTTGGTGGCCGATGTACGCGACCGTATTGGTGCGCTGGCGTGCTTTAAAACCGCGATTGTGGTCAAGCGCTTGCCGAAAACCCGTTCCGGTAAAATTCTGCGCAAACTGCTGCGCCAGATTGCCGATGGCGAGGAGTACTCCATACCTTCCACCATTGACGATCCCGCCAGTATCCGTGAAATGGCCGAAGCAATGGTGCGCCGTGATGTAGGAGCGCTCAGTCAAGGCAGTTGATTATTCTCTTTTTCTAACTTTTGTTACGTTTTTAGCCAACCCTCGGGTTGGCTTTTTTATTGCCAGGGATGGCATGTATGCCGCGGGCGCATGGATGCGCAGGAGTGGCGATTCCAGGGATGGCATGTATGCCGCGGGCGCAGGGATGCGCAGGACAAGTTTTTGCTCCTGCAAAACTTGCATACATTACATCCATGTAAATAAGCGGCGATATCCCCATGGATGGGGTGTATGCTGGAAATGCAGGAGCAATTTCCAGTATTGGTGGGATCTCCTCGCCCCCCATTCCTCTGTCGCAACCATCCACCCTTTCGTACCAGCCGTATAAAAATTTTAAGCCACAATCTTCTGACCCAATAAATACTTGAATATTTAAATGAGAATAAATATCATTTGCATTAATTGAGTTGAGACCCCAACCGTCAGGAGTACCACAGCAATGAAATTTATCTGCCCACGCCATCGACAACGCTACACCGAGTATCCGGAGCGGGCCCGAGACATGTGGTACCACTTGATGACGGCGGCCAGTGAGTCGGTGCTGCAGGGGGATTGGCAGGAGGCGGTTTATTATTTCGGCAACGCGCTGGACCTCGCTGAACTGGTACTGGATTTGGAGCCATCTTCATCCATGGCACAGGAGCGCTATGCCAGTACGGCGCTGGATATGGCTTATGTGCTCAAAGCCAGCAAAATGCCAGTGGACTGGTTGCTGGCAGCGGTGGCGGAAAGACTTTCAGACAGGCACATCACGGACCCTGTCAGTGAGCTCTGGCAATCCCTGCGGGCGCTGGAGAAACCGGTGGCAGACAAGGTGCTGCCTCTCTGGCAAAGCGTGGCCAGAAGTAATGTTGCCGCCGGTTACCCTGAGCGTTTTCACTGATGGGCTTGAATGACAGTCGTTTGGATCTTATTTGAGAGGAGAGTACCCCATGAGTCACCAGCAACCCTTGTGGCAAAAAGCCCTGTACTGGACCCAGGTTTGTCTGATTGTCTCACTGCCTGTGACCCTGATACTGATCTGGCCGCATTCGCTTTAACAGTTGCGTTAATCAGTGTGGTCGGTGTTCTGTCGCGCTGGTTTCCGCTGTTTCAGAGTAGGTGGGGAAAAAGGCTTGCCCCGTTGCCAGAATGTGATCGTAGATGCGTCTTTCGTGATCGAGAATGGACTGGGTCAGAAGCAGTGGTTTGGGGGTGTGACGCACGGCTTTAAAGCCGCGGGCAATCACATCGTAAAGTGGGCCAACGCCGCCCAGTTTGGCCGGGTATTTCGCCAGCTTGAAGGCGTTGTAGACCACTGAATCGTGAATGATGTCATCGGCCTCGGTGGTGAACTTCAGAATCAGGCTCAATTGTTGATAGCGACGCTGTTCACCGCCGATATTGTTAAAGGCGGTGGCGTAATTGTCCGGTGTGATTTCATCCACCTGCATTCGGTAAAACAATTCCTCGGTCATTTCTTCATCCAGCTCTCCGGTCAGAGCATTGAATTCGATGGCGAGATGAACCATTTCCAGATCGGTGAATAACTTGTTGAGCAACTTGGCGGTTTTGTTGAGCTTGTTGCCCAGATGTTCAAGATCCAGACCGGCGTAGATGTCGTCAAAAAAGAATTTGATCAGATCCGCTTCGGCTTCTGACGCCAGCAACACCCAATAGGTTTCAGACATACGCTCATGTTGCCACTGTTGAAGTTGTTGCAGCTTGTCAGCAAAGGCGGGGTCTTTGAAACGTCGCAGAGCAAGAAAGCGCTCTACGTTCTGGATGATGTCGTCAATCATTGCAATAGTCGAAAATACTTTAGGCCGATTCTACCGGAGGGTATTAGCGTTTACGAGATACCAGCAACACAAATTTATTGTTGCTCGCTGCGGTTTGGCAATTGCCAAACAGCTTTTTGAGTTTGGCGTGGTATTGCAAATGGCGGTTGCCAATTACCCAGAGCTCGCCATCGGCTTGCAACACCCGTTTGGCGTCCTTGAACATTTGCCAGGCAATGTGATCGCCGACGACATTTTTCTGATGGAACGGCGGGTTGTTCAGAATCAGATTGGCGCTGTTGCTGTCAGCACTGGCCAAGGCGTTGTCCAGATGAAAGCTGGCTCGTGAGGGATTGGCTAAAATATGGCGGCAGTTTTCCTGCGCGCTGGCCAGAGCCATATGGGATTCGTCGTAGAAGGCTATCCGGGCCTCCGGTTGTCGCTCGGCTGCCAGCAATCCGAGCAAACCGTTGCCACAGCCAAGATCAATGATCTGTTCAGCCGCGGGCAGCTTGTCGATATGCTCCATAAAAAATCGGGTGCCTATATCCAACTTGGCCTGTGAGAAAACATTGGCGTGATTGCTCAGGTGCCAGCCTGTTTCAGGCAGGGTGTATTCACTGGGGTAGGGCGAGTCGGTTGCACATGCGCCGTCTAATTGTGCCGCCTGCGGGTGGCAGAAAATCAGGCGGGCTTTTTTACGGGCCAGTGAGGTTTTGGTCGGACCGATAATCCGTTCAAACAGCTGCAGGGTGCTGGTGTGAATATCCCGGGCCATGGCGGCAGCCAGAATCCGGGTGGTCTCTGTCAGATGGGGCCGCAGCCGGTATAACTGATCTTCCAGCAGGGCCAGGGTTTTAGGGATTTTGATCAGAACCACATCAAACGGGCCTTCGGGTGCAGACAGGCTGTCGAGCTGCGTGAGGCTGTCGGCTGACAAGTTATTGAATTGCAGATTGTTGCGGCAGGCCTGTTGGGACAGAAACGAATCGCCGCTACTCTGTGGCTGCCATGGATGCAACGCCAGTCCCAAGGCTCCGAACTGATCGTTGAGCAGTAACAGTCGGTCGGTGTCGGCCATGGGCTGCTCGCTGAGTTGTTGCAGCAGGTACTGATCGGCGGCATCCCAGGCACGCAGTGGTGATTTACCGGTGGCGGGAGGAAACCTTTGCAGGCTGTAATCACCAAAGGGGGTTTCAAAGAGCTGGTCGTTCGAGTTCATGGTAACTGAGGGGTATTCCGTCGAGGGTCTTACAAAGGTCTAATTACGCAAGGATTGCCAGCGCTTAAAACAGCCGTCATCATAGCGCCGCCTTCTGGCGAAGGCGAGTCACACCCATAATAATTATTCGTGACCATCAAATGGAGAGTTTCAATGACCGCCTCAGCCAATAACGAATTGGTGCTAGCTGCCGCTCTGGCGTTTGCCTTGTCCCAGATTCTGTTGAGCCTACTTCTATTGTTGCGCCGTTGTTGTAACTGGTCAGTTCAGGAAAAGCTCTATGTGGCTTTCCTGTTGGCGGTCAGTGGTTATTTGTTGACGCCTCTGGCAACAACACCCGGCTGGCGGATGGTGTTATCCACGGTGCAGACTTTTGTGCCGGGGCTGTTCTGGCTATTCAGTGCCAGCTTGTTTGATGATCATTTCCGCTTGCGGGCCTGGAAAATCGGGCTGGTGGCCATTACCGTATTTTTGCCTTTTGTGGGCTCTTTGATCCGTATTCAGGGCGGTTTCAGTAATCAGCTGGTGTTCTTTACCTTGCCGCAGACGCTGGAGTTCGTGCTCATGAGTCTGGCACTGGTGGCTGTGGTCAGAACCTGGCGGGCCGATCTGGTTCAGTCTCGCCGGACCCTGCGTTTCTGGTTCTGCGGATTGGGCGGTGTCTATATCATGACCTTGCTGCTGGTGCGCGAGGTGCTCTTCAGTGGCGCTGACTGGTTACCGGTTTGGCAGTATGTGCCCTTGGGGCTGGTGGTATTGGTGACCAATGCCATTTTGCTGGACTACAAGACGGAGACATTTTTGCCCAAGGTGACCGGGGCGGATGGTCTGAAGCCTGCTGTTGAGTCGTCCCGGGTAAGCCACGGTGAGTCATCGGCAGAGTCCAATGGCACGGCAGTCAGCAACAAGCAGGCAGAGACAGACGATGCCGTCAGGGCAGAAGAGGAAGTCCCTCCGGAAATTCTCGACAACTTAAACGGGTTGATGGAAGGCGATCATATCTACCGTGAAATGGGACTGACCATTGGCCAGCTGGCCTCGCGGATGGATTTGCCGGAATACCGCTTGCGAAAAGTCATCAATGCCGGACTGGGTTATCGCAATTTCAATGATTTTCTCAATACCTATCGCATTCGCGAAGCCCGGGAACGGCTGGCCAATCCTGACGAGGTGGATACGCCGGTACTGAATATTGCGCTGGATGCGGGTTATCGCTCCCTGAGTTCCTTCAACAAAGCTTTCAAGGAAACGCTGGAGCAGACCCCGACGGAGTTTCGCAACAGCATGGTTTCGTCTTGAATCGCAAAAAATTGCCATAAATCGTCCCCTTTTTTTGAAGATCCATGACGAATTTCTAAAATAAATAAGATTTTCGGGGTTTTCCCGGACAATATTCGCTACCAGATTTGTCGGAATGTTGTGAGCTCCTGCACAGAGGATCGGCCCCGGCGAGATAATGATAAGAATACTGATGGTGCGATATGACGTTTAAATATTATGTTTCCACTTGGGTGGCTGCCGCGGCCTCATCGGTGGCTGCCGCGGTCTTATGGGTGGCTACAGCGGTTTTATGGATAGCCCCGGCCTATGCCGCAGACCCGGTTGCCGGCGAGGCGCTCTATCAATCCTGTGTTGCCTGTCACGGCGATCAGGCACAGGGCAATGATGCTCTGGGGGCGCCAGCGCTGGCAGGGCAACAGGCGCCCTATATTGCCCGTCAAATTCAGGCCTATCAATCCGGTCTGCGCGGCTCTGAGGATCATTACGCAGCCCAGATGCCGGCACTGGTTGAGACTTTAAGCGACGCCGATACCGCCAATGTGGCCGCCTATGTAAGTTCACTGGCCCCGGTTAAAACGCCCCTTGCCGACGGTGATTTGCGCAAGGGCAACAATTATTATCACGCCTCCTGCGGGGGCTGCCACGGCGGCAAAGCCGAGGGCAATGACATGCTTCAGGCGCCGCGTCTTGCCGGGTTGTCTGCGGCTTATCTGAAGCGCCAGTTCAATCACTTTAAATCCGGAGCCCGCGGTACCGATGACACGGATCGTCTGGGACGGCAGATGAATATGATGGCTCAGGTGCTGCCGGATGAGGCGACCCTGGATGCGGTGATCGCCTATATAACCGCTCAGGCTCAGTAGCGGGGGTTTCCGGTGTTGAGATATTTACTGGCGGTGCTCGGTCTTGCCGTGAGTGCCCAGACTCTGGCACAAACTGGCACGGCAGAGCCGACGCAATTGATCGAGCTGGCCAGTCAGTGCCCGCCCAGTTTTGAGCTGACTGTCGATAACCGCTGTGAATTGCGCAACCTCTATCAGTTTTACACCTCGGTGCAGGGGCGTGGTGTCGGTGGCACCCAAACCGAGTTGCCACAACACCGGGACGGTTTTACGCCGCAACAAATTGATCTGGGTCGTTACCTGTTCTTTGATCCGCTGCTATCGGGTGATGGCAGCCAGTCCTGCGCCAGTTGCCACGACCCGGACAAAGGCTTTGCCGATGGCCGGGCAATTTCTACGGGAGTGGGCGGTCTCAAGGGCACACGCTCTGCGCCAACCTTGTGGAACTCCGCTTTTCTTACCAGCTTTTTCTGGGATGCTCGTGCCAGTTCCCTCGAACAGCAGGCCGAAGGCCCTCTGTATGCCGAGGTTGAAATGGCCAATACCCCGGCCAAACTGTTGACCGACCTCAACGCCAGTGAAGCGTATCGAGGGCTGTTTGCCGAAGCCTTTCCCGGTGACGACACCATCACTCTGGAAGAAATCTATACCTCACTGGCGGCCTTTCAAACGTCTTTGATTTCCCTCAACAGCCGCTACGATCAATATGTGCACGGCAATCACGAAGCATTGACTGAAACGGAAATAGCCGGTCTCAATGTTTTTCGCTCGTTTGTGGCCCGCTGTTCTGAATGTCACCAGCCACCCCTGTTTACCAATAACCAGATTGCGGTGATTGGTACGCCGGAGCCAGAGGGCATGCCGCTGGATGTGGGGGCGGAAGCCACTTACAACGCGGCCAAGCTCAAGGGCGGGTTCAAGGTGCCGACACTGCGTAATATCAATATGACGGCGCCTTACATGCACTCCGGAGTATTCGACAATCTTCGCGATGCCACCGAGTTCTATAACAAAGGTCGTGGCCACGCGGTCCCCGAAGGGGTCGACATGCAGATTCACTGGCATATCTGGGAGCCGGATCTGACGGATCGCGAGCTGGATCTGATCGTCGAATTTATGAAGACACTGACCGACGAAACCTTCAGACCGGTACTGCCAGAGCGCGTCCCTTCGGGTATGCCGCCGGTGCTGGGTGTGCAACAACCGGACACGCTGGCGCAGACATCTGGCGCCAGTCAACCACGAGAAAATTACAACCGTTAATAATAACGACAACAGGAGAAACACAATGCGGACGGGAACTCTAGCGGCCATTACGCTGGCCACGGCGGCGTTTGTCGGAGGGCTTTATCTGGGGCAGAGCAGCAGTGAGGTGGTCATTACCTCCAGCGCCAATGGCGCAGCTTACAGCGGTGGCTACAAACAGGATCAGGATGCCGAGTTGTCTCAGACAAGCGGTCAGGTAGCGGCCGTGATTGCCGAGGGTAAAACCATTGCGGTCAAGCCCGGCGACTCAATTCAGGAAGCCGTGAAAAGTGCCCAGCCGGGTGACACCATTCAGGTTTTTCCCGGTAGCTATCATGAGACCGTGTATGTGGATAAAGACAATATCAGCATCATCGGTGTCATTGAAAAAGGCGAACGCGCGACTCTGGATGGCCAGGGAAAACTCAACGATGCGATTCTCTACTCCGGTAATAATTTTGTTGTCGAGAACCTGAAAATTGTGAAATACAAAGGCAACGCCATCATGGGGCAGGCCGGTAACAATTTTGAAATTCGCAACAATCACATTGTCGATACCGGTGTGTACGGTATTTTTCCTCAGCTGGGCAAAAACGGGGTGGTGGAGCACAACGTTATATCCGGTATTGAAGACGCGGCAATCTATGTCGGTATGAGCGACAACATTCACGTGGCTTACAACGAAGTGTTCGACAGTGTGGCGGGCATTGAGATTGAAAACAGCCGTCATGCCATTGTTGAAAGCAACTACGTACACAACAACACGGGCGGACTGTTGGCGTTTATTACACCGGGATTGCCGATCAAGACTACCTACGACGTGATCTTCCGTAACAATTTTGTGGTGAATAACAATACACCGAACTTTGGAGCCCCCGGTTCTACCGTTGCCGGTGTTCCAGCCGGAACCGGCTTGCTGATTATGGCGGCTGATGAAGTGGTGGTGGAAGGTAATATCTTTTCCAATAACAAAACCGCGGCGATTATCATCACCGATCATGACAATGCGCCCAACACCACCATCGATCCCGGTGCGGATCCGGCGGCTGATAAAGTCATGATTCTCGATAACGTCATGCTCAATAACGGTTATGACACCATTGACGATGTAAAGGCGTTGATGCTGACCGAGTTAAAGTCCGGGCCGGTGGATATTGTGCGTGTGGGTGTCAGTCGTGACAGCTGTATCATCAACCGCCATCGCTATAACCACGTGGGTATTGGTGATTTTGGTACCTGTGATTTCACCAACACCGACAGCATCGATACCTATCTGCTGGATGAGCCGGTGCCGCCCCGTGAAATCAAGGGCGAAGACAAGGGCAAGATTGCCTATCTGGGTGTTTGCACCGGTTGTCACACCTACAATGGCCGTATGATCGGGCCTCCGGTTCAGCTGATTCAGGCCTTGTATATGGATAATCCTCAGGGGCTGGCCGACTATATTGCCAACCCGGTGAAGAAGCGTGATGACTACCCGGAGATGCCACCGCAGAACTATCTGGATGAGGAAACCCGTCTGGCGGTTGCGAAATATATGTTGTCACGCACCAACTGATTGCAATAATTGCTGCACAGAATTAATGGCCGGCCCTGCTGGCCATTTTTTTTGCATGGATGGGGATGGATGACCCTCTGTAAGAGCTTTGTACGGATTTATGTCCTTTTCTTTTGGGGGGATTGGTACGTCAACCCTCCGTTTTTACCATGTTGGGATTGGCTCCCTTGAATTTTCGGTTTTTGATTGTCATCAAATGGTGTGGTTGGGGAAGTGGTATACCCATAGTGAACGTTAGATTTTTCTGATGTTCCCGCTATTTTAAAATGATTGGCCGCTGGGTCGGGGCACAGGCTGTCCATTTCCCCCGTGGTCGGAGAAGACCGAATAGGATCAGAATGCTCAAAAAATCTTTACGTGGAAACAAGCTGTACAAAGAAAGGGTTCAAATTTCAGTCAAAGAACTGCGTATTGGCATGTACGTCGCAAAACTGGATATCCCGTGGGATCAATCGCCTTTTTTGGTCAGGGGATTCCGGATCAAAAATGAGCAGACCTTGAGCCAACTGAGGGCGGCCTGTCGCTATGTGTATATTGATGTGGTCAAAAGTCGGGTGGAAGGTTTAAAACCTGAGCGCATAGAGATGCAACCATTTTCAGAATCCGTCGATCAGGCATTCAAAGAATGTAAGCCGATTTATGATCGCTCGATTTTATTGTTGAAGTCTATTTTTGAATCCAGACACCTGGATAAAGAAAGTCTTGAACTGGCAAAATCTCTGGTGGGCCATCATGTCGACAGTGCTTTCAAAAATCCGGCGGTATTGCGTTGGTTGTCCTTGACGGATTCGCACTCCAGTTATCTGGTTGATCATACTCTGAGGGTTACCATCCTCAGTATTATGCTGGGAATGGAGGTCGGTCTGGAGCGTCAGGAGCTTGAAGAGTTGGGATTGGCGGCTTTGATGCACGACATGGGAATGATGCAGGTGCCGCAAGCCATTCTTTCAAAGAAGGATGAACTGTCGATTGATGAAATCAGTCTGATTCAAAAACACCCGCTTTTTTCTCTCGAATTACTGCGAGCCGATAATGACTTTTCTTCTGATATTTTGGAAGCGATTGTCAGCCATCACGAACGTCTGGATGGTCAAGGTTACCCGGCGGGTAAGTCCAGTTATGACATTCCGTATTTGAGTAAAATCATTGCCATCGCGGATACATTCGACAGCCAAACCAGCGACCGCAGCTATCGTTCCGGGAGCTCTTCACTGGAGGCGCTGAAAACTCTGATGGCGCTGCGTGGCAGTCACTATGATGAGGCTTTGGTGATCAAGTTTATCCGTGTCATTGGCGTCTACCCGGTGGGCAGTGTGGTGGAAATAGATGACGGACGATTGGGGCTGGTTTTGCCCACACTGCTGGAAGATTCCATAAAACCCAATGTCCTGATTGTTACCGGTCCTGATGGTCAATCGATAGAGCCTTACACCCTGAGATTGATAGAGGATGATGCGGTTAAGATTTCAAAAGTATTGCCCGATGGTTCTCAGGGGGTGTTTTTTGAAGACTTTGCCCAGAGTATTCTCTAGCGATTGCCACTTCGTGCCGTCGGTCCCAGGCAGAGCGACTGTTTACTGTTGGTCATCAGGGCAACTTGTTGTTTGATTTCACAATAACCCCTGTGACTTCATCTGTTTTATAAACGCTTTAATCGACGCGTTCCTGAGTGCTTTTTTGTTCCTGGGACTGATGGTTTCTGAGGTGGCTTGCCAGAGGTGGTCCCCGTTGTCGGTTTGATACAGATCGGAAACAATAAAGACGTAGCGATTGGTGGTCCACACATCCGGGGTGGAACCCAATTCAATCAACCGGCCGTAGTGACCGTCAAAGCCCCGGTCGTGGTAGTAGGGACCGTACTCGGGAACCACGGTGTAATACCTTTGTCCGGGGTGGAACACCGGCTCTTCCTCGGTGCCGGCGTAATGGGAGACGAGCAGGGTGTCGAGGCCGGCCTGTCGGGCTGCGGCAATAATGTCCTGTTTGTCGGATTGGTCCAGAGTGCCACCGATCAGGGTGTGGCTGGCAATGGCTTTTACACCGTTTCTTCGAAGGACTTTGGTATAGGCATCTTCAAAATCTATGCGGACCGATTCCTGATGCGTCACTGCGATGACCAGCGTACCCTGCAGATTTCGCTGTTGGATATCCGGGGCAACCCAGACGTTGGAGATGGTGGTGTAAGCGCCGCAGCCGCTCAGCATCAAGACCAAGGCGCATAAAATTACCCGGCTCATGACTTACCTCTTTTTCGGGGGGAGAATTTTTCTCTTCAGTTCGTAAGCGATGGCGTAGTTCACGGGTACCAACAATAGAGTGATCAGCGTGGCAAAGATGATGCCGAACGCCAGTGAAATGGCCATGGGAATCAGAAACTGGGCTTGGGTACTCTGTTCAAACAACAGCGGCAAGAGACCAAAGAAGGTGGTGAGTGACGTCAGTAGCACCGGACGGAAGCGTGCGGCGCCGGCGGTTTGAATGGCTTCCATCAAGCCGGCTTTGGCTTTTTTGCGTTGCTGATTAATAAATTCCACCAGCACCAGACTGTCGTTTACCACCACGCCAATCAGCGCGAGGATGCCGAGAATACTGAAGAAAGTCAGAGGCTTGCCCATCAGCCAATGACCGAGAATGGCGCCAATGGTGCCAAAGGGGATGATCGACATCACAATCAATGGCAAGGCGTAGGATTTGAACGGAATCGCCAGCAGCGCGTAGATGGCAAAAAACACAAAGATCAAACCATAGACAATGCTGCCCATGGACTCACTCTGTTCCTGTTGCTCTCCTTCGAGGCTGTATTTGACGCCGGGGTACTGGATCAGTTGCTGGTCGATAAAGGCTTTCAGTTCTTGTGATAGCACCGTCATATTGACCGAATTCTTATCGATGTCAGCGGTGACATTGAGTGTTCGGGCCAGATTGTTGCGGTAAATGGCGGTCGGACTTTTACCGGGAACCAGATCGACCACCTGGGCGACCGGAATCTTGCGGCCGTCAGCGGTGGTGACCCGCAGATCCTTGAGGTTGGCCAGCGAGCGGCGCTCGTCCCGGGGATAGCGCACCATGACTCGCACGTCATCACGACCCCGTTGAATGCGCTGGGCCTCGTATCCATAAAAGGCTTCACGCACCTGACTGATGATCATGGAGTCGGTCAGGCCCAGAGCATAGGCTTCGGGCTTGAGTACCAGGCGAACTTCTTCCTTGCCGTCCGACATGCTGTCGCTGATATCAAACACACCGGGGACGTGGTCGAGGTATTCCTTGATCTGGTCGGCGACGGCTTCCAGATCCCGATAGTTTGAACCGGTCAGCTCCACATCGATGGGATCGTTGGCGTGCATGATTTCCGAGCGGAAGGTCAGTTGCTCTACGCCCGGTATGGTGCCAATCATGGTGCGCCACTCATTGGTGAGTTCGGTGTTGGTGATCTTGATGGCGCGATCTTCCGGGGAGGATATTTCAAAGCGGATTCTGCCCTTGTGGGTGCCGCCGTTACCGGATGATGAGTAAATATTGAGGATGACCGATTCCCCCGTGTCCGGGTCGCGGTATTTCTCTTTGAGTTTGATGGCTTGTTCGGTAATAAATTGTACGTGGCGATCGGTCACTTCAAACGGGGTGCCCGAGGGCATGGACAGTGTGGCACGAGAGGTTTCGGATTCCACTTTGGGGAAAAAGACAAAGCGCATCCAGCCACTGCCGATCATGGT
This sequence comes from Candidatus Pelagadaptatus aseana, assembly GCF_040362265.1. Lineage (NCBI taxonomy): Bacteria > Pseudomonadati > Pseudomonadota > Gammaproteobacteria > Cellvibrionales > Cellvibrionaceae > Candidatus Pelagadaptatus > Candidatus Pelagadaptatus aseana. The sequence continues at coordinate 70,847 of NZ_BAABNJ010000002.1, forward strand.
GGCAATAACAATAAACAAACCGATAAAGCTGGCCAGTACCGCGTAGCGGTGACCGATGCACCAGCTCAGTACCGGTTGGTAATAGCGCAGTACGGCCTGTTCAAAGCCTTTGGCAAAGCGACGCTGGAAGCGTGAGAAACGTCCCTCGTTGCCCGGTTGTTTGGCTTTGACGTGTTTCAGGTGAGAGGGCAAAACAAACTTTGATTCGATCAGAGAGAATAACAGGATCGGGATGATCACCAGTGCGATCTGGCGGAAGATTTCACCGCGCACCCCTTCGATCAGAGTCATGGGAATAAACGCGGCAATGGTGGTCAATACCCCAAAGGTTACCGGGATCGCGACTTCCTCGGCTCCGCGGATCACCGAGCGTTCGCCGCTGCCGTCCATCTCTATATGGCGGTAGATGTTTTCGCCGGTGACGATGGCGTCGTCCACTACAATGCCCAGCACCAGAATAAAACCGAACAGACTGACGATGTTCAGGGTGACGCCCATAAACGGCATAAAGATAAAGGCACCCATAAAACTGACGGGTACACCAATAAATACCCAGAAGGCCACCGAGGGGCGCAGAAACATGGTCAGTAGTGCCAGCACCAAAATACCGCCCTGAATGGCGTTGTTCACCAGAGTGGTCAGACGGGCTTTGACGATGCGGGAGCGATCTGACCAGTAACTGATTTCAAAACCTTGCGGCAGGAATGCCTGTTGTTGATCGACGTAATCTTTGACTTTGTCGGCGACGTCAATGGCGCTCTGATCGCCTACCCGATAAACATCGATCAGTGCCGCCGGTTTGCCATTAAAGCGGGTGTGGATGGCGTCCTCGACAAAGCCGTCTTTGACCACTGCTATGTCTTTGAGTCGAACCAGAGAACCGTCCTGGGTGGAGGCGACAATGATGTTCTCGTACTGGGTGCGGTTGTAGGCCTGGCCTTTCAGGCGCAGCAGGATGTCGCCGCCCTGGGTTTTGACGTTGCCGGCCGATAAATCCAGAGACGTGCTTTTTACCGCGTCGGCAACATCGGCCAGTTGCAACTGGTATTGACGCAATTTATCCGAAGATACCTCGATGCTGATTTCGTAATCCCTGACACCGGAGAGTTCCAGTTGGGTGATCCCGGGAATACGCAACAGTTCATCCCGTACCCGTTCAGCCTGCTGGCGGATCTCGGCTTCGGAAAAGTGCCCGGCAATGGCGACACTGATGACGTCACGCTTGCGAATTCCGAGACTGATGACGGGCTTTTCGGCCTCTGCGGGAAAGGTGTTGATGGCATCAACCCGGGTTTTGATGTCGTTTAACAGATCCCGGGAGTCGTAGCCGGATTCGATTTCAATATTCACCAGTGCATTGCTTTCGGTAGAGCGGCTGCTGATTTTTTTAATGCCTTCAAGATCCTGTACCGCTTCCTCGATGCGAATCGAAACAGACTCTTCCACGTCTTCCGGTGTGGAGCCGCGCAGCGATACCTCCACCGTGACCACCTCCAGTTGAAAGGTGGGGAAGACCTCCAGTGGTATATGGGTTTTTAATGAAAAAATACCGAGAAAGATAATGGTTGCCATCAACAGGTTGGCGGCAACGTCGTTGCGGGTAAACCAGGCGATCATGGCTGCTCGGCTCCGGCGCGAGCCTGCTGCTCGGTATTTTTAATGGTAACCCGGGTGCCACTGGTGACCTGCCCCAGTGGTGAGGTAACTAACCTGTCACCTGCGTTAAGCCCGGATTCAATAAATGCCACACTGTCGTTCTGAAAACCGATGGTGACCGGTTGACGCTGCAGAACGTCATCCCTGACGGTATAGACATAGCTGCCCTGATAGATGCTGCCGTTCGGGATAATCAATACGTCACTGAGTTTTGAGCCTTCAATGGTGGCAGTGACGTACTGACCGATCTTGAGCGGCGATACATGTTTGTCGTCTTTAACAAACGGCTTGTCTATCTGGGCCACCACATAGAGTTGATGGCTGTCGTCATCAATGGCGGCCTCGGTGCGGACAATCTTGCCTCGCCACTCCTGATAACTGCCAAGATCGCTGCCGATGATGACATTGGGGTAATGCTCCGGTCGGGACTGTGCGTCCTGGAAATTTTCGGGCAGGGTAATAAAGGGCAAGTCACTGTTCTTCAGTGGCAGACGAACTTCCAGCACATCGGTGGCAAAGATGGTGGCCAGTTGGGCATTGCTGTTGACGAACTGGCCGATATCGACATTCTTGGTTTTCACCCGGCCGTTATAGGGAGCGGTAATTTTGGTGCGTTGCAAATCCAGTTTGGCTTTTTCGTAGTTGGCCTCGGCAGACAGGATTTGCGCTTCGGCGACAGCCAGTTGTGGTTTGCGCAATACCAGATCGGTGGCTTGTTCACCGTTGCCCAGTCGTTGCCAGTCAATCAATGCCTGATTGGCCCGGGCTTTTTCCTCGGCCAGTGACAGTTTGGCTTGCATCAATTCGGCTTTGGCCATGTTGACGCTGGCCAGGTAGTCGCGGTCATCGATATTAATCAGGACATCGCCGGCCTTGAAAAATCCGCCATCGCGAAAGGCGGGATTGATGTTGACGATTTGGCCGCTGACCTGAGCTACCAACAAACTCTGGGTGCGCGGTTGCACATTGCCAAAGCTGTCGAGTTGAAACTGATAGCTTTGGGATTGCACCGTGTAGGCCTCTACCGCCAATTCTATCTGGGTGCCCTGTGGCCGAAACTTACCCTGAGGCTTGTTGCTCGCGATCAGATAACTCAGTAGCAGAAAGCCCGCGAGTACGGCGATGGCGATGATAAATTTGTTGCGTGTCAGTTCCATTATTCAGCTTCTGTGGTTGTGTCAGTCAGCGGTGTTCAGTATTGAGAACCGGTGGCCAGATAAAAATTGATGCGGTTTTTCAGCAGGGTATTGCGGACATTAATAACCTCGCTCTGGGCGGCGAAGGCGCGCCGTTGGGATTCCAGTACGGTGGTGTAGTCCTGCAGTCCCTGTTGGTATTCTTCAAAGGACAGGGATTGCGCCGCTTCGGCAAAATCTTCGGCGGCGGTCAGTTCCTGCAGTTGCTGTTGCAGGATTTTCTCGGTGTCGAGGCCATTGTAGATTTCCTGATAGGCGATCAGGACATCCTGCAAAAACTGTTGTTCTTTCTGTTGCAGCTCAAACTGCTTCTTTTGCTGTTGGGCCTTGAGGCTGCCACCCGCAAAAATCGGTTGGGTAATGCTGCCCAAAACACTCCAGGTCAGAGAGCTTTGATCAAACAGTTTGCCAAATTGATTGCTGCTGTCGCCGCCCGCGGCGGAGATTCTCAGGCCCGGATAGCGAGCCTTGTGGGCAACGGCCACTTCGCGATCGGCGGCCAGCAAGTTGCTGTAAGAGGCCTGTAAGTCATGGCGCTGGAATACCATTGCCAGAGGGATGTCCTGCGGTAAGCTGGCCGGGGCAATGATTGAGGTTGGCAGTTGCGCCACAATGGCGGGATCGCCGCTAGGGTGTTGCCCCAGTAAGATTTCCAGTGTGCGGATCGCTTGCAGGCGGGCATTGCTCTGATTGTGAAGCTGACTTTTCTCCGAGGCCAGATCGCTGCGGGCCAAATACAGATCCAGTGCACTGTTGATGCCCTGACGATAACCGCTCTCGATGATTTCCAGATTGCGGGTCAGATTGCTGACGCGCTCCTGAAACAGTTGCAACAGGCGTTGCTCGGTTTGCAGGTCAAACCAGGCTTTGGCCACCTGCCCGGCCAGAGATAATCGGGCCGATTCCAGCGTGGCCTGTTCGGCTTGCAGTTCAAACTTGCCGGCCTGAGCGCTGTCACTGAGCTTGCCCCAAAGATCCACTTCCCAGCTGAGCTGCAGATCGGTGCCGTAATTTTCGCTGAAATTACCGGTGGTCAGCTTCTGGCGTTGCCCCGAACCGTTGAGATCAATGGCCGGTAACCGGGTGGCGCCACTGATGATGGCCTGCTGTTCTGCGGCTCTGACTCGGGCCAGAGATTGTTGCAGATCCAGATTCTGGGCCAGAGCCTTATCAACCAGTTGGTTCAGTTGTGGATCGCTGAAGTGCTGCAGCCAGTTTTGCAGCTCGGAGAATTCCGGTGTAGCTGCCGGCTGCTGTTGCCACTGAGTCTCTACCTCGGGGGCCAGATAACTGGTTTGGCAGCCGGCCAGAAACAACCCAGTGGCTAGAATTAAGCTGCATTTGAGGTGGTGTAGTGGCATTGAGCTCTCAATGAAATTATTCGTTTGCATTTATTCGCTAAATTCTAAGCGCTTTTGCATTGGGTGTCTGCGCAGCGAGCCTTCATCCGGGGTTAAGAAGGGTTATAAATGTATGAATTTGTAATTTCGGGCAATACGCATGGTGGTTTTCTTTGGATGAACAGCTATAGCTCTGTTCCCGAGGGGCTAAATTTGAGAAAATTGGTGGGTTATTGAACTTTGCCAGAGAAATCCCCATGTCCCGTCCCCAGGCCGTCCCCCTGAAAGCAGATCCTTTGTTCGGCTACCCCAAGTATTGGGCCGAGTGCTATGGCACCGCACCCTATTTGCCCATGTCGCGGGCGGAAATGGATGAATTGGGCTGGGACAGCTGCGACATTATTCTGGTCAGTGGCGACGCTTATGTGGATCACCCCAGTTTTGGGATGGCGGTGATGGGGCGTTTTCTGGAATCTCAGGGGTTTCGTGTGGGCATTATTGCCCAACCCGATTGGCGCAGTGCAGAGGCTTTTCAGGCGCTGGGTAAGCCCAATCTGTTCTTCGGGGTTACCGCCGGCAATATGGATTCCATGATCAATCGCTATACCGCCGACCTCAAGGTTCGCAACGACGATGCCTACACCCCCGGTGGAGAAGCCGGCAAGCGCCCGGATCGCGCGGTGATTGTTTACAGTCAGCGCTGTAAAGAGGCCTTCAGTGATGTGCCGGTGGTACTGGGTGGCATCGAGGCCAGTTTGCGTCGCATTGCCCAGTATGACTACTGGAGTGATCAGGTACGCCGCTCGGTGCTGTTGGATGCTACTGGTGACATTCTTCTTTATGGAAACGCCGAGCGGGCCATTGCCGAGGTGGCACATCAGTTGTCGCTGGGGAAAGCCGTCTCGGAGTTGACCGATATCCGCGGTACCGCAGTGATTCGCAGTGAGGTACCCGAGGGTTGGGTTGAAATTGATTCCTCCCGGATTGACTGGCCGCGTCATATTGATGCGCTGCCCAACCCCTACGACTATGAATCCAATGAGGGTGGCAGTTGCAGTAAGCTGGATTCGGCCGAAGCTGAAGAAGAGCCGGTAAAAATTATTCCCATGCCTCTGCAGGGGCGCAGTGACTGGGATCTGGATAACACCTGTGTGCGCTTGCCGTCGTTTGAAAAGGTCAAAAGTGATGCGGTGCTGTATGCCCATGCCTCCCGGGTTCTGCATCAGGAGTCCAACCCCTGTAATGCCCGGGTGCTGGTCCAGCGTCATGGCAATAAGGAGTTGTGGGTCAACCCGCCACCGATTCCGCTGGAAACAGAGGAGATGGACGGCATTTTCGGCCTGACCTACCAGCGCCGGCCGCACCCGAGTTACGGTGACGCCAAAATACCCGCGTATGACATGATCAAAACCTCGGTCAATATCATGCGTGGTTGTTTCGGTGGCTGTACCTTTTGTTCCATTACCGAGCACGAGGGGCGGGTAATTCAGAGTCGTTCCCACGAATCTGTGATCAAAGAACTGGAAGATATTCGCGATAAGGTGCCGGGTTTTACCGGCGCTATTTCCGATCTGGGTGGGCCAACGGCCAATATGTACTTCCTCAACTGTAAGGACCCCAAGATTCACGCCAGTTGTCGGCGCTTATCCTGTGTGTTCCCTACCATTTGTAAAAATCTGGTGACCGATCACTCGCCCACCACCGAGCTGTATCGCAAGGCCCGGGCAGTGCCCGGCATCAAACGGGTCGCCATTGCCTCGGGGCTGCGCTACGACCTGGCGGTGGAAGATCCGGAGTACGTCAAAGAGCTGGTGACCCATCATGTGGGTGGCTACTTGAAAATTGCCCCGGAGCACAGTGAGAAGGGCACCCTGGATAAAATGATGAAGCCGGGGATGGATACCTACTACAGCTTCAAGCGTATGTTCGACAAGTTTTCCAAAGAGGCGGGCAAAGAGCAGTATCTGATCCCCTACTTTATTGCGGGTCACCCCGGCTGCGAAGACGAGGACATGCTCAATCTGTCGTTGTGGCTCAAGCGCAATAAATTCCGGGTGGATCAAGTGCAAACGTTTTATCCGTCACCCATGTCGCTGGCAACCGCCATGTACCACTCCCAGCGAGATCCGCTGAAAAAGCTGACATACAAAGGCAAAGACAAGGTCTACACGCCGCGCAAGTTGGAACAGCGCCGTTTGCAAAAGGCTTTTTTGCGCTACCACGATCCCAAGAGTTGGGGGTTTCTGCGCGAAGCGCTGATCAAGATGAAGCGCAAGGATTTAATTGGCGATGGTGAGCGCTGCTTGATTCCGGCCGACGATCGCGGCGCTGGTAAATATAAAAAGTACAGTAAAGCAGCGGGCGCACAGGGCCGCAGCTTTGGCGACAGTGAAGGCCAGAAGCCTCGTCGTTCCACCAATAATCGCAAAGGTGCGGGCCGGGCTGGCGGTAAAACCAATGGTAATCGCCCGGGCTCCCGTCGTGGCAGTAAGCGCTGATAGAGTCGATGATTGCATAATGGATATCGATTTCTCTTTGAACTGGGCATACGCCTATGGTGAGCCGCAGGTTAAGGCCGACTTTCGCTGTGTGCCGGAAGATTTCTTTGTGGATGAGTTGCTGGATTTTGAATTTACCGGCAGTGGCGAGCACGTTGTGCTGCATTTGCAAAAGCGCGGTGATAATACCGATTGGCTGGCGCGCCAGATTGCCAAACTGGCCGGAGTTGGTCCTGCGGATGTCGGCTACTGTGGTTTGAAGGATCGTCACGCCGTTACCCGCCAATGGTTCAGCGTTTATCTTCCCAAGGGGGACGAGCCGGACTGGCAGCAACTGAATTCCGAGTCGGTACAGTTGCTTAGGGTAGATCGGCATTGTCGCAAGCTGCGCCGCGGCAGTCATTTGGGCAATCGGTTTGAGTTGGTGCTGCGCAATCTCGATGGCCGCATCGAAACCCTGTCACAGCGCTTGTCGGTGATTGCTGAGCAGGGCGTCCCTAACTACTTTGGTGAGCAGCGATTTGGTCGTGAAGCGGGCAATCTGGAGTTGGCCAACCGATTGTTGGTGGAGGGGCAAAAGATCAATAATCGCCAGCGTCGCACCATGGCCATGTCTGCGGCTCGCTCCTACTTGTTCAACAGCGTATTAAGTCGCCGCGTGCAGGAGAAAACCTGGGATACAGAGCTTGAGGGCGATCCCGAGGATTTTTCTGGCCCGCTATGGGGCAGGGGAAGGCCTCTGTCCCAGGGTGTTTGTCTGGAGCTGGAAGAGGCGGTGCTGGCGCCCATGGCAGCATGGCGCGATGGCATGGAGCATGTTGGCTTGAAACAGGAGCGGCGGGGATTAAGGCTGTTACCGGATAAGCTCAACTGGCAGCTGGACGATGAACAGTTGCAGTTGTCCTTTGCTTTGCCTCCCGGTACCTACGCAACGGCGATTCTGCGGGAGTTGTGCTATTTGCGGGACGTGTCACAAGCTCAGGTTGTGTTATAGTCGCTGTGTTTGGCTCCGGGCGGGTTTTGAGGGCCGTTTTTGTTGATTTTTGATTTGGGAAAACAGTGAGCAATCTCCATTTACAAGGCATTGGCATGACCTCGCAGAGAACGAGGCAGCGACTGGTGCAACGTCTATCCGATCAGGGCGTGACAGACCTTCAGGTTCTGGATGTTATTGCGGATACACCGCGACATATTTTTCTCGATGAAGCCCTGTCGCATCGCGCCTATGAAGATACAGCGCTGCCGATTGGTTATGGTCAGACTTTGTCTCAGCCCTATATTGTGGCGCGCATGACCGAAGTGCTGTTGGGTGCTGCTGGAAAACTCGATAAAGTTTTGGAGATTGGTACCGGCTCTGGTTATCAAACGACGATTCTGGCCCAGTTGGTAAAACAGGTTTACAGTGTTGAGCGAATCAAGCCCTTGCAGGATAAGGCCCGTGAGCGCTTGCGCAAGTTGGGTCTACGTAATGTTGAACTCAAGTATGCCGATGGTAATTTTGGCTGGCCTGATCGTGGCCCCTACGACGGTATCATCTCTTGTGCTGCACCACGTGAGGTGCCTCAGGAACTTCTCAATCAATTGGCGCCCAATGGCGTGCTGGTGATTCCGGTTGGCGGCGATACTCAGGAGCTGCGCATGGTGATTCGCGATGGCGACTCGGATGAATTCATTTCTCGTGTGCTGGAAGGGGCCAAATTTGTGCCCATGCTGTCCGGGACGGCGCGCTAGTGGTCAGCCCTGATTCACCTCAGACTACGAACTCAGGAAAAAGCAGGCACTATGGTCTGCTTTTTTTACGCGGTATGGCCATGGGTGCCGCCGATGTGGTGCCGGGGGTTTCGGGTGGCACCATTGCTTTTATTACCGGTATCTATGAAGAGTTGATTGCCTCTCTGCGACGCTGTGATCATCATGCTCTGACCCTGTTGTATCGAGAGGGTATAGTCGCGGCATGGCGGCATATCAACGGCAATTTCCTGTTTACGCTGCTGGCCGGTATCGCCTTCAGTGTGTTTTCTTTGGCCAATGTTGTCAGTTATTGTCTGGAAGAGTGGCCTATTCAGGTTTGGTCTTTCTTTTTCGGGTTGGTGTTGGCGGCCTCGATTCATCTGTTTCGGCAGGTGGATGACTGGACGCCCAGACGGGCGTTGCAGGCGATGGTTGGGCTGGCCGTGGCCATAATGATTTCACAGTTGCGTCCGGCCGAATTACCAGATGATTGGTGGGTGCTGATGGCAGGGGGGGCTGTTGCCATCAGTGCCATGTTGTTGCCGGGTATTTCCGGGGGCTTCCTGTTATTGATTATGGGGCTTTACCCCATTGTTATTAAGGCCGTGGGTGATCTGAATATCCCTGTTCTGGCAGTCTTTGCTGCAGGCTGTGGCGTGGGGTTGTTGACCTTCTCCCATCTTCTGGGGTGGTTATTACATAAGTATCATGAAGCGACAATGGCGGTTCTAACCGGATTTCTGATGGGGTCGTTGGTCATGCTCTGGCCCTGGCGTGTCACGGTGGAATCCGTGATGGATCGCCATGGCGAAGTCCGACCGTTGGTTGATTCGGTGATCTCGCCATGGCGATATGAAGAAATAATGAATGTGTCTTCGGGATTACCTTGGGCGATACTATTTTTCTGTCTGGGGGTGATTCTGGTGTTGGGCACTGAAAAACTGCAGCAACAGAAGTCTGGATAAACTGGCCAAATCTGCGGAAAAATCAGGTAGAAATTAGACTGATTTTTTAGGTTTGATCGAAAAGGCGAAGACTTTTTTGTTATAAAAATAAATTAGTTTAATAACCGTGCTTTCTATAAGGCGGTGCAACAAACCGATAGGGGAGGGGGACAGGCACTGTGTTTGTGACCCTGAGAGGAATAATGTGTCACTTTAAAGTGTTCAATATTTTGAACGCTTTGCTGCTGCTTACGGCCTGTGCTTCTCCCAATCCAAGTGCGCCAGTGTCTGATCGTGCTGGTCCGCCTTCTCAAAAACTCAATCAACATGTGGTTGCCAGAGGGGAAACCCTGTTTTCAATAGCTTGGCGATATGGTCACGACTATAAAACTCTGGCTCGTAATAATGGCATTGCTAAGCCTTACACGATTTATCCGGGGCAGTTGATCCGCTTGTCCGGCAAGGCCAAGTCTTCGCAGGTGAAGCCGGTTTCCAAGAAAGTGGTCAGCAAACCGGCAAAAGCGCCTGTTAATCGTTCAAAAACCACAACATCAAACGCTCGTTCCAAATCGCAAATATTGGCCAGTTCTGGGTCGGTGAAATGGCGTTGGCCTGCTAAAGGTAAGTTGCTGGCAACATTTTCATCCCAAAATGCCTTGAATAAAGGTGTTGATATTGCGGGAAATTTGGGGGAGCCTGTGGTTGCTGCAGGTGCGGGAGTGGTGGTTTATGCCGGTAGCGGCTTGAGGGGTTACGGCAACCTTTTGATCATCAAGCACAGTGAAACCTTTCTCAGTGCTTACGCCCACAATCGTCGCCTTTTGGTGAAAGAAGGGCAGGCGGTTAAAGCGGGTCAGAAAATTGCCGAAATTGGCTCAAGCGGTACCGATAGAAATAAACTCCACTTCGAAATTCGTAAGGAAGGAAAGCCAGTTAACCCTCTGTGGTATCTGCCGAAACGTTCCTGACGTGGAGAGACTGCATTCTGTAATAAATAGCTCGTATAACAGTTCGACGATAAAAATAAATAAGTGAGCATTAAGCTCACGCGAATAAAAAAATAGTCCAAGGGGATAAGGATACAAGCACTGCGACTGCCAGAGGTCAATACGCCCCTGTGGTTGGCTGTGCCAGTACTTAGAACCAATAAAATGGGGCAAGAGCATGGCCGTACAAGAAACAAAACCACAGACTGAAGAGCGTGATGGCGCTTTAATGGATCTGAACTCTTTCGACAGCACCGAAGGTTTGAGCCTGGAAGAAGGTGGTCCTGAAAGAAGTATCAAAGAGAGAATACGACGTCCCAGTCGAACCGATGATGATGGTCGCTTTCATAAAAATCTGGATGCGACACAGCTCTACCTTAATGAGATTGGTTTTTCCCCCCTTCTTACCGCAGAAGAAGAAGTCTACTTTTCCAGAAAGGCGCTGCGTGGTTGTGATGCCTCTCGCAAGCGCATGATCGAGAGTAATTTAAGGCTTGTTGTTAAGATTGCTCGTCGATACGTTAACCGGGGTCTGGCTCTGCTGGATTTGATCGAGGAAGGTAATCTGGGTTTGATTTGCGCGGTGGAAAAATTCGACCCTGAAAGGGGCTTCCGTTTTTCGACTTACGCCACTTGGTGGATCAGGCAGACCATTGAACGAGCGATCATGAATCAGGCCCGGGCCATCCGCTTGCCGATTCATGTGGTTAAAGAGCTTAATGTCTATTTGCGTGCAGCCCGTGAGCTTGCGCAAAAGCTGGATCATGAGCCAACGCCAGAAGATATTGCCGATCTGCTGGATAAGCCTGTCGAAGATGTTCAGAAAATGCTGGGTTTGAACGAGCGCGTTGCCTCCATGGATGTGCCCATTGGACCTTCCGCTGATCGCACTTTGGCGGAAACAGTTCCTGATCAGCAGGTGTCTGATCCAGCGGCTTTACTTCAGGACAGTGACTTGAGTGATAGCATTGATGGCTGGTTGACGGAGTTGACTGACAAGCAGCGTGAGGTGGTTACTCGTCGTTTTGGTCTGCGAGGCTATGAAATGAGCACGCTTGAAGAGGTTGGTCGTGAAATAGGTTTGACCCGCGAGCGAGTCAGACAGATACAGGTTGAGGCTCTCAAGCGTTTGCGTGACATACTTGAGAAGCAGGGGTTGAGCAGCGAGTCATTATTTAATCACATATAGTTCACTCCGCACTCTAAACAAAAAAGCCAACTCATTGAGTTGGCTTTTTTGTTGGTAAATACGTGAAGCTTTAACTTACTGCGTAGAACAGATTGCTCTGCTCTTCGACACTTCTGTCGCTCAGGGTTTCCTCGACAATTTGCTTGGTCATGATGCCGCATTTACCACACTGGCTCATGACTCCCAGTTGTTTGCGAACCTCTCGCAGATTGGACGCGCCACCGAAAACGGCGTCTTTAATTTGATTATCGGTGATTCCCTTGCAGAGGCAGACGTACATGGCTATATATCTTGCTGTTTGGCTTCGTTTGTTTGGTGTTGATAATTTATTACAAATGAGAATTATTGTCAAAAGGTTTTGCGAATGTTTCTCATTTATTTTTTAGTGAAGCTAAATGGTTACGATATAAAAAATTAATGAGACTGCGCATGTCAGGCGTGTAAGATAGTTGCTCGCTATTAGATTATGGTGTGCTTATAGTTCGATTTATAAGCAGGCCGTTTGGAAAAGGTGCCAGTTATGGCATTGATTCCGGTTAAGTTAACTAAGTTTTTGGCTCTACTTTGTAATCATAGGAGATAACAATGGGCGTTTTGGTAGGTAAGGCAGCTCCAGACTTTACAGCTGCAGCAGTATTGGGTTCCGGTGAAATTGTTGACACTTTCACTTTGTCTGAAACGATCAAAGGCAAGAAAGCGGTAATTTTCTTTTACCCACTGGACTTCACTTTTGTTTGTCCTTCTGAGCTGTTGGCATTTGACCATCGCATGGATGAGTTTACCAAGCGCGGTGTTGAAGTGATTGGTGTTTCCATTGATTCTCAATTTTCTCACAACGCCTGGCGTAATACCCCTGTCAACGAAGGTGGCATTGGCCCTGTTAAGTACACTCTGGTCGCTGATGTTAAGCACGAGATTTGTCAGGCCTATGATGTTGAAGCCGAAGGTGGTGTAGCTTTCCGTGGCTCTTTCCTGATTGACGAAGACGGTCTGGTTCGACACCAGGTGGTGAATGACCTGCCGCTGGGTCGTAACGTGGATGAGATGTTGCGTATGGTTGACGCTTTGGCCTTCCATCAGGAGCACGGTGAAGTATGTCCTGCTGGCTGGAACCAGGGTGATGCAGGTATGACTGCCTCTCCGGATGGTGTTGCTTCTTACCTGAGCGAAAACGCTGACAAGCTGTAATTACGGCTCTGTCTTTAAAAACCCCGCAATAGCGGGGTTTTTTTTGCCCTGTAAAAACCAACTACAGGTTATCGCTTCAGGATTTCTTTTTTGGCCTTTTCGTACTCTTTTTCTGTAAGTATGCCGCTGTCATAGGCTGTTTTCAGGTCCATCAGTTCCTGACCCTGGGTGTTGCTGTGAGTTTGAATGTTGGAGTCACCACCGCCGCAGGCTGTTAATAAGGGGGTGGCGGCAATGATGGCGGCAAGAATAATGTGTTTCATAAGGAACCCTCTTTGCTGATATTGATTAGTTTCAGATTCAATATTAGCGAGTCATTCAGAATCTGCCTGTGTGATAGTAGACAGGTAAAGTGACTCAAGGTTTTAAATGAGGCAAAACGTCAGGGCAGTGGCCAGCCACCCAGTTCCTTCCAGCGATTGACAATCAGGCAGAACAGATCGGCTGTCTTTTCTGCGTCATAGGCTGCAGAGTGAGCCTCGCTGTTGCTAAATTCAATGCCAGCCGTTTGGCAGGCTTTGGCGAGAACGGTTTGCCCCAGAGCCAGTCCGCTCAATGTGGCTGTGTCAAAGCAGCTGAAGGGGTGAAACGGGCTGCGTTTGATGTCGCAGCGGTTAACGGCAGCGTTGACAAAACCCAGGTCAAAATGGGCGTTATGGCCCACCATGACAGCACGGGTGCAGCCGTTTTCTTTGACCGCCTTACGGATTGGTTTGAACAGGTCGGGCAGGGCCATCATTTCCGGGATCGAATCTCGCTCCGGGCACTCAAGATCAATGCCGGTAAAGTCCAAGGCGGACTGCTCGATATTGGCACCTTCGAAGGGTTCAAGGTGAAAATCAAAAGTTTCATGACGATGCAGGACGCCGTCATCGTCCATGCGCAAAGTCACAGCAGCAATTTCCAGCAGGGCATCGGTATCTGCATTAAAGCCGCCGGTTTCAACGTCTACGATAACGGGCAAAAAGCCTCGAAAGCGTTCAGCTAGCAGGCTTTTGGCTTGGTCTTTGTCGAGGTCCACGGCGGGTTCCAGGCTGGTCAATGTTAATTCCTTGCTTTGAGAGAAACGGCTTAACGCTTAACTTTCCAGTTAAGTTGTTCACCCGCTTTGACGGGAACCAGAGGTTGGTCGGCCAGTTGCAGATTTTCGGGTACCTGCCAGGGTTCGCGTACCAGAGTAATGGTGTCGGTATTGCGGGGTAAACCGTAAAAATCTGGGCCAAAGGTGCTGGCAAAATTCTCTAGCTTATCCAGTGCGCCGGCTTCTTCAAAAACCTCGGTATAGAGCTCTATGGCGTGGTAGGCGGTATAGCTGCCGGCACATCCACAGGCGGCTTCTTTCTTATCCTTGGCGTGAGGAGCAGAGTCGGTGCCCAGGAAAAAGCGAGGGTTGCCACTGGTGGCGGCTTTTACCAGGGCCTCCTGATGGGTGGATCGCTTGAGGATGGGCAAGCAGTAATAGTGAGGGCGAATGCCGCCGGCCAGCATGTGGTTGCGATTATAAAGCAAGTGATGTGCGGTAATGGTGGCGGCCATATTGTCGCTGGCTTCGGCGACAAAGTCGGCCGCATCCTTGGTGGTGATGTGTTCCATCACCATTTTCAGATCGGGAAAATCTTGATTGAGTACGCTCAGGGTGCGATCAATAAAGGCTTTTTCGCGGTCAAAAATGTCGATGCTGGAGTCGGTAACTTCACCGTGCAGCAGGAATTTCATGCCGTACTTTTGCATGGCCTCGAGGGCCGGGTAGGTGTTATTGATATCGGTCACACCGGAGTCGGAGTTGGTAGTCGCACCTGCAGGATACAGTTTGCAGGCGACAGCGCCGGCACGATGGGCTTCAGCGATCATCTCGGGCGTGGTGTTGTCCGTCAGATAAAGCACCATGAGGGGCTCAAAGGTATTGCCCTCTGGACGATTTGCCAGAATTCGCTCCTTGTAGCTCATGGCCTGCTCGGCGTTGAGTACGGGGGGGACAAGGTTGGGCATGATGATCGCACGGGCAAAGCTGTTGGCGGCATCAACAACGGTAGTTGCGAGTGCATCACCGTCACGAAGGTGAATGTGCCAGTCATCAGGGCGCAAAATGGTCAGAGTCTGAGTCATTGGGAATACCTGTAGGTGTTCAATGGTGCGCATGCTACCGAAAAACAGGGTTAAAGCACAGTTGGATCAGGCCGATAAGCTATTATCACCTTTATATTTTACAGATTGTTGGGCGGTTTGCTGTGGGTAAGTGGTTACTAGTTCTTGTCGTGTTGAAATTTATGGCTGCCCACAGTTGGGCGGCCACTTATCAGACGCCCATGGATGAGTCGTCCTGGATGGTTGAGGGCTCAATTTTTGAGTGCCGCATGACGCACGATATCCCCTTTTATGGCAAAGGGGTGTTTTACAAAGAGGCTGGCGAGGCAGCGACCTTCGATTTAAAGCCATCAAGGGAGCGTTTTAAAACAGGTAAGGCTTCACTGGTGTCTGAGGCGCCGGTATGGAAGCCTCGTGGTAAAAATGTGAATCTGGGGCTGGTGTCGGTGAAGCAGGGTAAAGACCCTTTGACTCTGGAAGAGGCTCGCACTGAGCGTATTCTGGCGGAGTTGTTGGCCGGTCAGAAAATCGTTATTACCCGCAAGCCATGGTATGGCGCGGAGCAGTCTTCCCGGGTGGTTTTGAGCTCGGTCAATTTTACCGGGGCCTATCGCCAGTTTATGGAGTGTCTGGCCACATTGCTGCCGGTAAACTTCCGTCAAATTGAGCGCACGGCAATTTATTTTCCCTCCGGCAGGGATTCATTGCGCCCCAGTGAGCTGAAAAAATTGGAGCATATTGCGGTTTATGTAAAAGCAGATCCTTCCGTGCAATCATTTTTTATTGATGGTCACACCGATGCTGTGGGCAATCGCGGGGAAAATCTTGAGTTGTCCAAAAAGCGTGCTGAAATGGTGGCAACCATTCTGAGGCAAAAAGGCATACCCCCCGATCAGATTCAGGTTCGCTGGCATGGCGAACGCTACCCTGTGGCCACCAACCGGACCCGAATGGGGCGGGCACAGAACCGCCGGGTCACTATTCGCCTGCAAAAAAATGGTGGTCCCAGCGTGCCGGAACTGGCGCGCAACTAATCACTGCTAGATTCTCCTTCTGGAAATTTTGCTCAATTACGTCTATCCCTATGATTCAGGTGGGATTCTGTTGAGGAAACGGCTACAATTCGCGCCCGAATTCTACTCAGCATTCACCAGAATAAATTGCGGTCTGTGATTTATTCGGACCGGTTCTCTACATACCGGGGTGGTGCTTGTTATCTCTGAGGTCAGATTATGTCATCCGTGAATAAAGTGGTGCTCGCCTACTCTGGCGGCCTGGATACCTCTGTAATCGTAAAATGGTTGCAGGAAACCTATAACTGCGAAGTGGTTACCTTTACTGCTGATATTGGTCAGGGTGAAGAAGTGGAGCCGGCCCGAGCCAAAGCCGAGGCCATGGGTATCAAGGAAATCTACATTGATGACCTGCGCGAAGAATTTGCGCGTGATTTTGTTTTCCCAATGTTTCGTGCCAATGCGGTTTACGAAGGTGAGTACCTGTTGGGCACGTCCATCGCTCGTCCGTTGATTGCCAAGCGCTTGATTGAAATTGCCAATGAAACCGGCGCTAACGCCATTTCCCATGGCGCGACCGGCAAGGGTAATGATCAGGTCCGCTTTGAATTGGGTGCCTATGCACTTAAGCCGGGTATTCAGGTAATCGCTCCTTGGCGCGAGTGGGATCTGACGTCCCGTGAGACACTGATGGAATACTGTGAAGAGCGCAATATTCCAGTGGATTACGCCAGCAGTAAGAAAAAATCCCCATATTCCATGGACGCTAACCTGCTGCACATTTCTTATGAGGGTGGCAACTTGGAAGATCCATGGTGGGAAGCAGAGGATCCGGAAATGTGGCGCTGGACTGTGGCGCCCGAAGATGCTCCAGACAAGCCGACTTACGTTGAGTTGACCTACAAAAATGGCGATATCGTAGCCATTAATGGTGAGCAGATGTCTCCGGCTACCGTGATGGAGTACCTGAATAAAGTGGCTGGCGAAAACGGCGTGGGCCGTGCGGATATCGTTGAAAACCGCTATGTGGGCATGAAATCCCGTGGTTGTTATGAAACGCCGGCGGGTACTGTGATGCTGAAGGCTCACCGTGCGATTGAATCACTGACTCTGGACCGTGAAGCGGCACACCTGAAAGATGAATTGATGCCCCAGTACGCCAAGTTGGTTTACAACGGCTATTGGTGGAGCCCTGAGCGCAAAATGCTTCAGGCTGCCATTGATGAGTCTCAGTCGGTTGTTAACGGTGATGTGCGCGTCAAGCTTTATAAGGGTTCTGTGAGTATCGCTGGTCGTCGCTCGGAAGACAGTCTGTTTGATGAAAAAATTGCCACTTTCGAAGACGATGCCGGTGCCTATGATCAGAAGGATGCTGAGGGCTTTATTAAGCTGAACGCACTGCGTATGAGAATTGCTGCCAAGAAAGGGCGCTCGCAACTGTAAGTGGGCGTGCTTTTGGGCGCGATGGGAGAGAATTGATCCCGTATTTCAGGCAGTTGTGGGCTTTTGTCTGGAAGTGTTGATGCGGGTCAAAAATAGCTCTTACTTGATGCGGCAAAATGCCGCACATCGAACTCTCTACTCTATTTGGGGAGGGGTTGTGTTCGAAGAAGTGAGCAAAAACTACTTCATTTTAAATACTAACTAGGAAGACACTATGAGTAGTAACTTGGCAACGTCTGGCGATCAGCCAGCATATGACTACAAAGTAGTCCGCCAATTTGCCGTGATGACCGTCGTTTGGGGCGTGGTCGGAATGGCAGTCGGCGTCTTGATTGCGGCACAGTTGTACTGGCCACAATTGAATGACATTCTGCAGCCGTATTCGCACTTTGGGCGTCTGCGACCGCTGCACACCAATGCGGTGATCTTCGCGTTTGGTGGTTGTGCTCTTTTCGCAACCTCCTACTACGTGGTTCAGCGCACCTGTCAAACGTCTCTGTTTGGCGGTTTTCTGGTGCCATTCACCTTCTGGGGTTGGCAGCTGGTTATTCTCAGTGCAGCCATTACTCTGCCTCTGGGTATTACCTCTGCTAAAGAATACGCTGAGCTGGAATGGCCCATCGATATTCTGATTACTCTGGTTTGGGTTGCCTACGCCATTGTGTTCTTCGGGACCATTGTCAAGCGTAAGACGTCTCACATCTATGTTGCCAACTGGTTCTACGGTGCTTTCATTATCGTGATTGCCCTGTTGCATGTGGTTAACAACATGGCTGTGCCTGTAAGCGCTTTCAAATCCTACTCTATGTACTCCGGTGCCATGGATGCGATGATCCAGTGGTGGTACGGTCACAATGCGGTTGGTTTCTTCCTGACTGCAGGCTTCCTGGGCATGATGTACTACTTCGTACCTAAGCAAGCCGGTCGCCCTGTATACTCTTACCAGCTGTCCATCGTTCACTTCTGGGCGCTGATTAGCATGTACATCTGGGCCGGTGGTCACCACCTGCACTACTCAGCGCTGCCCGATTGGGCGCAAAGCCTGGGTATGGTGATGTCTCTGGTTCTGCTGGCTCCAAGCTGGGGTGGTATGATCAACGGTATCATGACCCTGTCCGGTGCCTGGCATAAACTGCGCACGGATCCAACCCTGCGCTTCCTGGTGGTTTCTCTGTCCTTCTACGGTATGTCTACCTTTGAAGGCCCAATGATGTCCATTAAGACTGTTAATGCTCTGTCTCACAACACTGACTGGACCGTAGGTCACGTACACTCCGGTGCTTTGGGCTGGGTTGCCATGATCTCTATTGGTGCTATCTATCACTTGCTGCCAGTACTGACCAACAAGACCAAAATGTGGAGCACTCAGTTGATTTATACCCACTTCTGGCTGGCTACTATTGGTACTGTTTTGTACATCGCTTCCATGTGGGTGAACGGCATCATGCAAGGTTTGATGTGGCGTGCATTTAACGCTGACGGCACTCTGACTTACAGCTTTGTTGAGTCGGTAGAGGCTAGCTACCCAGGTTACTTCGTTCGTATCCTTGGTGGTGCCTTCTTCCTGATCGGCATGCTGCTGATGGCTTACAACACCTATCGCACACTGACTAGCGACGAAGATGAAGTTGCTAGTGCACAGCCTCAAGCAGCATAAGGAGAGCCGCAGTGAAGAATCATGACGTAGTAGAAAAGAATATTGGTTTGTTGATGCTGTTGGCCGTTGTGGCCGTCAGCTTCGGTGGTCTGGTACAAATTGTTCCGCAGTTTTTCCAGGATGAAACCACCAAGCCAATCGAAGGTATGAAGCCGTGGACTGCTGTTCAGCTGGAAGGTCGTGACATCTACATCCGTGAAGGTTGTCACGTATGTCACACGCAGATGGTTCGCCCTCTGCGTGCCGAAGTTGAGCGTTACGGTCACTACTCTGTAGCCGGTGAGTCTGTTTACGATCACCCATTCCTGTGGGGTTCCAAGCGAACTGGCCCTGACCTGGCTCGTGTAGGCGGACGTTACTCTGATGAGTGGCACAAGGCTCACCTGTACAACCCGCGTAACGTTGTACCTGAGTCCAACATGCCGGCGTTCCCTTGGTTGTTCGACAATATCCTCACTGGTGAAGACACGGGTAAGAAAATGGCTGCTTTGCGTGCTGTGGGCGTACCCTATACCGATGAAGATATTGCTGGCGCGAAAGCGGCAGTGAATGGCACTACTGAAATGGATGCTCTGGTTGCTTACTTGCAACAGCTGGGCATTCTGTTGCAGAAGAAGCGCTAAGAGCAACGTTAATAACACGAGCAAGTGGTTGAAGGTTTACTTATGGATATTAATGACGCAAGAGCATTCGCAACGGTATTAATTGCCGTCATGTTTACTGGTGTTTGCTGGTGGGCTTTTGCCCCAAGACGCAAAAAGCGTTTTGAGGATGCTGCTAACTTGCCATTTGCCGACGAACCTTCAACTGACTCTGAAACCCCTTCGTCTGAGAAATGATGAAGTAAGGCAGGAATAATTATGAGTACTTTTTGGAACGTGTGGATTATCGGTCTGACCCTGATCAACCTGATCTTGGTGACTTGGGTGCTGTTCAGTAACCGTAAAGTTGCTGTTAGCGATGACGATGATCCCGAAAACAAAACCACTGGTCATACCTACGACGGTATCCAGGAATACGATAACCCGCTGCCAAAGTGGTGGTTCCAGCTGTTTGTTGGCACCCTGATCTTTACAGCGATTTACCTGGCTCTGTATCCGGGACTGGGCAGCTGGAAAGGTCTGTTGGGCTGGACTTCCGTTAACCAGTTGGAGCGTGAAGAGCAGAAAGCACAGGAGCAATTCGGTGGCATCTATCAGGAACTGGCTGCCATGCCTATTGAAGAGCTGGCTCAGGATCCTCGCGCGCTGAAAATGGGTACCCGTATCTTCGCCAACAACTGTGCGGTATGTCACGGCGCTGACGGCGGTGGTAACTACAGCTTCCCGAACCTGACCGATAACGATTGGCTCTACGGCGGTACACCTGAAGCAATCAAGCACACTCTGGTGTATGGCCGTATGGGTAATATGCCAGCGTTTGGCCCGATCATTGGTGAAGACAATGTTCAGGCTGCTGCAGAGTACGTACTGTCTCTGTCAGGCTTGGAGCACGACGCTGAAAAAGCCAAGATTGGTGCAACGGTATTTACCCAAAACTGTGCAGCGTGTCACGGTGCCGAGGGTAAAGGCATGCAGGCTGTCGGTGCGCCTAATCTGACCGATGATATTTGGTTGTACGAAGGTACTGCCCAGAACATCCGTCACACCATCCGTAATGGTCGTGCCAATAAGATGCCTGCCCAGCAGGAGATGCTGCGCGAAGAGAAGATTCATCTTCTCACCGCCTACGTCTACAGTCTGTCGCAGGACGAAGAGTAATTACTTGGTTGTTTGAGTAGTTGAAAAAGCCCCTTGAAATAAGGGGCTTTTTTTGGCCTAAAATTTATCGAACAGACTTATTTGAAATACTCGTTAGTGAATTCAGTTTAAATTAGTAAAATCTAATCTATATCAAATTTCCGAAGTTCTCAGGCTGTTACATTGGCCACCAGATTAGATTGAGGGGAGAGGTACCCATGGGCGAAAAGATTCCTACAGTGGAAGAAAAGGATGAACCCAATATCCGCTATCGGATGTTGTATGAGGATCAGGGCAAGGTCTATACGCGCAAGATCTCCGGTTTCTATCAGAGTATTCGCCGCTATACGGGTCTGCCTCTGATTATCGGCTTTTTGCTGATGCCGTGGCTGGTGATTGATGGCCGTCCGGCCATGTTATTTGATCTGCCTGCCCGTAAATTCCACATCCTGTGGATGACCTTCTGGCCTCAGGATGGCATGTTGTTGGCTTGGATCCTGATTATTGCCGCCTTCAGTTTGTTTACCGTAACGGTGCTGTTTGGCCGGGTTTGGTGCGGTTTTACCTGCCCGCAGACAGTGTGGACTCTGATGTTTATCTGGGCTGAGCATTTTTGCGAAGGCGATCGCAATAAGATGATCAAACTCGACAAGCAGGCCTGGAATACGGAGAAAATACTGCGCAAGGGCAGTAAGCATTTTCTCTGGTTTCTTATCGCCTTCATTACGGGGGTGACCTTCGTTGGTTATTTCTATGGTGTCAGGGAGCTCTTAACAGGGTTGTGGCCCACCATTGGTGCCGATGGCTTTGTGAGTTGGGATATTCACCCGGCTGCGGCTTTCTGGACTTTCTTCTTCATGGTCGCTACCTACGCCAATGCAGGTTGGTTGCGTGAGCAGGTGTGTAAGTACATGTGCCCGTACGCCCGCTTTCAGGCGGTGATGTATGATTCCGATACTCTGGCGGTGCACTATGACAAGGCCCGTGGTGAAGCTCGCGGTCCTCGCAAGCCAAACACCGATTATAAGGCCGAGGGCAAGGGGGACTGTATTGACTGTTCCTGGTGTGTTCAGGTTTGTCCGGTGGATATCGATATTCGCGATGGCATGCAGTACGAATGTATTAACTGTGGCTTGTGTGTGGATGCCTGTAATCAGGTCATGGACAAGATGGATTATGATCGCGGTCTGATTCGTTTTACCTCTCAGGACCAACTGGAGAATGGTGAAACCCACTTTATTCGTCCGCGTCTGTTTGGCTACAGCTTTGCCGTGATTGCCATGATTGTGGCGTTTATCTATGTGATTGGAAATCGTCAGCCGGTGTCTGTGGATGTCATTCGGGATCGTGGTACCAAAATGTATCGCATCAGTAAGGGTGATGTTCAGAATGTCTACACGGTGAAAATCAATAATATGGATCGTGATGCCCACGCCTATGACATCTCTGTATCGGGTGATGGCGATTTTAAACTGAAAGGCTTCCGGGCGTTGGAGCTGGAAGAAGGTGAAATTTTCACCATGCCGGTTCGGATTTCTGTGCCGAAAGAACAGCTCAAGGAAACCAAGACCACGGTTTATATCACTGTCACCGCCAAGGACGATGCATCAATAACGGCCACTGAAGAAGCCAGCTTTATCGGACCTTCGAAGTGATCGGTAAGTAGCGTAAGTCGTTTGCAAATAGCGTATGATATGGCCACCGCATAATGCGGTGGCTTTTTATTGATCAGTTCAGAATTGTTTATGAGTAATACCGATTCCTTAGATGTTAAACCCTGGTACCGTCAGACCTGGGCCTGGTTTGTATTATCGCCTTTGATTCTTATTGTATTTGTTGGCGCGGGATTGCTGGCGATTTCCTTCAAGGGCGCAGACGATGTGGTCAAAGATAATTACTACAAAGTCGGGCGCATGATTAATCAGAGTATTGAAGAAGATCTGGCTGCCAAGCAGTTGGGCCTGACTGGTGAGCTGGTTTTCGATATGACGGTTGGTGAAGTCATACTTAAGCTAACCGCTGACGATATGTCAGTCTTACCAGAGGCTTTGGCGCTGGGACTGGATCATCCGGTTGAGGCCGATTACGATCTGCGCCTGACCATGCGTAAAGTTTCTGAAGGCTATTACATTGCCGAGCTGGATCATGCCATGGATAACCGCTGGTATATCCGCCTTTCACCGGTAGTGCCTGAGGACAGTTCCGGGGTCAAATGGCGTATTGTCGGCGAGATTGATCTGAGTTCTGGCAACCAGTTGGCCTTTGGTGGCGATGAGTGATTGTTATCATTGCGGTCTGAGTGTCCCGCCACATTCCCACTACTCTTTCGCGATCGATGGCGAGGAGCGCAGTTTTTGCTGTCCCGGTTGTCAGGCTGTAGCCTCTGCCATTGTCGATGGTGGCCTGGGGCAATTCTATAATTTTCGTACAGAATCCAGCGCCCGTCCTGATGAGGCGGATGTTTCTTTTGTTGCGTTTGACGCCCCGGACGTGCAACGGGAGTTTGCACTGGAGGTTGCACCGGGCGTTATGCAAGCCTCACTCCTGCTCGAGGGCATCTCCTGTGCTGCCTGTGTCTGGTTGATTGAGAAATTTTTATCCAGTCTCGAGGGTGTAGTTCAAGTCAAGGTCAATGCCTCGATTCACCGCTGTCTGGTGGACTGGGATGTGAATAAAATTCAGTTGAGCCAGATTATGCAGGCTTTGGCCTCTATTGGTTATCAACCCATTCCCGCCACCGAAGACCGCCAGTTGGCGCTACAGGAAAAAGAAAAACGTCAGGCCCTGATGAGACTGGCCATTGCCGGGTTTGGCATGATGCAGGTCAGCATGGTTGCCGTGACGCTCTACACTGGCGCAGAAGCATCCTGGGAAGCCTTTTTTCGCTGGTTGAGCCTGATTATGGCCACGCCGGTGGTTTTCTATAGTGCCAGACCATTTTTTGTGGCTGCCTGGCGAGCCATCAAAGTACGACATCTGGTGATGGATGTCCCGGTATCTCTTGCTATTGGCGGAGCCTATGCTGCCAGTGTCTGGGCGACCCTGTTTGGCGGTGGTGAGGTCTATTTCGATTCGGTCTCCATGTTCACCTTCTTTTTGCTGACCGGCCGTTATCTGGAGATGCGCGCACGCCACCGCAATGGCATTGACAGTTCTCACATGGCGCAAATTCTGCCACTGACCGCGCAACGTTGGTTGGAGCAAGAACAGGAGTGGCAGTTTGTGCCACTGAAAGCTCTGGAGGCTGGTGATCAGGTTCTGGTGCCTGCAGGCTCTACCATGCCCTGCGACGGTGTTGTCGAACGGGGACAAAGTGGTGTCGTTGAAGCGTTGTTGACCGGTGAGGCGGAGGCCATTCAGAAGCAGTCTGGCAGTCAGGTGATAGCCGGTACCATCAACACAGAAAGTGCTCTGGAAATTCGGGTAACAGCAGTGGGGCAACAGACCCGGCTGTCAGCTATTGAACGACTGGTAGAGCAGGCCCAGCAGGAAAAGCCTGCGCAGGTGGCTATGGCGGATCGTCTGGCCGGGTATTTTGTGGCGGTGGTCTTGGTGGTGGCCGCACTTGTTGCCAGCGTTTGGTTTTTTATTGATAGCAGTAAAGCTTTTTGGGTGACCCTCTCAGTACTGGTGGTTACCTGTCCGTGTGCCTTGTCATTGGCTTCCCCGGCGGCCCTGACTACCGCAATCGCCTGGCTGCGACGACATGGATTGCTGGTGACCCGTGGTCATGTGCTGGAAGAGTTGCCCAGTATTGATCGCGTGATATTTGATAAAACCGGAACGCTGACCGAAGGTGAGCCACAGTTGGTTGCAGTTTATGGGGAGACTCTTCACCAGATCGAGCTGGCTGATGCAAAATCTTTATTGAATGTTGTCGCTGCATTGGAAGAGGGATCACGTCACCCCATTGCCAGAGCCTTTAATGAATGGTCCGGGGCGTTGCGAGCAGATTCTACCCGACAGATTATTGGTGCGGGAGTCGCCGGTGTGGTGGAGGGTGTGCACTATCGTTTGGGTAAGCCTGAATTTGCGCTGGGTGAGGAGGCCGACTCCGCTTCGCCAGAGCAGTCAGGTCAGTGGCTGGTGTTGGCGCAGCTTGATGATGCTGTTGTGGTTCAATACCACTGGTTGTGTTTGCAGGACCGGCTCAGAGATTCGGCTCAGCCATTGGTGCATGCGCTCAAACAAAGAGGGATTCGCGTTGAGCTGCTCAGTGGTGATGCAAGTGCAGAGGTGGAGCGTGTAGCGGGTCAGTTGGGGTTTGATGATTGGCAGGCGAATATGTCGCCTGATGACAAGCTGCGCTATGTTAAAAGTTTGCAGGATACTCAGCACCATGTATTGATGGTTGGTGATGGCATCAATGATGTACCGGTTTTAAGTGGTGCGGCCATTTCAGTTGCCATGGGTGGTGCAACCGACCTTGCTCAGACCCGTGCCGACAGTATTCTGTTGAGTAATGATCTGATGGCCCTCGACAGAGCCTTTGATTGTGCTGTGCGAACCCGTCGGATCATTGCGCAGAACCTGACCTGGGCCCTGATGTACAATGGTCTGGCGTTACCTTTGGCGGCTATGGCGTTGGTGCCTCCGTATGCGGCAGCCATAGGTATGTCCCTCAGCTCTTTGCTGGTGGTACTTAATGCGCTGCGTATTTCTAAGATGTCGCCTCATTGATGGTATAAGAGATGGAAAGTTTGTATTTACTGGTGCCTGTTGCACTGGTGTTTGTGGTGATTGCCGTAAAGATTCTGTTCTGGGCTGTGAACAGTGGCCAGTATGATGATCTCGACACAGAGGCTCACCGTATTCTATTTGATGATGATCACCCTCCGGTCGAAGGGTCTAAGGGCAGGGATGCGACTTCTGCAGTCGCAACCCCTGATTCCGAAGAAACCAAGCAGTAAGGGACAATATGGATATTCTGATGGACCAGCTGCCGTTTCTGATGCCTTTCGTTTCAGCTTTTCTGGTTGGCTTGCTGGGCGGCATGCACTGCATCGGTATGTGTGGCGGTATTATGGCGGCACTCAGTTTTTCGATCCCCGAAGCAGAGCGCGGCAAGCGCTGGCGAATTCTCCTGAGTTATAACATTGGCCGTATTGCCAGTTACGGTTTGATCGGCTTGCTGGCTGGGCTGTTGAGCCTGCAGCTGTCAGGCGGGCATGACTTGAGTGCGATGCGAGTGATCGCGGGCCTGCTGTTGATTGCCATGGGGCTGTATCTGGCTGGATGGTGGCAGGGGCTGACCTATCTGGAGAAGTTGGGTGGCTTGCTGTGGCGCTATGTTCAGCCATTGGGTAAACGCTTGATGCCAGTAAAAAATACAGGTCAGGGAATGTTGCTGGGCATGATCTGGGGCTGGCTTCCCTGTGGTCTGGTGTATACCGCTTTGGCCTATGGTATGGCTCAGGGCAACCCAGCTGGGTCAATGGGCGTCATGCTGGCCTTCGGTCTGGGGACTCTGCCGACGGTATTGGCCTCGGGCCTCTTCGCTGAAAAGCTGAAGCACATCATCCAGAAAAAGGCATTGCGTACATTCATGGCGTTGCTGATTATTGCTTTTGGGGTCTGGACCATCTGGGTGCCTTATAATCATTCCAAGATGGATCACGGGTCTATGGATCACGGGTCTATGGATCACGAGAATATGGACCATGGTTCCATGGATCATTCACAAATGAACCACCATAATCATCACTAGGAGCCGATTATGCGTTTATTACATACCATGTTGCGAGTAGTTGATCTGGATGCTTCCATAACCTTCTATACTGAAGTTCTGGGGATGCGATTGCTGAGACGCAAGGATTTTCCCGATGGCCGTTTTACTCTGGCTTTTCTCGGATATGGCGAGGAGTCCGACAGCACTGTGCTGGAGTTGACGCACAATTGGGATACCAAAGCTTATGAGATGGGCTCAGCCTATGGTCATATTGCCATTGAGGTGACTGATGTCTATCAGGCCTGTGAGGATATTCGCAGTAATGGTGGTAAGGTCGTGCGTGAGGCTGGCCCCATGATGCATGGCAGTACCATCCTGGCGTTTGTGGAAGATCCCGATGGTTATAAGATTGAGTTACTTTCTGCAGGCTAGGATGGTTTTCCCAGCTGGATCATTGAATACCAAGGTGTCTTATGAGTGAAAAGGTCGCTCAGGAGTCTTTGACAAGCTTTTCGGAAGTTTTGCCGCTTCTGCAAAAGATACCTATTTTTGGTGGCCTGCAAGAGTCACAACTGCATCAGATTTTTACCCGTCTTAAGCGAGTCATCTACAGAGAGGGTGAGGTGATCTTTCGCGAGAAGGAGAGCGCGACCTACATTTATATTGTAGAGAAGGGGCGGGTCAAGCTGGTTTTTGACGAGGCCGGGCTGCGTTTGACCAAGGCAGAGTTGGAGCCGGGAACCTGTTTTGGAGAAACCTCAGTTATTGGCATTCAGCCCCATTCGGCCACAACGGTTGCCATGGAAGACAGCGAGTTACTGGTGCTTTCCGGTGAAACTCTGGGCGAGCTGTTTGAAACTGACAAGGCATTGTTTTCCATTCTTATTTTAAATATTGCCCGGGAAAGCTGTCGCCGGCTGTATAAGACCAATCAACAGTTGGTCGATTATTTGCGCTTACATCAGGATGCCAAAGACGCGGATATTCCAGGTTACTGATTTCTTATTTTATTTCTCAATATCATTAAGTTGCTGCCGAAATACTCTGTATCGGGACTTTAAGTCTCCGGAGATTCATAGAGTTGTGGTTAAATGTTGGCAGTAGATCTGGATTATTGGCGGTACCAAAGGGAAATGAAGCAAATATTTGTTGCAAACCCCAAGGGTGGGTGTGGCAAAACCACACTGGCTGCCCAGCTCTCCAGTTGCTACGCCGGACGCGGTGCCAGTGTCGCGCTGGTTGATCATGATCCACAACAGTCATCGGCAGACTGGCTACGTTGCCGCCCCAAAAGTTGCGCTGGAATTGTTCCGATTATTGCCAGTCGTGGTGAGCAGGCGGATGACGATTACGATTATATTATCCATGACTTACCCGCTGCAGCTGGTGTGGAGTCGCTTCAGGGTATCGCCCGTTCAGGCGATAAATTGATTATCCCCATGTTGCCATCGCCCACTGATATCAAGGCCGGGGTTCGCTTTTTGATGTCGCTGAATCGCAACCATTGGATGGAAGATGCCGGGCTTAGTGTGGGGTTGGTTGCCAATCGGGTCAAAGCCAATACCAATTATTTTAAAGTACTTGATGCCTTTCTCAACGAGGTCAATGTGCCTCTGATTACTTCCATTCGCGATACGCAAAATTACATTAAAGCGATGGATAGCGGTGTCAGTGTGTTCGATTTGCCCCCCAGTCGGGTCGCCAAAGATGTACAGCAGTGGCAACCATTACTTGACTGGATTGCCGAGTAGTCCTGCGCTTCTTTATCCATTCCTACTTTGGGCTGGCTTTTAATTTTTTGTCTTTCCTGTAGTCTCGGTTGTCTATGTCCAATAGTTCAAATTGGATGCCTTGTATGCAGGTCAAAAGTTTATGAAAACACTCTACTGGCATGACTATGAAACCTGGGGGGAAGTCCCCGCCAAAGACCGGGCTTCACAGTTTGCAGGTATTCGAACCGATGAAGATCTGAACGTTATCGGTTCTCCATTGATGCTTTACTGTCAGCCAACCCGGGATGTACTGCCGAAACCGGATGCCTGTCTGGTGACGGGGTTGACCCCGCAAAAAGCGTTGGCAGAAGGTGTATCCGAACCTGAGTTTATTGCCAGAGTGCACGCTGAATTATCGGCGCCGGGAACCTGTGGTGTGGGTTACAACACATTGCGGTTTGATGACGAAGTGAGCCGTTACACGCTCTACAGAAATTTCTATGATCCCTACGAGCGAGAGTGGCGCAACGGTAATTCGCGTTGGGATATTATCGATATGGTGCGACTGACACGTGCTATCAGGCCGGAGGGAATAGAGTGGCCGGTACACGAAGATGGTCGACCCAGTTTCAAACTGGAGCATCTGACACAAGCCAATGGCCTATCGCATCAGGATGCTCACGATGCATTGTCCGATGTCCATGCAACCATTGCTGTTGCCAGGCTGATCAAGCAGAAACAGCCGGGGCTGTATGATTACATTTATCAGTTGCGCGACAAGCACCGGGTTAATGCCTTGATAGATTTGCATAACCGCAAACCGTTGTTGCACATCTCTTCCATGTTCCCGGCTGAGAACGGCTGTGCGGCGGTGGTTATTCCTCTGGCTATGCATCCGACTAATAAAAACGGTGTGGTAGTGTTTGATTTGTCGGCTTCTCCCGAAGAGTTGCTGACGTTAACCGCAGAACAAATTGCCGAGCGCTTGTTTACCCGCAAGGAAGATTTGCCAGAGGGTGTTGATAGGATTCCTCTCAAGGTGGTGCATGTCAACAAATGTCCGGTGCTGGCTACGGTTAAGTTGTTGGATCAAAAGGCCGCAGCGCGCTGGAATATTGATTTGGCACAATGCGAAAGCCACTGGCAGCAGTTGCGCGGGGCTGATATCGCGCGCAAATTACAGTCAGTTTACACAGGGCAAATTTTTAAGGAGTCACAGGATCCTGAACAGCAGCTCTATGGCGGTTTTCTTAAAGATGAAGATAAACGCCTGTGCCAGAAGGTCAGAGGAGCCACGCCGGATGCGCTGGCTGCTATTGAGCGTGAATTTTCTGACACGCGCTTACAGACCATGATGTTTCGCTATCGAGCCCGCCACTTTGCGCACACCTTGACGCCGCAAGAACAACAGGAATGGGAGAACTGGCGAGTAAAGCGTCTGACCGATCCCGAGGCGGAGGCGGGTATTACTGTGGATCAGTTATATAAGCGCGTAGCCGAATTGCGACACGAGCGGGATTTAACGCAAAATGAAAATGCGATCCTTGAGGATTTATTGCTTTATGGTCAGGGGTTACTGGCTGGATGAAATCGGCAGAACAAAAAAAGGCGACGTGTAATACGTCGCCTTTTTTATGTGCAAATTGCTTTATTTGGCAATGCGCTCGAATTCCAGTTCGTATTTATCGGCCGCGGCTTTGGCTTGGAAAACCTTGGCCTGACTGTACTGATCTTTAATAAGTGAATAGACCGCTTTTTTAGCCGCTGGCGGGGTGTAAGCACCAAAATAGACAGCGTCAACTTCACTGCGTTCAAAGCGGCGGTCTTCAAACCAGTCACTTTCATCTTTTGGTGTGGCTCCCGGTTGCTCCTGAATTTGATCCATGCAGCGCCACTCCTGCTCTGAAGAACAGAAAGTCGGCTTGATGGAAAACTTCTCAGAGAAATGATTCTGTGCTGCGTGATGACTGCCGCCCATAACTACTTGCAGCTCGTCTTTCAGTGTTGAAATCTCCGGTCTGGCGGGCTTGTATTTAACCTGTACCGGATCTTTGAGTAGATTGTATTCACCCACATGAAAACGAATGGCAATGCCTTTGTGATGATCGGCAAAGTACTGCCAGGCAGATAGATTGTCGACTTTGGCAGTCAGGCTGCAAATGCGCAGGGTGCGGGTAAATTTGCGCCAGTCGGTCATCATCTGGTCAATGGATTTTTGACGGTGATCGACAATGCGAGACAACAGTTCGCGCAGTACATCGGTCGCTTCTTCCGGGGAGTCGAAACGCTCCTCCTCGCGCCAGCGCCTGATGGCATTGATCAGTGGCGTATTACCCCTTGGATCGTCCGGAGCAAAGATCATCGACGAAGCCGCTTTGATCGCGCTGTCCAGCAGTTTGTGAGGGTCAAAGTTGAGCTGGGACTCGTGATTGAGCTCAAACGGATCATCAAAACGGCTGGGCGCACTCCATCTCAGCTGTTGAGATGAAAGTATTTTCTGTGCGGTTTCTGCTGAGCAGAATTTGACCAGAGTTGCTGGCGTATGCGCTGACACTCGAATTCCTTAAACAATCGGTATAACGTAATTATCGGCAAGTTGGACGGAAAATAAACTCCAAAGAGAGTCGCCTTAAGGCCTGACCGTCGCGCCTGTCATAAAAGGTGAATGTTAGCTTATTTATGCGCCAAATGTGAAATTCGCGTGGAGCAATTTGAACCCTATCGCTACAATAGCGGTCAGAAGCAATCGATCAATTTGCAATTTAATCAACAAGGCGGTGGCATGGACTTTACCGGGGCTCACATACTCTCTATCAACCAGTTCGAACGATCCGATATCGAGCGTATTTTTGAAGTGGCCGATGCTATGGAACCCTATGCCCTGCGACGCAAGGCTACCCGGGTGCTGGAAGGGGCCATTTTGGGGAATATGTTTTTTGAGCCCAGTACCCGTACTCGGGTGAGTTTTGGTGCTGCGTTTAATCTGCTGGGCGGAGAGGTTCGCGAAACCACCGGCTTTCAGAATTCAGCCATCACCAAAGGAGAATCCCTCTACGACACGGCTCGGGTTCTGTCCGGTTACAGTGATGTGATCTGCATGCGTCACCCCGAAGAGGGTTCTGTATCAGAATTTGCGGCCGCCAGTCGTGTTCCTGTGCTGAATGGCGGCGATGGCTCCAACGAACATCCCAGTCAGGCGTTGCTGGACCTCTACACCATCCGTCAGGAGTTGAAAGACAGAAACCGTGGCATTGATGGCTTGCGGATTGCCATGATCGGTGACCTCAAGCATGGGCGAACGGTTCATTCCCTGTGTAAGTTGCTGTGCCTGTTCCAGAATGTGCAGGTTACTCTGGTATCCCCTCCCGAACTGGCCATGCCGGAGGATATCGTTGAAAAGCTTCGCGAAGCCGGTCACGACGTGACGGTTTCCGAAGAGTTGACCCACAGTATTACCCATGTGGACATTGCCTATTCCACCCGAATTCAGGAAGAGCGCTTTAAGTCCAAGGAAGAAGCCGATCTTTATCGCGGCCGCTTTCGTCTCAATCAGGCTATCTATACCCAGTTCTGCGAGCCCAATACGGTAATCATGCACCCCTTGCCGAGAGACTCCCGAGCCGACGCCAACGAGTTGGATAATGACCTCAACCAAAACCCCAATCTGGCCATTTTCCGTCAGGCGGATAACGGTGTTCTGGTACGCATGGCGTTGTTTGCGTTGGTCTTGAACGTTGCCGATCAGGTTGATAAATACGCCCATCCGGTGACCTGGTACAGCGGACGCTGAGGTCTGATTGATCAGCTTTTGATCGTTTTTGTGAACCGGTTAACCGCTTTTTGAGATCGTCCCCGATAAACTGACTGCCATTGATTCAAAAGAGGCAGGAGGTTTGCAATGACCGACCTAAAGAAAAAACTGCTAATGGCGATGTCCGGAGTCTTGTTTGCTTCTCTGGCCTCCGCTGAGCAATCCTGGTTGCTGGCCAAGTACGATGTGGATGGTGATCAGCGCATTACCCAGCAGGAAGTCGTGGCGCACAAGCAACAAATGTTTGAGCGGATGGACGCCAATACCGATCGCCAGATTAATTTTGCTGAATACGAAGCCGTGGATCAGGCGCGTCGTCAGGCGCTGTTGAAATCTCGCTTTAACAAGCTCGACACCAATGGTGATGCAGTGGTAACAGTCGCTGAATACCGCTCTTATCTCGGTTTGTTTGAGAGTATCGACAGCAATGGTGATGGCAGCTTAAGCCGGGCCGAGATTGGCGGTGATGAGTCCGATGCCTATGTCACCCGTTGTCTGCTGTGGTTCTGCCTGAAAACCAGTATGTGAATTAATCTCTCGAGGGGCTCAGGTCAAAAAATGATTGATCTTTGACAGCAGTCGGAGTTCTTCAATGGGCTTTTCCAAAAAGGCATTGGCCCCGGATTTTTTAACTTTCTGCAACTGATCTTGATCCGACAACTTGGATATCAAAATCACCGGGATGCGGGCTGTTTCCTTGTTGTCTTTGAGTTGTCGGCAGGCTTCAAGGCCGTCCATTTCCGGCATCATAATATCCAGCAGCACCAAATCGGGCTTGTTCTCCCGGGTTAATTCCACGCACTCCAAGCCGTTGCTGGCGGTAATCACCTTACAGTGACTGCCCAGCTGACTGCTGATGACCTTGACGATAAACGGGTCGTCATCGGCCAACAAAATGGTTTTGGAGGGTAAGTATTGATCCACGCTGACGCTGTTGCGGCCGTGATTCTTGGAATTGTAGAGCAATACATCGGCGTGCTTTATGGTGTCGTTGAGGCGTCTTGCCGAGGTACTGCTGCAAGTGGAAACACCAATGCTGGCGGTTACCACGGTATTGGTTGGGGATTCGGCATGAGGTATTTGCAGGGCTTCAATTTCCGCCCGGATGCCTTCGGCGACCTGTCTGGCCCCTTCCGCATCGGTATCGGTCAAAAAGATAATGAATTCTTCGCCGCCGTAACGTGCAATGATGTCCCCGGGCCTTTTCGCGACCTTCTCCAGTGCCTTGGCCACCTTCTTTAGGCATTCATCACCGGCCGGGTGACCGTAGTGGTCGTTGTAGAGCTTGAAGTGGTCAATGTCGAGCATAATCAGAGCCACGGCCTGACCAGAGCGGTTGGCCTGCCCCCATTGTTTCTGGGCCAGATGGATAAAGGTGCGGTGATTATAGAGTTGGGTTAAGCCGTCGGTTTGACTCAGCGCCTCGAGTTCCTGATTGAGTTTTTGCAATTGGTTCCGCATTTCGACAATGCGCCCCATGGCTGAGATCTTGGCTTTGAGAATGACCGCACTGACTGGCTTGATGATGTAATCATCACCGCCGGCTTCAATGCCTCGCAAATAGTCCTGATCGCTGCTTTTGCCCGTCAGGAAAACGATGGGTATCCAGTTGTCCCCCAAGTGTTTTCTGGCGTGCCGGGTTGCCTCAAAACCATCCATGCCGGGCAGTTCCACATCCATCAGGATCATATCTGGCGACTGCTCCTTGAGAAGCGCCAGTGCCTGCTCCGCAGATTCTGCCTGAAGGGCGGTATGACCGGCTTCTTTAATGATGTGGCTCATGGTGGCACGCAAACTGGTGCTGTCTTCAACGACAAGGATATCCATAGGGTAATTGTTCTTATCTGAGTTGGTGCGGAGTTATCTGCTCTAAGTATCTAATTCTAGTGCATATTTTTTCGAATTAAAGTTGTGAATTGATCGAAAGCCGATTTTACCGCAGGACTTGGGTGGCGATTGAGGTTATCCAACAGGTAGGGGCGCAAAGCTGGGATAAACAGCAGGTCTTTTAACAGTGCGTTAAACACGGTTGGGGGTTGTTGGGCCAGATTTTCCAGAAATATCTGGCAGATTCTGGGTTCAAACAGATCCATGTGGCAGCGACTGGCGATGGTGCTGAGCAGTTCCGTGTCGGAAGCGATAGGGCTATTGAGACATTGCCTGAGAGCCTCCTGTTTCAGCTCCATGTCAGTGGCATGGGACAATCCTCTGACCAGTGCAATGATCTGGCTTTTTACGGAGTCGTCTTTGACTGATCCGGTGTCTGCCAGTAAGCCGGTCAAACGTTGATACAGTGCAGCGCTGACTTCGGAGTTGAGAGGCTCGCTTTCAAGCAGTTGACACAGACTGATCAATGGTTGTGCCGGCAATTCGGGAATGGCCTGAATAAGTTGGGCTTGCAGTTCTCTCCAGTGGCAGGCTACATCCGCCAGTCCCTGCAGGGGCAATTCCTGCCAGTTGTTCAGGTCACTCTGCAGATAATGGATGGCGGCATCGAAGTATTGGCTGTGGCCGAGGTTAAGCTTCTGCCGGATTTTGGCGTTAATGCTCGCCTGCTTTTCGGGTGTCGGGGTAAAGATATAGGGGTTGCCCTTGAGTACTTCTTCGAATTGGTTGCCCTGCTTGGCGGCCTGGAGATTCTTTCCGGCACCCACCAACAGCTGTTGCAGAAAGCGGTCACGCTCGGCCTGAAGTAACTTGCCCTGCTCATCCAGAGGCAGCTGGATAAACCAGAGCGTCAGTGCCTCTGGGGTGTCCGCGGGCCAAAAGCTGATGCCAAGCCAGGCTTTTTGAGTGTAAGGACTGGGGTAGGGGATATCCTGATGCTCAAATTGCTGAAAAGTGGTCTTGCTGATTTCCTGAATGCGACGCCCCATATCGAATATCTGGCATTCAACACCCATGGCATCGATTAACTGGCCCAGGCTTGCGATCATCATTTGCTCCATTGTCGGTTTAAGTGGCCATTTTACCGGGTTATTTATCCCAGATCACACTGCAAAGGCGCCAAGGCAGTCCTATAATTAGGATTAAGGCCGGTGGTGATGCCGGTAGCCCCAGAACAATAAAGAACGAGATATGACCAGCCTTCAGGACATCCGCCAATACCCCAACCTGCTTTCTAAAGATTACACCCACGCCGCCGTTGCCCAGCGGATCATGTTAACCGGCCACATACATCAGGCTTTGCCCGATGTTTGTGAACAGGCCTATCACGAACACTGGGATTGTCTGAACAAATACGGTGAAGAACGCTGGGATGAGGTGTTTGCCCGAACCGATCGACTGCGACGCGGATTTGCCAATCGGTTGGAGGGGGACGCTGGAGATATTGCCATGGCGTCCAGTGTTCATGATCTGTTTGTCCGGTTTCTATCTGCATTACCCCTGCACAAAGGGGGGCGTATCGTCACCAGTGATATGGAGCATCCCTCTATTTCCAGACAGCTGGCGGCATTGACGCAGGCTATGTCCATTGAGCTGGTGAGGGTGCCGGCCATGCCAGCCAGTGATCTGGTAGAGCGAATCGCCGCCCAGATTAACGACGATACCCTCGCCGTCTGTGTGTCATCCGTCAACTTTATTACCGGTCAGCAGGCTTTGGAGCTCGATACTCTCTTGCCTCTGTGTCAGAAATTCGGGGCGGAGTTGTTTGTGGATGCCTATCTGAGTGTCAATGTGCAGCCGTTTTCGATGCGCGATTACAATCTGCAGCAAGCCTTTGTGGTGGGTGGCGGTGCAAAATATTGTCAGATGGGGAACGGCAACTGTTTTATGCACGTACCCGAAGGCCGTACTTTTAAACCGGTGGTGACGGGTTGGTTTGGCCATTTTGATGCGCTGGGTCAGCAGGCGTCAACACAGCCGCTGGTCTACCCCGAAGGGGCCAGAAGTTTTGATGGCTCCACCTTTGATGCATTACCTTATTTTCGAGCCTGTCTGGTTTTGGATTATTTTAAAGACAGGGAGCTGACCGTGGATTTTCTCGCAGACGTCAATTACCACCAGATGAGCTTGATCGCGAAAGCGTTCAGGGAGCTTGATTTGCCAGCGGAGTTAATTGATTTGCCCGTGGATGTTGAATACATGGGGGGCTTTATGGCACTGACCAGTCCCCATGCCCGATCACTTTGCGAGAAGATGCGCGATCGCGGGGTGCATACCGATTATCACGGTCAATGGCTGCGCCTGGGGCCCGCGCCTTATCTGTGCGATGAGCAGTTGCAAGATGGCATGATTGCGCTGCAAGAGTCGCTGGATGAAGTTATTCGGGAGAATGGGCTGTAGTTTTTTTCCGTTTTGCGGGAAAATAGCGCCACCAAATGACCGGCCAGTCTAAAATCGACGCGGCAGCCCACTTGAATACTGCAGTAAGAGTTACCACCCCCATGTCCAATTTTGATGATATTCGCCCCTACAATGACAGCGAAGTGCGCCCGGCACTGGATCGACTGGTGAAAGATCCGGAGCTGATCAACGCACTGTGTCGTCTGCGCTTTCCCAAGGCGGCGAGCGGCATGGGTTGGTTGCTCAAACCGCTGGTGAGTAAGGCGCTGCAGAGACAGTTGCATGGCATTGATTCCGTTGCCGGTTTACAGCAACTGGTTTCCGGTTATCTTGATCGGATGATGCAAAAGCGCGTCGATCATTTCAGCATTTCCGGGTTGGATAAGCTGGATCCCGATAAGCCCTACCTGTTTATCAGCAATCACCGCGACATTGCTATGGACCCGGCGTTTATTAACTGGGCACTGCATTCAAACGGTTACGACACCGTGCGGATTGCCATTGGTGATAATCTGCTCACCAAGCCTTATGTGTCGGATTTGATGCGTTTGAACAAGAGTTTTATTGTCAATCGCTCAGCAGAAACCAATCGGGAAAAATTCAAAGCCTCCAAGCATTTGTCGGCTTATATGCACCACTCCATTGTTGAAGAAAAAAGCAATCTCTGGATTGCCCAGCGTGAAGGTCGGGCCAAAGATGGCCGTGATGCCACCAACGCTGCGGTGATCAGCATGTTGGCCTTGAGTAAGCCAAAGGCCATGAGTCTCACGGACTACATCGGTGAATCAAACATTGTGCCGGTAGCCATCTCCTATGAGTGGGACCCCTGTGATGCGGCGAAAACCAATGAGCTCCACACCCTGCAGCAGACCGGCAATTATGAAAAGTCCGAGCATGAAGACGTGGCCAGTATTGCGGCGGGCATTGCCGGTGATAAAGGCTCAGTCCATGTAGCCTTTGGTGATGTTCTTGCTGGTGAATACGAGTCAACAGATCAGGTGGCGGCTGAAATTGATCGTCAGATCTGGGATAACTACGTGTTGCACCCAAGTAACCTGCTGGCTTATGAGATGCTCACAGGCAAAGCCAGTGACTTGCCCGTTGGGGCGTCTCAGGAGGCGTTCGACAGTGAAAACTTCCATGCGCAAAAGCTGGCGCTGATGGCCCGCCTATGCAAAGTTGACGATTTGCAGAGGGATATCCTGCTGGGGATCTACGCCAATCCGGTCATCGCCAAGCTGTCCTAAAACAGCTTTGTTACTGTTGATTGATGCCGTGAATATCGTCCACGTGTTGGGATAAGCTCAAAAGTTTGTTGGTCTTGGCTGACGTCGTGCAGCGAAAGGATACATGCACGGTCGAGCGTTGCTCAGATAGAAATGGGCGATTGGGCGGCTGGACTTCTGCGATAAACGTAATTTGATTGGAGTCGTTGTAACCCTGATATTTGGCGGTTCTATCGTCGGATGTCAGGGTGATGACTTTGCCGTTGGCGTTTTTGTGAATGGCCTCAATACAGATGTCATGGCCGGCAAACAGACCCAGAGGGGCGGTTACCTTGTTGCTGTAACCTCCGCGTTCGCTGCCAAATACACCGCCGGTCGACGGGTAATAGGTTACCAGTGAGGTGACAATGATTACGCTGATAAATATGCCGACGTAGAAGTACAGTTCCTGTTTAATTTTCATTGTGTGGGTCTAAGTGCCTTTTTGATTTTTGTTGTTATTGCGACGGCCCTGTCAATCGTTCCTATTGTAACAATTATCCGATAGAAATTGTCAGAAAAGTTGTCAGTATCAGTCGTTAGCCGGGGTGTTGAGTGTTGTTAAGGTGAGCTTCTCACGGGAGGTTTCATGCAATATCAACAAATACTTTTCGAAGTGGATTCAGGCGTCGCGACCATTCGACTCAATCGGCCGCAAGCGATGAATTCGATGTCCAGCAATCTGTTGCTGGAGTTGTCGAATGCTTTTAACCAGGTCAAATCCAATACCAGTATTCAGGTTGTCATTATTACCGGAGAAGGCGATCGGGCTTTTTGTGCAGGCCTGGATTTGAAAGAGTTGTCTGAAGGTACTGATCAGTTTCTCGAGCGATTGGACAGTTGCGACATCATTGAGTCGGTCCAAAATTGCGGCTGTCCCGTCATAGGTGCCGTCAATGGTTGTGCCATTACTGGCGGTTTTGAGTTGGCGCTGGCTTGCGATTTTCTTATCGCAAGTGATACCGCCAAATTTGCTGATACCCACGCCCGTGTTGGTTTGGTTCCCTCCTGGGGAATGAGCCAAAAACTCCCCCGTTTGATTGGCATCAGTCGCGCCAAAGAGTTAAGCCTCACAGGTCGCTTTATTTCTGCCGAGGAGGCGCTGTCCTGGGGGTTAGTAAATCACGTGGTTCCGGCTTCAGAATTGATGGATAAGGCCAGAATGCTTGCCGATGCCATGTTGAGTAATGACGCGCGGGCCATGTCCAGTATTCGTGACACCATGGATTATGGCTGGCAGCACGATTTGCAGTCCGGTCTGGCCTACGAAGCCAAAGTTTTTAAAGAGTTCACCGCGGTCATGGCCCGGGATACGGTAGCGAATAATCGCCAGCGTGTTCAGGAGCAAGGGCGCAGTCAAAACAAACAATGATTAAACAGTAACATCGAGAGGATTAATTGTGGATACGACATTGTCCGCCGAAGATCTGGCGTTTCGCGAAGAAGTAAGAGCCTTTTTGACAGAGACTTTTACCGATGAATTAAAAGCAAGGCTGGATGACAAAGCCACCTATAAAGATGCGCAAATTGAGTGGCAGAGAAAGCTCAATGACAAGGGCTGGGTAGCCCCCAACTGGCCAACCCAGTATGGCGGTGCAGGCTGGACGCCAACCCAGAATTATATCTATGAAAATGAACGCTCTCTGGTTGGTGCGCCCGATACCATTCCGTTTGGTTTGAGCATGGTTGCCCCTGTGATCTATGGCTTTGGCAGCGAAGAGCAGAAGCAAAAATTCCTGCCGCGCATTCTCAACAGCGATGACTGGTGGTGTCAGGGTTATTCAGAGCCGGGTTCCGGTTCCGATTTGGCGTCACTCAAGACCAAGGCGGAATTGGATGGCGATGATTACGTCGTCAATGGCGCCAAAATCTGGACCACCTACGCTCAGTACGCCGATTGGATTTTCTGTCTGGTGCGCACCGATTCCAGTGGTAAGAATCAGGACGGCATCACCTTTCTGCTGATCGATATGAAGTCCCCCGGGATCAAGGTCAATCCGATCATCGGTATCGATAATCGCCACACCTTGAACGAAGTGGAGTTCAATAATGTGCGTGTGCCGGTTGCCAACCGCATCGGTGAGCAGGATAAAGGCTGGACCTACGCCAAGGCCTTGTTGCAACACGAGCGTACCGCGATTGCGGGCGTGGCTGAATCCAAGCGCCAGATTCGCGAGTTGAAATCTGCCGCGGCTGAGATTCTCTCGGGTGGTAAGGCGATCATTGAAGATCCCGCATTCCGCAAAAATCTGACCGACATTGAAGTCGAGCTGATGGCGCTGGAGTACACCGAATTGCGTGTATTGGCGGCTACCGCATCTGGCAGTGCGCCGGGTGCCGAGTCTTCCTTGCTAAAAATCAAAGGTACCGAAATCCAGCAGTCTATCCAAAAGATGTGGATGGATCTTTCGGGTTACCACATGGGAGCCCAGGCGCTTCAGGGCGAAGCAGACCTCAGTGGTCATGATTTTGCCAATGAGGCTCGCATTTCCTACATGTATGGACGCGCGGCAACCGTCTATGGCGGCTCTAACGAAGTCCAGAAAAACATCATTTCCAAGTTTGTACTTGGCCTGTAAGTGCTGATAAGAGAAAAAGGATAAGACGTTATGAATTTTTCATTTACCGAAGAGCAAAACATGCTGCGTGACAGCATCAGCAAATTTGTTCAGGATCAGTACGAATTTACCACCCGCGAAAAACTGGCCAAGAGCGACGCAGGTTTCAGTGCAGAAAACTGGCAGACCTTTGCCGAGTTGGGTTGGTTGTCGGTACCCTTTACCGAAGAGCAGGGCGGCTTTGGCGGCGGTGTGGCCGACAACGTTGTGGTTATGGAAGAGTTGGGTAAAGGCCTGGTGCTGGAACCTTATTTGGCGACGGTTCTGTTGTTCGGTGGTTTGCTGCGCGATGGTGGCACGGCGGCACAGCAGGAAAACCTGATTCCTGCCATCATTGGTGGGGAGCTACAGGGTGCTGTCGCCTTTGCGGAAAAGCAGAGTCGCTTCGATCTCAATAATGTTGAAACCACTGCCCAGTCCAGTGGTGATGGTTTTGTCATCAATGGCGAAAAGTCTGTGGTTATCAATGGTGCTGCGGCCGATAAGCTGATTGTTGCTGCGCGCACCAGTGGCGAGTCCATCAGTGATTCAGGTGTCTCACTGTTTGTGGTGGATGCCAGTGCAGCAGGTGTCACTAAAACCCCGTTCCGCATGATGGATGGCCAGATGGTTGCCAATGTCGCGTTCAAGGATGTGACTGTTGCTGCCGCGGATCTGGTTGGCGAGCAGGATCAGGGTGTGGCACTGCTGCAAAAAGTGGTTCAGGAGGCTACTGTAGCGGTAGGCGCTGAAGCGGTTGGCATTATGGATAAACTGAAAAATACCACCGTTGAGTACACCAAGACCCGTGAACAATTTGGTGTGGCTATTGGTAAGTTTCAGGCTTTGCAGCACCGTATGGTGGAAATGTTTATGGCCTGTGAACAAACCCGTTCACTGCTTTATCGCGCGGTCTGTTCTGTGGCTGAGGGCAAGCCGGAAGCAGCTCAGGATGTGCTGGCTTTGAAAGTTATGGTGGGCCGTGCCGGTAAACTGGTTGGCGATGAGGCTTTTCAGATTCACGGTGGTATTGGTATGACCGATGAGCTGGATGTGGGTCACTACGTTAAGCGCCTGATGATGATCAATGTGCTGTTTGGTGATGCGGATTATTCGCAGCAAAAGTTTGCTGATTTGTCCTTAGCTGGCTGAGTTATTGTCTGATCAGAAACAAAAAAAGGGGCCTATGGCCCCTTTTTTTGTTTTACGCAGCGGGGATTAAATTTTCCCCATATGTTTACCAACAACCTGCAGCAACGGTTTAAACACTTTCGGTGAGGCGCACACAACGTTGCCACTCTTCATGCAGTCATTGCCACCGCGGAAATCACTGACCATACCGCCGGCTTCTTTAACCAGCAGCAAACCGGCTGCGATATCCCAGGATTTCAGGTTCATCTCCCAGAAGCCGTCAAAACGTCCGGCAGCGACATAGGCCAGGTCCAGAGATGCGGCGCCCGGGCGGCGAATGCCTGCGGTTTGGCCGGCAATCTCATTCAGAGCGGCCAGATAGGGCATCATATTGTCGTAGGCGTAGCCGTTAAACGGGATGCCGGTACCGATTAATGCGCCAGACAGGCCCTTGCGACCGGATACACGGATGCGGCGGCCGTTGAGAGCGGCACCCTTGCCACGGCTGGCGGTAAATTCTTCACGTTTGATTGGGTCGAGAACTACGGCGTGCTGAATCTGGCCCTTATAGAGACAGGCGATGGAAATAGCGAAGTGGGGAATGCCGTGAATAAAGTTGGTGGTGCCATCAAGTGGGTCGATGATCCACTCGTAATCGCTGTCCCCTTCGCTGCGTCCGGTTTCTTCGCCCACAATGGTGTGGTCCGGGTAGGCTTTACGCAGGTGATAGATGATTTCCTTTTCGGAAGCCTGATCAATTTCAGTCACAAAGTCGTTGCGGCCTTTCTCTTCGAAAGAAACAACGTCCACGCGCTCCATTGCGCGTTCAATTAATTCACCGGCTTTGCGGGCAGCGCGCAGCGCTATAGTTAGCATGGGTTCCATGGGGCACCATCCAATATCAATAGGTTCAACGATTGTATGTAAAAGAGCGGGCCGATCTCGCAACCACAGTTAAAACGGTTAACTTGTGGCGGGAGGCCAAAGGCGGCGGATTATAGCGCTCCCGGAACCAATAGCATAGCCCAAAGCGTGTTAACGGGCGTTGTGTTTGGTACAATGCGCGCCCTTTTTGATCTGAAACCCTATTTGGTTATGTCTGAGCACCGTATTTCTGCCAGTGGTTCCGCCGAAGAGCTGCTGAAAAAGGTTCGGGTGGTTCTGGTGAATACCACCCATCCCGGCAATATTGGCGGCGCGGCCCGCGCCATGAAAAACATGGGGTTGTCCAGCCTCTATCTGGTTGCCCCGAAAGAATATCCCGCCGATCGCGCGGTGTGGCGGGCAGCGGGTGCGGTGGATGTGCTCGACAGTGCCATTGTGGTGGATACTCTGGAAGAGGCCATTGGTGACTGTGGTCTGGTAGTGGGTACCAGTGCTCGTGGTCGCCGTATTCCATGGCCGCTGTTTACTCCCCGCGAGTTTGGTGAAAAAGCCATCCACGAGGCCAAAACCCACGACGTAGCGGTTGTGTTTGGCCGCGAAGACCGGGGCTTGACCAATGATGAGCTGCAC
This sequence comes from Candidatus Pelagadaptatus aseana, assembly GCF_040362265.1. Taxonomy (NCBI): domain Bacteria; kingdom Pseudomonadati; phylum Pseudomonadota; class Gammaproteobacteria; order Cellvibrionales; family Cellvibrionaceae; genus Candidatus Pelagadaptatus; species Candidatus Pelagadaptatus aseana. The sequence continues at coordinate 113,498 of NZ_BAABNJ010000002.1, forward strand.
AAGTGTCACTATCACGTGCACATTCCCTCCAATCCCGATTACAGCGCGTTGAATCTGGCCACTGCGGTGCAGGTACTCTGTTATGAGGTGCGCATGGCAATGTTGACTCTGGCAGAGGGTAAAGAGCCGCACTTCGATGACTGGGATGTGCCGCCAGCCCGTCACAAAGATGTGGAGATGTATTTTGAGCATCTGGAGGAAACCATGACGGACCTTGGTTTCTTTACCCCGGAGAATCCCCGTCAGACCATGACTCGGATGCGCCGACTCTACAGCCGTATCCGTCTGGATCAGATGGAATTGAATATCATGCGCGGCATGCTCACCGCGATTCAGAATTTTGTCTATCACACCAACAAAAAGCTTGAAAAGCAGCAAAAAGAGCCGTGATATAAGCCATAATTATTATGCGGTTAAATACCTGAGTGTAATGATTGGTTAAATACTTGATTAAAATAGTTGGTTTTTGGATAATGCGCTCCTGTACTGTTCAGAGGAATTCATTATGCGATTAACCACAAAGGGGCGTTACGCTGTCACAGCCATGCTGGATCTGGCTTTGCACGGTGAGAAGAAACCCATCAGCCTGGCGGATATTTCCAAGCGACAGGAAATCTCTCTTTCCTATCTGGAGCAGTTGTTTTCCAAGCTGCGATCTCAGGAACTGGTGAAGAGTGTGCGCGGACCCGGCGGTGGTTATCGCTTGAATCGCGGCACGGATGATATTCGAGTGGCGGACATTATTGATGCGGTCAATGAATCCATCGATGCCACCAACTGCAACAAGCAGGGCAACTGCCAGCGCGGTGTTCAGTGCCTGACCCATCACCTCTGGTGTGATCTGAGTGACCAGATACATGATTTTTTGTCGGGCATTACCCTGCAGAACTTGATCGATCGCAACGAGGTGCGTGAAATTTCAGCTCGCCAGGATCGTGAGCAAGAGTTGCTTCAGGCGACTTTGGCATAATAAGCAGGCATTAGAGATTTTTTAGAGAAGGTTTATCAGTGGTAGCGCCCATTTATCTGGATTATGCAGCAACGACACCGGTGTCGGAGTCCGCTGCCAAGGCGATGGCCGAGTGTTTGACCTTCCCAACCACCTTTGCCAACCCGGCGTCACGCTCTCATATGTTCGGCTGGCAGGCCGAAGAGAAAGTGGAAAATGCCCGAGGGCAGGTGGCCGATTTGCTGGGCTGTGATCCACGGGAGGTGGTCTGGACCAGTGGTGCTACAGAATCCAACAATCTGGCATTAAAAGGTGTGTTTGAAGCGCTGGATTTCAAAGGGCACCTGATTACCTCGGTAGTCGAGCACAAGGCCATTATTGATCCGGTCAAATGGCTCGAAGAGAAAGGCGTTGAAGTCACCTGGCTGACACCCAAGGAACAGGGAGTCATCGACTCCAGTCAGGTGCAGTCAGCACTTCGCGACGATACGCGTCTGGTCAGCTTGATGATGGTCAACAACGAAGTTGGCTCCATCAATCCCATCGCCGAGATTGGTGCCCTGTGCCGCGAGGCCGGGGTACTGCTGCATACCGATGCGGCTCAGGCTGCGGGGAAAGTGGCGACTTGTGTGGATGAACTGAATGTGGACTTGATGAGTCTGTCCGCGCACAAGTTTTATGGGCCCAAAGGTGTCGGTGCGCTCTATGTCCGCCGCGCTTGCCAGTCTCAATTGGGGTTGCAGATGCACGGTGGTGGCCATGAGCGGGGTATGCGCTCGGGAACACTGGCTACCCATCAGGTGGTTGGAATGGGCGAAGCCGCTCGAGAAGCCCGTGAACAAATGGCAGGCGAGCAGGCCAGAACGGCAGCGTTGAGAGATCGATTGTGGGCCGGTATTGAATCCCTCAATGGCGTGCGTCGCAATGGCTCAGTCGAGCATTGCAGCCCCATTCACCTGAACGTCTGTTTTTCGGGTGTGGATGGTGAGGTTCTGTTGCTGTCGTTGCGTGAAGTGGCGGTTTCATCGGGATCGGCCTGCACCTCGGCCAGTATGTCTCCGTCCTATGTGCTTAAAGCGATGGGGCTGAGCGACGACGATGCACACAGTTCTATCCGCTTCTCGCTGGGACGCTATACCACAGAGGCTGATATCGATCGGGCGATTGAGCATATTCGCCAGGTGGTTGAGAAATTACAGGGTGCCTGAGCAGTATTAGGCTCAGGGCCCAGACAAAAAATAGTGAGTTATTAGTGGGTCAGATTCATGACTGAACAAATCAACAAAGCGCTTGAGCGCGAATACGAAGCGGGCTTTGTTTCGGATATTGAATCCGAGACCTTTGAGCCGGGCCTCGATGAAAGCGTGATTCGTCGCATTTCGGCGATGAAAAACGAGCCCGAGTGGATGCTCGAATGGCGTCTGAAAGCCTTTAATGCCTGGCTGGAAATGGCAGAGCCGGATTGGGCCCATGTGGATTACCCGGAAATCGATTTTCAGGCCATTTCCTATTATTCCGCCCCCAAGAGCATGGCCGATAAGCCCAAATCCCTCGACGAGGTGGATCCGGAGCTGCTGCGTACCTACGAAAAATTGGGTATTCCTCTGGTCGAGCAACAAATGTTGGCCGGTGTGGCGGTGGATGCCGTATTCGATTCGGTGTCGGTTGTAACGACTTTCCGGGAAAAGCTGGAAGAAGCCGGGGTGATTTTCTGCCCAATCTCCGAAGCCGTGCACAAGTACCCGGATCTGGTGAAAAAATACCTCGGTACCGTGGTGCCGCAAAAGGACAACTTTTACGCGGCACTGAACTGCGCGGTATTCACCGATGGCTCCTTTGTCTATATCCCCAAAGGCACCCGCTGTCCGATGGAGTTGTCTACCTACTTCCGCATCAATGAGCAGAATACCGGCCAGTTTGAGCGCACTTTGATTGTGGCTGACGAAGGCAGTTACGTCAGTTATCTGGAAGGCTGTACCGCGCCACAGCGTGATGAAAATCAGTTGCACGCGGCCGTGGTTGAGTTGGTGGCACTGGACGATGCCGAGATCAAATACTCCACGGTGCAGAACTGGTACCCCGGCGACGAAGAAGGCCGCGGTGGTATCTACAACTTTGTGACCAAGCGTGGCATTTGCCATACTCGCGCCAAGATTTCCTGGACTCAGGTGGAAACCGGCTCGGCTGTGACCTGGAAATACCCCAGCTGTGTGCTCAAGGGTGATGACAGTGTCGGTGAGTTCTACTCTGTTGCCCTGACCCGCGGCAAGCAGCAGGCCGATACCGGCACCAAGATGATTCATCTGGGCAAGAATACCAAGTCCACCATTATCTCCAAGGGTATTTCCGCCGGTCGCAGTAACAACAGCTACCGCGGTCTGGTGCGCATGAACGCCGGTGCCCAAGGGGCGCGTAACTTTACCCAGTGTGATTCACTGCTGATCGGTGATCAGTGTGGTGCGCACACCTTCCCCTATGTGGAAAGCCGCAACCCCTCGGCCATTGTGGAGCACGAAGCCACCACCTCCAAAGTGAGTGATGATCAGATGTTCCTGTGTCAGCAGCGTGGCCTCGACCCGGAAAAAGCCGTCTCCATGATTGTGAACGGTTTCTGTAAAGAGGTGTTTAAAGAGCTGCCCATGGAATTTGCGGTAGAGGCGGGAAAACTTCTGGAAATCAGTCTTGAAGGCTCCGTCGGCTAAATAGAATTCAGTGTCATTCCCGCGCAGGCGGGAATCCACAAACAGGTAAAAAGAACATTATGCTGAAAATTGAAAACCTACACGCCAGTGTCGAAGAAAAGAACATCCTCAAGGGTTTGAACCTGGAAGTAAAACCCGGTGAAGTCCACGCCATTATGGGCCCCAACGGTGCCGGTAAAAGTACCATGGGTTACGTGCTATCCGGCCGAGAAGGCTACGAGGTGGAGCAAGGTTCTGCGACCCTGAACGGCGTTGATCTGTTGGAGCTGGAAGCCGAAGAGCGCGCCCGCGCCGGCCTGTTTCTGGCGTTTCAGTACCCGGTTGAAATTCCCGGTGTCAGCAATATGGAATTTATGAAGGCCGCAGTGGATGCCGCTCGCGAAGAACGCGGTGAAGAAGCCTTGAGTTCTGCCGAGTTTTTGAAACTGGCCAAGGCCGCCTGCAAACAGGTTAATCTGCCTCTGGCATTTTTAAAGCGTGGCGTAAACGAAGGCTTCTCCGGCGGTGAGAAAAAGCGCAACGAAATCATGCAAATGCTGTTGCTGCAACCCAAGGTATGCATCCTCGATGAATCCGATTCCGGTCTGGATATTGACGCCCTGCAAGTGGTTGCCGAAGGTGTAAACAGTCAGCGCTCGGATGATCGCAGCTTTATTGTGGTGACTCACTATCAGCGTCTGCTGGATTACATCAAGCCGGATTTTGTTCACGTGTTGTCGGAAGGCAAGATTGTGCGCAGTGGCGATGCTTCGCTGGCTCTGGAACTGGAAGAGCAGGGCTACGCCTGGCTGACTGAACAGCGTGCGGCTGACGAGGTATAAGCATGAGTGCCTGGTTAGAGGGCGCCCTTGAACGCGCCGAAAAAATTGAGGATTGGCTGGCACCACAGCGCAGCGAATCCCTGTCACAGTTAAAAAATATCCCGTGGCCGACCCGCAAAACCGAAGCATGGAAATACTTTTCCCTGCGCCCGGTTGAAGATTCGTCTTTTTCACAAGCCGCCGCCAATCAGGATGTGACGGTGGAGCAGATTGCCGATCTCGATAGCCTTGATCTGGTGTTTGTCGATGGTCGTTTGGAAATGGGAAGTGACGCACTGCCGGAAGGTTTGCGTATTGTGTCATTGGTGGATGCCAGTGTTGATGAGCAAGCCATAGCCCAACAGATTTTTACCAAGGTAAAGCCGGCTCGTCATGTGTTCGGTTTAGTTAACGATGTTTTGGCCAGCGATGGGGTGTTGATCGATGTCGCTGAAGGGGCGGTTATCGATACGCCCATTCGCATCGTCAATATTCACTCCGAGGGTGTTGAATCCCACACTCGCGTACTGGTGCGTCTGGCCAATAACGCCAAGCTCAGTGTGATTGAGCAGTGCGACAGTCAGGCCGAGGGTTTGAGTACCGTTTTTTCGGAGTACCTGCTGGGGGATGAAGCCGAGCTGGAACACTACCGCTTTGCCCTGCAATCCGGTGCTGCCATTAATATTGGCGGCTGTCATTTTTCGCTGGCGAACAAGACCCAGCTCAACAGCACCTTGATTGGTTTTGGCAGCAAGCTGGCGCGTCTGGATGTGGATGTGGCGCACAATGGTCAGCACGCGTTTGCCAAGATGAATGCCGTGTATCTGCTCGATACCGGTGAGCTGTTCGATCTGCACAGTTGTATTGAGCACGCCCAGCCTCACGGTACCACCGAGGAGAACGTGCGTGGCATTGTCGGTGATAGATCCCGCGCGGTATTTAATGGTCGCATTCATATCCATCGCGATGCCCAGAAGACGCTGGCGGAATTGAATAACCGCAATCTGCTGTTGTCTGATCGCGCCGAGATCAATACCAAGCCGGAGCTGGAAATCTACGCCGATGATGTGCGCTGTGCCCACGGTGCCACCGTCGCAGAAATCGATAAAAAGGCTCTGTACTACCTGCAATCTCGTGGTATTGATAAGGCTCATGCGCAGGTGATGTTGAACTTTGGCTTTATCAATGAGCTGGTAGACGATATGCCCAATGAGGCTCTGGCAGAATGGTTACGCCCGCAATTGCGCGCCCGCTTTGCCAGCATGGAAGTGCAATAACAGGATTAATAGAAAATAGACGTTATGAGTTTTGATGTTGCTGCAGTTCGCGCCCAGTTCCCGATTCTGAATCGGGAGGTGAATGGCAAACCGCTGGTGTACCTGGACAATGCGGCCACCACACAAAAGCCCCAGTGTGTGATTGACGCACTGGTGGATTACTACAGCACCTGCAACTCCAATGTCCATCGTGGAGCCCACAAGCTGGCCGATGAGGCCACCCGACGTTACGAAGGTGCCCGGGATATTGTGGCCGGCTTTATAAATGCCAGCGCCCGTGAAGAAGTCATCTGGACCAGTGGTACCACTGAGTCCATTAACATCATTACTCACGGTATTGCCCAGCAACTCAAGGCCGGTGATGAGGTGGTGGTCACCGAGATGGAACATCACGCCAATCTGGTGACCTGGCAACAGGCCTGCAAGCAGGCGGGCGCTGCACTTAAGGTGATTCCGATTTCTGATCTGGGTGAACTGGATCTTGAGAGTTATAAAGCCGCTCTGAATGAAAAAACCCGTATTGTGGCTTTCCCTCACGTCTCCAATGCGCTGGGTACTCTCAATCCCATTGCCGATTTGACCCGCTGGGCCAAAGACGCTGGCGCCTTGGTTGCCATTGACGGTGCCCAGGGCATCGCGCACGGTGCGATTGATGTGCAGGCGCTGGGTTGCGACTTTTATTCTTTTTCTGCGCATAAATTGTTTGGCCCGACCGGTATGGGCGTGTTGTGGGGCAGAAAAGAGCTGCTGGCCGAGTGGCCTGTGTGGAAAACCGGTGGCGAGATGATTGCTACCGTGACCTATCAGGACGCTACCTGGAATGAATTACCCTATCGGCTGGAAGCGGGTACGCCGAATATCGCCGATGCCATCGCTATGGGGGTGGCCATTGAGTGGTTCCAGAGCCTTGATCAGGATGGCCTGAAACAGCACGAGGCCAAATTGCTGGCCCGGGCTACGGAGCTGGCAGAAGATTTTGAGGGTCTAACCATTATTGGCAATGCCAAAGACAAGGTCGGTGTGCTGAGTTTTGTGATGGATTCTGGTCATCCCGCGGATATCGGCTTTCTGCTGGATAAGCAGGGCATTGCGATTCGCACCGGACACCACTGTGCTGAGCCTCTGATGGGGCGCCTGAATGTTCCGGGAACCGCCAGGGCATCGTTTTCCATCTACAACACCCTGGATGAAGTAGAACAACTTTTTACCGCACTGAAAAAAGTGCGCATGATGTTGGAGTGATTATGAGTGTTGCAACCTTTGAACCGACGGATGCGGTCGTCACTGTGACTGCGGCTGCGGAAGATTACTTTGCCAAAAACCTGGCGGCTGAGAAGGCCAAAGGTGAGGACAAGCTGATTCGCCTGAGTACCAAAGAAAGTGGCTGTACTGGCTACGCGTATGTTATGGATATGGTGGTAGAGGGTGAAAGTTCCGATGAAGTCCTGAGCATCAGCGAAAACGTGACTCTCGCCATTGCCGAAGATGCGGTAGAATTGCTGCGCGGCACGGAGATCGATATGGTCACCGAGGGGCTGAACCATGTTATCAAGTTCAATAACCCCAATGTGGTTGCCGAATGCGGCTGTGGAGAGAGCTTCTCCGTTGCCTGATAGCTCTACCGTGAGCCAATAAGCAGTACAGGTTTTATTCATGCAACAGACTATGGTTGTCACCCAGCGCGAGTGCCCGGCACGTCGCGTCCCTCAGGGTGAACCCGTCACCATTCCGTCCGGTGAGTTTATCAATATTACCCAGGATCTCGGTGGTAACTACACCGTTACCTGGCAGGGCAATATGCTGCGCATCGATGGCACCGATGCCGATGCCATCGGTTGCGAACCGGAAACGCTGGAATTTTCCGATGACGGTTCCGGCCAGATTCAGGACGATCAGGTGTGGCAGGCGCTGGACAGTATTTTTGATCCCGAAATTCCCGTAAGTCTGGTGTCACTGGGCTTAATCTATAACGTCGACATTGATCAGTCAGCCGGCCGGGTGGATATTCGCATGACCTTGACCGCTCCCGGTTGTGGTATGGGGCCGGTATTGGTGGGTGATGTGGAGTACCGAGTAGCCAAGGTGCCGAATGTCTCTGATGTGGTGGTGGATCTTGTGTTTGATCCACCCTGGAGCAAAGAGATGATGAGCGAAGAGGCTCAGTTAGAAACAGGCATGTTCTTTTAAACAGGCATGTTCTTCTAAACAGGCTTGTTTTTTTAAACAGGTATGTCCTTTTAATTGTTGGAATAATTTATGTTGCCAAGCACCGATGAAATTCTGGAAGACATCGATTTTTTTGATGACTGGGAAGAACGCTACAAGTACATCATCGATCTGGGTAAAGCCCTGACACCACTGGAGCCAGAACTGCAAACAGACGAGCGCCTGGTAAAGGGTTGCCAGAGCAATGTCTGGGTGGACGTACGCAGTGAAGGCGACCAACTGGTGTTTGTAGTCGATAGCGATGCCGTCATTGTTCGCGGTCTTCTGGCTGTGGTTATGGCGGCTTTCGATCACAAAACGCCGGCTCAGATTCTGGATTTCGATATCGATGGTTACTTTGCCCAGCTGGATCTGGAAAGCCACCTGAGCCCAACTAGGGGCAACGGTCTGCGTGCCATTGTTGGCAAGATTAAAGCCATTGCAGAGGCTGCTGGATAGATATGCCCCAGATTGTTGTTTTACCTAACCCGATGAAATGTCCCGACGGGGCCGTGATTGAGGCCCGGTCCGGTCAGCAATTGTGTCAGCAGTTGCTGGATAACGACGTTGATATTGATCACGCCTGTCAGCAAAGTTGCGCCTGCACCACCTGTCATGTGGTACTGGTAGAAGGCGCTGAAACCGTGCGTCCAGCCGGCGATCTGGAAACCAGTATCACCAAAGGCGTGTTTGGTTTTGGCCCCAATTCCCGATTAAGTTGTCAGGTGATGGTCGGTCAGGGCGATCTGGTCGTAGAAATACCCTGATAAGGTTAATTACAGAGAGATTCTTCCTCCCTGCGGTCGTCAGAATGACAATGCCTGAGTTTGTCATCCCGACCTGAAATTGCTCCTGCATTTCAGGCATACATGCCATCCATGGCAATAAACGAACGTGAGGGATCTCATGGGCAAAATCCAATGATGGAAACCGAACAAAGCCTTCGACTGAGTATTTTCTTCGGCGTGCTACTAACAGTGGCCCTCTGGGAACTTATTGCCCCCAAAAGAGCCCTCACCGTAAAAAAGTCCCAGCGCTGGCTCAGTAATTTCGCCATCTCTTTTCTGAATATTGCGTTATTGCGGTTGCTGTTTCCGATTGCCGCCGGTGGCGCAGCGGTACTGGCGGCAGAGCAGCAGTGGGGTCTGTTCAACAGTTTGGGTTTGCCTTTCTGGCTGGCTTTTGTGGTTGGTTTTGTCCTGCTGGATTTACTGATTTACTGGCAGCATCGAATCTTTCACAGAGTCCCGCTGTTGTGGCGCCTGCATCGCATGCACCATATGGATCTGGATATCGATGTCAGCACCGGTATCCGTTTTCATCCGCTGGAAGCCTTGCTGTCGATGGCCATCAAAGTGCTGGCGATTGTTGTTCTGGGTGTGCCGGTTGAAGCGGTGCTACTCTTTGAAGTAGTGCTTAACGCCACGGCCATGTTCAATCACGGTAACATTGCGTTGCCACACGCTGTGGATCGCTGGTTGCGTCTGGTGATGGTTACCCCGGATATGCACCGGGTACACCACTCGGTGATTGCCACAGAGACCCACAGCAACTTTGGCTTTAATTTGCCCTGGTGGGATCGCCTGTTTGGCTCCTACCGTGCCCAACCCCGTGATGGCCACGATAAGATGACGATCGGACTGGCCCGCTATCGGTCGCCGAATCAAAGTTCAAAACTCGGGGCCATGCTGCTGCACCCGTTTCGGAAAGAATCAAATAGGTAAAGATTATGCCCACAGCCTGCGCCCTGCATATCCTGGTTAAAGAGCGAAAGCTGGCCGAAGACCTGCGTAAACGCCTCAATAAAGGCGAAGACTTTGGTCAGCTCGCGAAAAAGTACTCCACCTGCCCGTCGGGGAAAAATGGCGGCAATCTCGGTGAGTTTTATCAGGGCGATATGGTTAAAGCGTTTGATGATGTGGTGTTTAAACGCTCCATTTTAAAAGTGCATGGTCCGGTCAAAACCCAGTTTGGTTTTCATCTTATTAAAACCCTGTACCGCTCATAAGGCCGATAATATGATCGAAGTCCAACGCAATAATCCTCTGCATGGCGTCAAGCTCGAAGCGCTGGTGACAGAGCTGGTGGAACACTATGGCTGGGAGGTGCTGGCCAGTGAATTCAATTTTAATTGTTTTAAAAGTAACCCCAGCATCAAATCCAGTCTGAAGTTTTTACGCAAAACGCCCTGGGCGCGGGAAAAAATCGAGAGCTTTTATCTCTATCAATACAAAGGCTTGCCAAGGGCCAGTGTCAAGGAAGAGGAGTTGCCGCCACGGGACAGGACCATTCCCCTGGATCAAAAACCGGGTGAGCCGATGAAAATCAAGGCGCGGCCGAAGCGCGAAAAGCCAGTCAAAACAAAGTCAGAAAAAGACCTGTCGGATATATGGGGGCATTGGCGTAAATAATCCTTGGCGATGATTATTTGGCTGTATCACCGCGCAAACACAGTACGTACTTCTGCTCGGTACGCTCTGCTCCCCAGATGCGGTGCTCATGCTCCTCATTGAGTTCAAAGCCGAACTGACAATAGAGCTTTCGGGCGGCTTCCAGGCCTTTGACCGTCCAGAGCTCGACAGTTTGATAGTTGTTGTCGATGCAGAATTGCAGAGCCGTTTTCATCAGGGTTTTGCTGAGGCCCAGGCCTCGTAATTCCGGGCTCAAGATAAACCAGCGCAATTGGGCGGTGTGTTGATCGCGCTCACAAATCGCGATAGAGCCTTCGGTCTGTTGCTGTCTTTCAACAATCCATATTTTTTCACGGTCATTGTTACGCTTAATGCACTGAGCCAGAGGTTCGGCAACATAGGCTTCAAAGGTGTGGTCATAGCCGTGCTCACGATCATACAGCTCGCCATGCAAGCTGATGATGCGACCTATGTCTCCGGGTTTGATGGTGTCTCTGATGATGGGCGTTTCCATGGCGTCACCCCGTTAGCGATAGATCATGTAGACATCGGAGCGCTGATAAGGTGAGTCGAAGTCTCGCTCCGCGTGCTGGAAACCCAGTGATTCGTACAGTTTTATGGCCGGGGTTAGACGCTTATTGGTTTCCAGATAGAGTGTCTCGCCGTTGATTTTTTTAAAATGGTCGATGGCTCTTTGTGCCAACTTGCGGCCCAAACCAAGTCCCTGTCTGTTGGCGGTAACGGACATTTTCGACAGTTCGTATTTACCGTCTCCTTTGTAAATCAACGCCGATGTGCCAACAATCTCGCCGTGGAGTCGGGCGAAGAAAATGTAGCCGCCGGGATCCAGAATGGATTGTTGCGGGTTGGACAGAACCCGGTCATCCACTTCTTCGACATAGAAATATTTTTCCAGCCATTCGATATTAAGCCGTTTGAAATCGTCGCGGTAATCGGGACGGTAGTCGATGATTTCAATGGCCTGATGCTCGCGATCTTTCTCCCGCTGATCCACTCTGGCTTTCAGCGATTGGAGTCCGAGTTGTTGTTCAAGTCCGGTCAGCGCGGTCATAAAGTTGTCCTGAGTGACGCTGATGGCTTCGTGCAGGGCAGCTTCGATATCATCCATCAGGGGACGATGCTGTTGCAGTAATCGGCGCCCCTCAGCGGTGATATTCAATAGCCGTCGGCGCTCGTCTTTGGGGTCTTTGCCCTGATCAATGACGCCGGATTTCAACATGGTTTTACTGATCTGGCTGATGGCCGAGTGGGTTTGCCCCAACTCCTGAGCAAGCTCGGTGATGCCCATGGCGCCGTTGCTGTCGAGTAAAATCAGCGAAGAGAAGCAGCGGCTCGATAGATTGACTCCGCGGGCTTTGTAGAGTTTGTCCACATCCTGAAACATCTGGTCGCTCAGCCTCTTCAGGCGGCTGCCAAGTGCTAACTCGTTGAAATCATTTAGATTTTTCATGCTCGTTTTAATGCTTTTTGCTGTTTTGAATATATTTACGTAAGTGCTAACGTAAATATAGAGGGGATCTCGAATTTTGGCAACCGCTATTTATTCGCGAGAGTGGGCGGCCGCTTAGCCACCCAGAGTCAGTTTTGAGTTCAGTTCAGAGAAAGGGCAATGGCATTCATGGCGGCCAGACCCGCCAGATGCATTTCCACCATTTCGGCTTTCGGCTGTGACGAGAACTTCACCATAACTGTGTTGGTGGTGCGATCCACAAACAGCGCCTGCCCGTGGATGCCCAATCCCAGAATGACGTCACGCCCAAGGGCTGGCACCCAGCATTGGTTGCGGTAGTACCAACCGGGCATGATCTCAGCGTATTTACTCGCTGCAAATTGCGCGCGGCACTCATCGCTGCCGGCAAAGGTGTCGTCCACCCAGCTGGCGGGAATGATCTGCTCTCCATTCAGGGCGCCGTGGTTGAGTATCATCAGGCCAAAGCGGGCCAAGTCTCTGGTGCAGGTATTGAGGCCGGCACCAACGTAGGGAAACTCGCTGGCGTCTTTGACGATGGCGGCATGGTTGCGGCCACCCAGTTTGCCCCAGAGCTCGTGCTGCAGCAGCCTCTCCAGAGGCTGATCCATGGCCTCTTCCAGAATCATGCCCAACACGTTGGTGCACACGGTGCGGTAGCAGTAGAGATCGCCATGGTTGGCATCGCCGGGTTGCAGTGATTGGGCAAAATCAAACAGGGTGTCACAGGGACGGTCACTCAGCAGGGGGGAACGCCAGCCGACAAGGGCCGACTCCTCATTAAAGCCTGCCGTCGGATCGTCATAATCCTCGCTGTACTGGACACTGGCGGTCATATCCAGAACCTGGCGCACGGTCGCACCGCTCCAGGCCGAATCCTTTAAGCCGGGTACATAATCTGTCACAAGTTTCTGTAGATCAATTTGGCCGCGCTCTACCGCGATGCCGGCGAGCAGGCCGACAAACGACTTAGTAATCGAATTTAACAAGTGGCGTTGATCCACAGTCATACCGTTGAAATAGTGTTCTGCGGCAATCTTGTCATCCTTGATTACCAGCAGCGCGTCGGTGTGAGTGACTTGCAGAATGTCTGCAACGGACTGTGGGTTGCCGTCACCGAGATCAACTGAAATACCCAGAATGTCTTGAGGTGCGTGTTCAAATTCAACTCTGTTGGCCGGGGCGCTGTGCAACGTAAGACAGTCAAAAAGTTGATCAACCTGTTGAAAGCTTGGGGCAATATTTTCCGGAAGCTTCCAGTTGTTATTGTTGAATTGGGAGGAAGACATTTAAACACCTTATTTCTTCTTGAATTTCTGTGGGTGATTCTGAGGTTGCAAGCCTGTAAATTTTTGAACCTGTTTGCCAAAGACAGAAAATAGAAACCCGGCGAGTACGTTTGTAAAATGCTCCGCCGGGTTTATGTCAGATACAACGGTCAGATAGCACAGGAAACTCGATCACTTCACCTTGGCAAATACCTGAAAGGAGGACATGGCCATATCGCCATTGTCCGGCAGTTCAATATTGCCCAGTTTTTCCAACGTATCCGGATCGTAGATGGCGATGTCGCCCAGAGTTCCACCCAGGTAAATGCGATCGCCCTTGGGTGAGAAAGACAGTTGGTAGTAGGCGTGATCCAAATCGACGATCTTCAGAAGTTCCTTGTTCTCAACGTCGTATTTCATCAGTTGATTGAGGATGCCGTAATACAGGTTGGTATCGCCGGGGCGGGTCGCACCTGAGAAAATCGGCGCCTGATACTGACCAAATAACTTGTCTGTAGCTTCCCCGGTTTCCAGATCGATTCGCTGGTAGCCCCACCATAATTCGGCGGTGTTCATATCGTAGGATTCGTCGGCAAACTTAACCGTGGTGTAAGCCTTGATAAATTCTCCAGTGTGGTTGCCATTGTTCCAGGCAGAGATGCCATCGGGAGGGGTTTCCAGTGGCACCTGTTTGGCGCGGCCCTCGAGAACGGTTTTTACTTCGCCGGTGTTGGGGTCGAAGGAGCGCAGATCCGGGCCGTGGGAGTAGACCATGCCGTTTTTGTCGACGGCCATGGTCAGATTCACTCGCGGTACCTGAAAGGTTCGTATTGGTTTTGCTGTGGTGCCGGAGGCGGTGTCGTAGACCGCCAAGACCGGCGGCAGTATCTGAAACTCATCGGACAGCAGCCGGGTGCGATTTTGAATGGTGTAGAGTTCTCTGCCGTCACGGCTTATGGCCATGGAGGCAAAGCTCTTGGCGCGAATGCCGTCACCGGATTGATTGGCCTGAAATACCAGCTCACAGGTCTCCCATTTCATACCGTAAACGGTTTCGCTACCGTCACCCAGAACATAGACGATGCTGTTATCCGGTGACAGCACCACGGTGCCGAGACCGAAGCGGCCGGGTAAATCACAGTGCTGAATGACCTTGCGTTGATCCACATCGGCGACCCACAGATGGTTGTCGCGGTGGACGCCGACCAAAATGTCGCTGGTGGTTTGTGCGGATTCGTCGTTGCTGCAGGCAGCGGTAAGCAGGGCCAGTGAACTGATTGCCAGAGCTTTGATGGTTGCGGTTGCTTTCATTGGGTTCACTCCCTACTTCTTGTCTTTTGGAAACACAGTTTCCAGCTCGCGCCAATCGTTGGCACCCGATGGTTTACCATCGGCCCAGTTGGGATAGGTGGTCATGGTGTCGGGCACCTGGGCAGGCCACCAGCAGGGGTCGGAGCAGCCATAGAGGTCGGCTTCCATGGGTTGGCACAGGCCGGCAACGCCACCAAAGGCGTCAACCTCCCAGCCGGGGTCGACGGTGGAGGTACAACCGACCACCGTTTGCATCGGCACCACTTCGTTGGCGTTGCCTTTTTCTTCCAGGTGTTGCTCAACCAATCCGGCTTTTTTATTCAGAGGCTTCATGTGTTTCATAAGTTTTCGCCTTGTGTTTGGTTTTATTCCCGGCCTCAGGCGGCCTTGCGGGGGGAAATGTGTTGATCAAAAAATGCGGGATTTTCTGACAGAATTTTTTGGTACACGCCAATGCCGAAATCGATCCAGTCGCGCATCAAATCGCAGTAGTGATAGACCGGTTTGGCCGGGTCGTTATAGCGAGCGTAGCTCTCGTGATAGCAGCCGCCGGAACAGAGGTTACGAATCCAGCAACTGCTGCAGCCCTGATTGGAGCGATCCAGTCGCTGCTCGAGAAAGCTGGCGAGGTTTTCCTTGTCGATACCCTGTTTAACATCGCCAAACAGCGGCATTTCTGAGCCGGTAAAACGGTGGCAAAGATTCAGACCGCCGTCTTTGTCCACGGCCAGCAGGGAGACACCGGCACCGCAGGGCAGGGCGTTGGAGGTGCCTTCATGCAAGTCGGTCATCAGTTGATGCAAATTGGCAAAGCCGATGTTTTCGTTGCGCAGTGCCGCGTCCAGATAGCGCTTGCCCAGAGATTTCATGCCGGCAAACACTTGGGTCAGTTCTTCGTCACTGAGGTTGTAATAGGCCACATCGCCGGAGGTGACCGGCGAAAATCCGACTTCGGCAAAACCCAGGGCATTAAACAGGTGGTCCCAGATGCCAACGATATCGGTCACCCCTTTGGTCAGGGTGACGCGACCACCCACCGGGCGTGCGCGGTATTTGCTCAGCAGCATTTGAGTCTTCTCGGCCACCACCGCGTAGGTGCCCTGGCCGCTGACTGTAATGCGGTTTTTGTCGTGTACGGCTTCCGGGCCATCCATGCTGATGGTGATGCAGAAATTGTGTGCCTGGAAATAGTCGACCAGTTCTTCGGTGAGCATGGTGGCGTTGGTGGTCATGGAGAAATCGGCCCACTTGCCTAACTCGCGATTGATTTTCTGCTCGCAGTAATCGACCACTTGGCGAATCAATGGCATATGGGTCAGTGGCTCGCCGCCAAAGAAAACAATGTTGTAGCGATCGCGATCCGGGGATTCTTTGAGCAGCATATCAATGGAATCCCTGGCGGTTTCGAAGGACATCTTCTTACCGGCGTTGGGTTTGTCCAGATCTTCCTTGTAACAGTAGGTGCAGCTCAGGTTGCAGGCGGTATTGACGTTGAGCACGATGGTCGAGATTGGAAATTCTTCAACCTTCTGCGGCAAACGGTTGGTTGGCTCTGCAGGAAATGGCTGCAGAATTTCCAGGGCCTTGAACTCTTCGATGGATTCGATGATTTGGTCTGTATCAAAATCGTCGCCCAGAGAGTTGCAGGCCTCCTCCATGCTGGCGTTGCGATCGCTGTAAAAATCCAGCAACGCACCGCCCAGATCATTCACTTCAAACAGAGCGCCACTGGATACATGCCAGCATACGCGTCGGTCATCGGTCACGGTCTCGTGAAAGTTGGCGGGGCTTAAAGCTAATTCGGTCATGTCGATCTCCGGTTAGGGTGGCAATCGGCTTAACGTATGGGGCTGTTGTTCCAGCGCTGCACAGTAACCACCATGCGCCCGTCGCCCTTGAGGGTCTTGTCTCCGTCGGCAACTTCAGCCACTACCTTGAGGTTGCCGGCGTTGTTGGTGGAGAAGCGACGCTTGGGGTTGGGGCCGGCATCACCGGGGGTAAAGACACCGGTGTCGGCGTTCATGGTGCCGGCAAAGTCGACGTCGTGATCGTGCTTGGCTATTTCGTCAAACGGCTCTACCGACCACTTGGCGGGGAAGTAACCAATGCGAATGTCGTCTTCACTGCCAATCAAACCATCGTTTCCTGCGGCGATGCCCACGGCTTCAAAAATTCCGTGTACTTTCGGGGTGTGGCCGCCGCCGACACGAGCGACACCGTAGGCGGGCTCAACCGCTACCGAGTCAATGTTTTTGTAGATCACCAGCTCACCGCCGGCTTCGCCCACAGCGATGGGCGCGCGATGGGTGGTCTGGTCGGCACTTGCGGCAACGCGCAGGGTAATACGGCCGGCGCTGCGCTCGAGTTCTTCAATCACGCTCAGGCTTTCGGGCAGCAGAATATTGCCGTCCAGATTGTGGCCGACAATGGTCAGCTGGGCTTCGCTGCCACTTTTAACGTGAGCGGGGTAGATGCCCATGATGCGCGGCGCATCGGAGCGATCCAGTTGCAGGTCGGTACCTTTTTCATTTTCATCGGCGACAAACATGCGACCGCTCAGGCGCATGCCGTCTTTGCTTAGCGCCATAACCTGTTGCTGCTGTACGCCATTAAGAGTGATGCTGGCACGCCACTCGTAACCGGTGTAGAGCACAGCGCTGCCTGTTCCGGTGACTTCCTCACCGTCGAGGTAGCGACCTTCGAAAGACAGCCGATACTGATCTTTTTCACCGCCCTCAATGGTCAGGTAACCTTCGTAGTTGCCGCGCCCCGGCTGATGGCCAAGCCAGCGCCAGCGGCCTTGCAACTCGGCTTTGGGGTGTTGTTGCCACTCATTCCAGGCTTCGCTGTGCAGAGGGTAGCGTTGAGCCAGCAATGGGGTGGTGATTTCCTCGGCGATCTTGAACCACTCACGGTCGCGGCCCTGGTAGCTGTACTCGGTGGAGGTCCATTGCCCCAGATGAAAGTGAATATTGCGCTTCCACTCGGCTTCACTGCGGCGCTGAATCGCCACGCGGGCACCGGAGTGACAGCGCGCGCACATTTCGCCAAAGTTGGGGTCTTGCCAATTCTCCGGGGTGTTTTCACGACGCTCTAGAATGTAGCGATAGTCGGCGGTTTCCTCTGGCGCCAGCCCTTGAGTGTCCGACAGGTATTTAACCAGCAGGTCGCGCTCCTCGGTGGTCAGGTAGGCGCCGCGAATTTTTTGCATGCGCACCAGATTCATCAGCCAGCCTTCGGGGGTTTTGCGCTGTTCGCTGATGCGCCGCCAGCTGCCGTCATCGTTTTTGGTGTGGCAGCCAATGCAGCGCTCGGCCATGAGCTTTTGAGCCTGTTGCTCCAGATCCCGGTTATCTTCGCTGGCCTGTGAGGGCAAGGCGAGCGTCAGGGTTGTGAGCATAAACAGGGATTTCATTGACGTTGACGCGAGAAAATTCACAGGCAGCCACCTCTTTGGTTTTAATTATCCGTCTCCAACATGAAGGTGTTGGATGGCAAACGTTGATTCGAAAAATTTGATGTCACCAACGATAACGACTTTTAGGATTGCTATATTGACTATTTGTGACATGCTAATAACAATGTGTGACAACCTAAAAATACTCATTTCAGGCTATGGAGAACGCTTTGGCTAACGGCATTCCAAATCGCGGCGATGATTATCATCTGCGTCAAAGGCAGGCTTCGGGCATTGTCTCCAATTGGTTGGTGCAGAAAATTGAAGACAACGGTTTGTCCTTGTCGCAGGCCTGCAGTGATTTGCAAATTAACCCCAAGTTGCTGCAAACCCAGCTAAGCGTGCTGCCCTTTGAAACCTATAATCATCTGTTTCAATGGACGGCCGATCAGCTCAATAACCCACATCTGGGTATTGATATTGGTCAGTCGATGGAGATGCGGGACCTTGGCGCATTGGGTTATTTGCTGAGTAATGTGCCGGACCTGTTTGCCTTTTGTCAGGTGACGGCCAAATACCTGTCGACATTCCAGCGTAATGCCATGTTTACTTTTGAATCTCTGGGAGAGGCCTATCTGTTGCGCTACGGGGTAACCCTGCAGGGGCGTGCGAATATGAGTCAGGACGCCGAGTTCACCCTCAGCATCATGACGAACTTTTTCCGCCGGCAGTTGGGTGAGGACTGGGTGCCTGATGCCGTGTATTTTTCTCACCCCAGCCCTTGTGAGTGCGATATCAAGACCCGGGTGTTTGGCGACAATATCCACTACGACTATGCCTACAATGGTTTTGTGGTTTCCGAGCCTGTGTTGCGTACCCCCATCTCAAATGCGGATGCGAAATTACTGGAGGTGATTCTCGCTCAGGCCGATCAGGCGCTGGAAGATGTGATCAGCGAGGAAGGGGTGGTTAAGTACGTCAGATTATTGATCGCGGCCTCTTTGAGTAAAGAGGGCTTTAATTCAGACGATGCCGCGGCCGAACTTCATATGACCCGTCGCACTTTGCATCGCCATTTGCAGCGATATGGCACAAGCTTTCAGATTTTGCGCGACGAAGTTTTAAAAGAAGCTTCGCAGCAGGCTCTGGCTGAAACCTATGCCAGCGTGACTGATATCGCCATGCAGTTGGGGTTTTCTGAAGTCAGTGCCTTTGTTCGCTGTTTTAAACGGTTAACAGGTAAGACGCCGACCCAGTATCGACAGCTGATGATGGTGTAGCGGTTCCACACTAACCGCTGTGGTTTTCCATTTTTCCATTTACCTATTTTGATTTTGTCACAAAAAGACAGTTTCCTGTCTCAAATTATCAAGATGTAATTTACCCCTCCTTTTAGTCTGGCTAAGCAATTGAAAGAGGCACTGGTCGTCTGTTAACGACGGTGCTTCATTAGAGCTTTGCGTCAGAGGCGATAACTACATAAACCGCCGCAAAGCCTTTAACGGACAGGCTAATAATAAAAAAAGGAGAGCCCATGAATCCCCGTTTCAAAAAGAAATTGTTACCCCGTGCCCTGTTGTTGGCAGGCGCCTGTGCGGCCACATCGGTCAGTGCTTATCAAATTGAAGAAGTGGTTGTTACCGCCCAAAAACGTGCCGAAAGTTTGCAGGACGTACCTGTATCCATATCCGCTCTGGGCTCTGGCGATCTGGAAGGATTGAAGTTGCGTGCTTCCACTGAAATTGCCGCTCAGGTGCCTAACATGCAAATGCAAACACCGTTTGGTGACAGCTTCCCGCTGATTTCCATGCGCGGTATTTCCATGAGCGATTTTACCCCGACCCAATCCAGTCCGGTGGCGATCTACGTAGATGAAATCTACAAAGGCAACCCGGCGATTCAGGGGGTGCAGTTGTTTGACGTTGAGCGCGTGGAAGTTTTGCGCGGACCTCAAGGGACTCTCTACGGTAAAAACACCACCGGTGGTGCCGTTAACTTTATTACCAAAAAACCAACCCATGAGACCGAAGGTTATCTGACGGTGGGGCTGGGCGACTATGCCCGTAAGGAAGCTCAGGGGGCATTCCAGACTTCGCTGGTTGATGATGTATTGGCCATGCGCGTTGCCGGAACCTGGACCGAAGCTGATGGTTACAACGAAAACAAGCTGGCGGGTAAAGACGACCTGAACAGCATTGATGAGTGGGGCGCTCGGGTTTCTTTTGCCTATACCCCGACCGATGAGATGGAAGCCATTGTGACGTTCGGAGCCAGTGAACAGAGTCCTACCAATGCGGGTATTTACACTGATGGTTATGGCCGTACTGCGGTATATGGTGGTGGCGCGTTTGCCGGTTTGATTGATCGCAATACGTTGCCCGATCTATCAGGCCTCACCAGTCTGGACGAGCATGAATTTCAGAGTGATAACGACGAAGAGAGAAAAGTCGAAACGGAATCCGTTTCCCTGACCATTAATTATGATCTTTCTGACACGCTGTCGTTAACTTCCATCACGTCTTACGATTCCGGTGAATTCTTTGCGCCGGAAGATACCGATGGTACCTTCCTGGATTTGGCTCATATTGAGTACGGTATTTCAGATGCTACCCAGTGGGCACAGGATCTGCGCATTGTCTCTGACTTCGATGGGCCGTTTAACTATCTGGCTGGATTGTATTGGGCCGAAGAAGAAATTGATGCGTTTACCAATATTGATGTCGCCCATGCTTTTGTCGATCTGTCATTACTGACTCCGGGCGATCTGGCCGCGTTTGGTAACAACGATGGTATTTTGGACGCAGGTGAGTGTTTTGAAATTGGTTGTGTGACTCAATCCAATCAATTTACTCAAACCAAAACCAGTACGGCAGCCTACTTCCATGGAACACTGGATTTAAATGACAGTACCACTGTGACGTTGGGCCTTCGCTATACCGAAGACGAAGCCGAGTTGAGTGGTTTTAATGGTGACGTGGAAGATTATGCCTTTGGTGTCACTCTGCAAGGTTTGGCCTTGGGTGGAATTACTCAAGCGGATTTGCCTGTTGAGCGTTTCGTGAATCGTGAATGGTCGGGCAAGTTGGGTATCGATCACACCACGGACAATGGCACTTTGGTTTACGCCAACTACAGCAAGGGTTTTCGTGGTGGTTCCTTTAACAGTCAGGCCTTTGCCGATCCCAATAACGTAACCGCGGTAGATCCTGAGAATGTCGATGCTTATGAGATTGGTTTCAAATCCGAGTTGTTTGATGGTTCTATGCAGTTAAATGGTGCGGCTTTCTATTACGATTACACCGATCAACAGGTGTTGGATGTGGATGCGGCAAGTTTGACCCAGACTCTGATCAATATCGATGAATCGACCATTCAGGGGATTGAGCTGGAAATGATTGCCCGTCCTTCCGAGGCGTTAATGTTGCGCGCCGGTTTGGGTTGGATTGATTCAGAGGTTTCAAAAGGCTACTTGGATCGTCTGGCGGTTACCGAGCCAGAATCTGCCGATCTCAAAGGCAATGAATTACCTGCTGCACCAGAGTTGAATCTGAATCTGTCTGCGGATTACACCATCAATCTGGATGATCTTGGCAGCTTGGTTTTGCATCTGGATACCAACTGGTCGGATGATCACAGCCACAATATTACCAATACGGTAGGGCAGGATGATTACTGGCTGACTAACGGTCGTGTCAGTTTTGAAGCCGCCGATGACAGTTATACCGTGGCTTTTTGGGTCAAGAATATAGAGGACAAGGTGTACAAAACCTACTCTATTGATTTGCAGGCTCTGGGCTTCGACTACAACCATCTGGGTGCCCCTCGTACCATGGGAATTGAGGCGACGTTCCGCTTTTAAACCGCTTCGGAGTTTTTGCACAGAAACTCGCACAGCCTCCTCTGCTTCGGCAGGGGAGGCTTTTTTGTTTTAAGAGATGGCAGGCGGGGCTGAGAGGGTAAAAGGTAGAGCGTTGCAGTTGCTGATTTAACGGCGCTCCTGACCGTGAAAGCTGGCCAGGGTTTGCAAGTGTTGCTGCACCCATTGCTGATTGGCCTGAGGATGCTCACAGAGACAACGGGCTATGTGCCCACTCAGGTGAGCGGCGCCGGCACTGGCGCCAACCACCTTGTTGTTATGGGTCCTGACGTAAGCGCCAAAATCGGCTTGGGGGGTATCGAGCCAGGAAATTTGTTCGAAATCGCAGCGAGCATCTCCTGTGGCGCGAATCACCCCGGGGTAGTGGGCCGGGTACACCGATTGTCCCTGAGCAGGGGTCGAGGCCACCAGAATAACCCCTGCGTTAATGGCGCGCTCACAGGCCTCGCGCAGAATCCTTCTGTCCTGTTGCAAACCCAGACTCAAATTAATCAGACGAACTTCTCGCATGACCAGCCAATCGATGGCGGAGGCCACCTGTGCGGCGGAGGTGGCCCAGTCTTGGTTAAATACCTGAGCAATACACAGCGTTGTCTGTGGTGCCTGTTGCAGTATGGTATTTGCCAGAGCCGTGCCGTGCCCGAGGTGATCGGGTTGGACATCGGTGACCATAACCGAAGAGGCCTCCGGTGACAGAGCAAATTGTTGCGCTGCAATCACGGTTTGTTGAGCGGTGGCGTTAAAGCCCGAATCCACCAAGCCGACGGACACAGCATTTGAATTCAACACGGTTGTTTACCCGGTTTTTGCATCACAACGGCACCTTGGTCGAGGGTCAACAACCAGTCGACCTCCTGCAGTGGTGCTTCGCGGTGACTGATGATCAGGCGAGTGCAGTGGCCAAACTGACTGTCCACCGCGGCCATCATTTCCCGTTCAAGATCTTGATCTACAGCGGCGGTGGGTTCATCGAGAATCACCAGAGCCGGTTGTTGTAACAGGGCGCGAGCCAGCGCGATGCGCTGACGCTGACCGCCGGAGAGGTTGATGCCGCGCTCACTGATGATGGTATCCAGACCATCAGGCAGGGTTTCTAGCCATTGGTGCAGTTGTGCCTGAGTCATGGCGGTTTTTACCGAGTCCAGACTGGCTCGTGGGTTGGCGTAGCGCAGGTTTTCCAGCAGTGAGCGCCGAAACAGCACGATATCCTGACTGACGACCGCAATCTGGCGTCGCCAGTTGTCGATATTGAGTGCGCGAAGGTCCATGTCGCCCACCTTGATGACACCGCTGGTGGGATCAAAGTGGCGCTGCAACAAATCAATCAGCGTGGTTTTACCAATTCCGGATGGCCCGTAAATGCCCACCTTGGCGCCGGCGGGAAGGGTGGCCGAGGCGTTGTTCAGAATCAAGCGCTCGTGATCCGGGTAGTGGAAGCTGACCTGTTCAAGGCGAATTTCCCCTTGGGGAATTGTGTCGCTGGTTTTGCTCAGCGGGGTAATGTCAGCCTTTGTTGCGGTTAACATCTCGACGCGCTCGAGGCTGACCCGCATGCGATAAAAACCCATATACAAACCCAGCAGGGTGTTTACCGGACCGACGGCCATGCCCAGATAGGTGGAGAAGGCAATCAGTGATCCCAGTGCCATGTCGCCTTCAATAACCCAGTAGCCGCCGACGATAAATACCAGCCCTCGGGACAGGGACGTCAGGGTGTTGGGTATTGCCTGAGTGGCAAACTCAGTCATTTGCAAGTTCAGCAGATCTTGCAGATAGTGGCGATTGAGTTGCTGCAGTTGTTGTTCTTCCCGCTGTTGTGATGCCACTGTCTGGATGTATTTGATGGCGCCAATGTTTTCCACCAGAAAAGAAGAAATGTTGGCTGAGCGCTCGCGGATGATGCGTGTGCGAGCTTGCACTTTGGGACGCATCCAGTAGAGGTAAGCGCATTCCACTGGCAACAGAATCAGCGCCACCATAGCCAGTTGCCAATTGAGGTAAAACAACAGTCCCACAGCACCTATCAGGCCGAAGGTGCCACTGACAGCGGCGAACAAACCGTCCAGAGCAAAACGCTGGATTTCGGCAATGTCGCCATCGAGGCGCGACAGGATATCGCCGCTGCGATGGCGTGCGTAAAACGCCGGCGACAGGGTTTGCAGGTGGCGGTACACGCTTTCGCGCAAGGCAAACAATACGTTGCCCGACAGACTGGTGTGCCAGTAGCGGGTTACCCCGGATACCAGCGTTGACAGTAAACCGATCAGCAGCAAGGCAATGGCCACCTGCAACAGGGTATCGAAATCTTTGGCCAGCAGGCCATCATCAATCAACAGTTTGGTCAGGTAGGGTTGCACCAGTACCAGCGCCGATGCCAAGAGGGATATCAGGATCAGTCCGATCAGACTGCGGCGATGTGGTTTCACAAAACCGAACAGCCATTGCAGTGATGTCACGGTCGAGTGTTGTTGGGTTGAGTGCCGGGCGTCAGTATTCATAACACAGCTGTTGTGGGCGTTACCCTTAACGTAACAAATTTTACCGTTAATGGACTGATAATCTGTGACACTTTACGGGGCGACTCTTCACAGTTTGTTTAACCCATGTGGTTGTTTGTTGGTTAGTATAAAACCTGAATTGTAGCTGCGAGTCAGACTTTCATGCCTTCCCGATGTCATATCGCTATTGCCGGTTGTGGGCCCGCCGGAGCTGCCGCGGCAAAAAGCCTGGTGGATCTGGGTTTTGACGTCACGGTTATCAGCACGCCCAGAGCGTATGTTGCCTGCGAGGGAGTATCCGCTCGGGTGATGGGGGCGTTTAAACAACTGGGTTTTGAACACGCTCTTGCCACTCTGGCAGCGCCATCACAACGAACGGTTGAATGGAATGGCGAGCGCTCTCAGGCCAACTGGGAACAGCTGGTGCGCCGCGATCAATTGGACGCGGCCTTGCAGCTTGACCTTAAAAAAGCCGGTGTCCGTTTGCTGGATGCAAAGGTGGGGCCGGTCAATGAAACAGCCTGCGGCATATCCCTGCAGTATCAGAACCCTCACGGGTCGGACAAGGAAACAGCGTCCGTATTAACAGCGGATTTCTTTATCGATGCCCGCGGCCGCAATGCACCGGGTGCGGCACAACAGCGTATGCGTGGACCTGAGACGCTCGGCTTACTGCAATCTTGGCAGGGTGAACCGGAGCAGGCACGCTCGGAGATAGTCAGTTTTGACTCGGGCTGGATTTGGCTGGCCCGCTTTGGTGATGGCAGCCGTTATACCCAGTTGAGTTTGGCGGCTGAGAAGATTCCGCCGCGCCAACAACTGTCGGATTTTTTCGGGTCGGTATTGGCCCAGTGTCCGGCAGCTCAAGCCTATACAGAAAACGCCACACAAACCCACGAATTAACCGCGCGCAGTGCCACAGCCATGTTGACTGCCGAGCCTGTCAGTTCCCACAGTATCCGTATTGGCGATGCCGCGATGGCGGTTGATCCGTTGTCGGGCAATGGCATTTTTCAGGCTCTGTCCACCGGATTAATCGCGCCGGCCATTGTTAATACCCTGTTGCATCGATCGAACAATGCCGAACTGGCCAAGCAGTTTTATCGTGAACGGGTGCACCACGCTTTTATGCGGTTTGCCCGTCTGGGGCGGGATTTTTATCAGCAGGAACAAAGTTGGCCTGATGCCGCCTTTTGGCAACCCCGCCAGCTGTGGCCCGATCAGGTGCCCATGCACGAACCTCCACGGCCTGATCGCGTGCTGGTCGAGACCCGGCCGGTTGTGTGTGATCACTTTATTGAGGCCCGCGAAGTGGTGGTCACACCAGATCAGCCGCTGGGTGTCTGGCATCTGGAGGGGGTGGTTCTGGCTCCTATGGTCAGGCGCCTATTGGCCGAGCCAGGTACGCCACTGACGCCCGCCTGGTATCAGTCTATGGGGGTGTTTGATGTGGTTCGACAGCAGGCTTTGACGGGCTGGTTTACACAACAGGGTATGGTTTCACCCGGTTGATCGGTTTCAGGATCGAGGTCTTGAGTCCGCGCCGGAGGATCAACTTAGATCAGAGTTAACTTTGGACTAGAGTTAAATAAAGCAGGTAATAACAGAAAAGGAGTAATGAGGTGATCAATATGAATGTGAGACCCATGGTGCTCGTCGCGGCCATGTCGCTGATGGCATCTCTGGTTCAGGCTAAGGACAAACCCAATGTGGTGTTGATGGTGATGGACAATCTGGGTTGGGGTGAAATTGGCACCTACGGTGGCGGTATTCTGCGTGGTGCCGAAACCCCGAGGCTCGATGAGCTGGCCAATGAGGGCATGAAACTGCTCAATTTTAACGTGGAGCCCCAATGTACGCCTTCCCGTGCGGCCCTGATGAGTGGTCGCCACCCGATTCGCTCCGGTACCACCAAAGTGGTGTGGGGGCTGCCCTATGGTCTGGTGGGCTGGGAAGTGACCATGGCCGAGTTGTTCAAGCAGGAAGGCTACGCCACTGCCATGTACGGCAAATGGCATCTGGGTGATCAACCGGGCCGCTGGCCCACCGATCAGGGCTTTGATGAGTGGTATGGCATTCCCAATACCACCGACGAAGCCATGTATTCGACCCAGCCTCACTTTGATGAAAAGGTGGTGGCGCTGCCGGGGATTTTTAAATCAACTACCGGCACCACACCCAAAAAAGTCAAAGACTATAATCTTGATACCCGTCGCACCATTGATCGCGAGCTGACGGAAAGAACCATTGCCTTTATGAAAAAGAACGTCAAAGCCAAACAGCCGTTCTTTGTCTATCTGCCGTTTACCCAAACCCATTTGCCACCGTTGCCGCACCCGGATTTTGAAGGCAAATCCGGCAATGGTTCCTGGGCCGATGTGCTGATGGAAGTGGATTACAACGCGGGGCTGGTGCTCGATGCCGTTGATAAACTCAAGGTGGCCGATAACACCATTATTATCTGGATGTCGGAAAATGGCCCGGAAGAGGCGCCGTCCTATACCGGTACCGCCGGCCCATGGCGTGGCAATTACTTTACGACTCTGGAGGGCTCGCTGCGAACGCCGTTTCTGATTCGCTGGCCCGGTAAGATCAAAGCGGGTTCGGTCAGCAATGAAATTGTGCACATCACCGATGTGATGCCGACACTGTCATCCGTCGCTGGTTACACCGTGCCAGAGGATCGCATGATTGACGGGGTTGATCAGATAAAACTGTTTACCGGTAAAACTGCAAAGTCTGCCCGTGAAGGCTTCCCGGCTTACAATGGCGATAATATGCAGTCTTATAAATGGCGTAATTTTAAAATCCATTACATCAAGCAGGACAGCATGATGGGGGCTCCGGTTAAACTGAACTTTCCCCAGGTGCACGACCTGTTAAAAGACCCGAAAGAGTTACGCGGAATTTATGGCGGTACTGGCGGCTATGCCACAGGTACCGAGCAATTGACCTGGGTGTTACCGGCAGTGACTTATGAAATTTTGAAGTTCAGAAAGTCTCTGGCTGAGGAACCGCCCATCCAGTTTCCGGCTCCGGAACCCTATGTTCCCGTCCAATAGAGGCGGGTAAACAATTGAGGCCGTCATTGTGCTCAGGTAAGGTTGTTTCTTACCTGAGCAATTTACCTGATGAACAGGGCCTCGGTTTTTATGATCAAAAGTCACTTCTTTGCCTACCTCAGTAAAATCCGCTGGATTCAACGCTGGGGCCTCAAGCGCAACGCCATCACAGAAAATGTGATGGAACACAGTTGGGAGGTCAGTGCCATCGCCCACGGTCTGGCGGTAATCCACAATCGCTGTTTTAACGGTTCGGTGGATGTCAATGCGGTGGTGGTGGCGGCTCTGTTTCACGATTGCAGTGAAGTGATTACCGGCGATATGCCAACCCCCATCAAATACCACTCAGAGGCCATCCGGGAAGCCTATAAAGCCATCGAGACAGAAGCCGAGCAGGAGCTGGTGGGGCTGTTGCCCGAAGTGCTTAAAGCCGACTACGCCAGGGTAATGCTGTCAGAAAATATTCCCGAGCATCACCATCGCTTTATCAAAGCCGCAGATACCTTGTCGGCCTATCTTAAATGTCAGTCGGAGCTGGCTGCGGGGAATCAGGAATTTTCCCGGGCAGCCGAAGACATCAAGCAGCGTTTGCAGCAGTTGTCGATGCCGGAAGTGGATTACTTTCTGAAAACGTTTGCACCCAGTTATCAGTTGACGTTGGATGAGTTGCTGGGCAATGGGTCGGCAGAGCGCCGTTAAATACTATAGGAGAGAGACGATGAACTATTACACGCGACAAATTGTAAAACCCGATGACCTGAATGCGGCGAACGCTCTATTCGGGGGGCGACTGTTGTCCTGGATTGACGAAGAGGCCGCCATCTTCGCCATTTGTCAGCTGGATTACAAAAGGCTGGTTACGGCCCATATGAGTACGGTGGATTTTGAATCGTCGGCCTTTCAGGGGGATATCGTTGAAATCGGTTGTGAAGTAGTAAAAGTGGGTCGTACATCCCTGACGGTACGTTGCAATGCCCGCAACAAATCCACCCGCAAATCCATTCTGACGGTGGATGAAATCGTATTTGTCTGCCTTGATGAGCAGGCCAAACCCTATCCCCATGGCAAAACTCTGGAGACACTGACTCCGCAATAATGTCTATTCCAAGGAGGATTGCCCGGCCGGTTTGATCTGTCCGGGCAAGTATTTAGGTTCTTTAAAACAATCCACTGCCATTATTTTCAGCGCATACTGGTTCCGATAATAATAATTCAGGAGCCGTTATGAGTTTCGAAACTGTCGAATTCAATGTGCAACATGGCGTTGCCCGGGTCGTGCTCAATCGCCCCGAATGCCTCAATAGTCTCAATCAAATCATGTTGGTGGAGTTGTCGGAGATTGCTGACCAATGCGCTCGGGACGACGCCATCAAAGCTGTGCTGTTAACGGGTAAGGGGCGGGCCTTTTGCGCCGGCGCGGATCTGACGGTTATGAACACCGACGCCAGTGAGTCAGCCCGGCGAGCTCAGGGGCGACTGGTTCAACAGCAGATGGAGCAATACTTCAATCCGGTGATCAGTAAGCTGGCCAATTTGGAGAAGCCGGTCATCAATGCCATTAACGGCATCGCTGCCGGTGGTGGCGTGGGCCTGGCTCTGGTCGGCGATATCATTCTGGCGGCCGAGTCTGCCAGCTTTAAGCAGGTATTTATTCCGCAGCTGGGCATTATTCCCGATTTGGGCAGTACCTGGCTGGTACCCAAATCCGTGGGGCGAGCCAAAGCCATGGGAATGGCGTTGCTGGGGGAATCCATCAGCGCACATCAGGCCGATCAATGGGGCATGATCTGGAAGGTGCTCCCGGATGATCAGTTGGTGACGCAAGCTGAGGCGATGGCTCAGCGCTTGGCCAAGGGGCCGGGGTTGGGTATGGCCTGCCTCAAACAGACCATGCGCGCTTTCGATAACAACAGTCTCGATCAGCAGTTGGCGCTGGAGGCCAGAGTGCAATTGGAGTGTTGCTCCTCTGAGGATTTTCTTGAAGGATGTCTGGCTTTTCAGGAAAAGCGCCAGCCTCTTTTCAAAGGGCGCTAGGCTCGGGTCAAAGGACGATAGGCTCGGGTCAAAGGGCGCTAGGCCTGTATCAGATCACGGTAGAGCAACTCCTTACCTTCGGTTTCCACGTATTGAAGAAATTCGGAGGCGATCACTGTCTGCCGTTTCGACTTTGACCAGACAAAAAACCAGTGGGAGTCGATAGGTAATTCTTTAACCGGTAATTTGATCAGGCCCGATTGTCCGCCGTAGGTCAGGGTATGGGCAGATACAATGGAGATGCCCAGCTTTGACATCACCGAATGCTTAATGGCCTCGTTGCTCTCGATGGTCATTTTTACGTTCAGCTCGATGCCACGGTCGCGCAAAAATTCTTCGACCGCATGACGGGTACCGGAGCCGGGTTCGCGGATCAGAAAAGGTTCATCCAGCAGGTTCTTCAGTGACAGCCGCTTGCGCTGTGCCAGAGGATGATCTTCATAGGCGATGGCAACCAGCGGGTTGTCCAGAAACTCGATGCTTTCGGTATCGGCATCCTGTGGTGGATGGCTGAAAACGTAAAAGTCATCAACGCCTCGCTTGAGACGCTCAATGGTTTGTTCGCGGTTACCAACCTTCAGTTGTATCTCGATCCCGGGAAAACGTTCGCAGAATGGCCCCAGCAAATGGGGAATAAAATACTGCGATGTGTTCACCACTGCCAGACGCAGGGTACCGGTTTTCAGTTCACGCATGTCGCTCAGTGACATATCCAGGCGGGCAAAACTGTCCAGTACTTCCACCGCTGTTTTGACCAGCTCCAATCCTTCATCAGTGAAAATCAGTTTGCGATTGGTGATGTTGTAAAGTGGCAAGCCAATGGCATCCGCTAATTTTTTCATCTGAATGGATACGGTGGGCTGGGTCAGATACAGCGCCTTTGCGGCCCCATTAATGCTGCCATGATCGTGCACGGCCAGCAGGATTTCTAACTGCCTCAGAGTACCTATATGAGCGTGAAGCCTTGATTTCATGATGCCCTGCCAGATCCTGGATAATTATAGATATAGATAAAAGTCTATACATAGAATAAATAATATCAAATTTTATCTATTTCTAATAACAGGCACAATGGCCCTCAATTCAAATGCAGTAGAACGCTGCTCAAACCACATTGTGTCGAGGTATTTATGACAAGCAAGCAATTCAATTTCAGTTTGGTGGTCGGTGTCATGTTAACCCTTCTAGGGGGCGTTGTTGCTTCACAGGCGAGTATTGGCATCAGCCTGATGGTTCTGGGTGTCGCGATTGCCGCACTGGCTGTGGTTACAAAACTGCGGGGACAGTCGCCTGAGCCCAAACCGACATCGGCTTTGGCTCCGGTTGAATAATCCGATCAGATCTAATTGAGCAGAGGTAAGAACTATGCAGTTGGATGTCGGCATTGCGTTTTTCATACTCGGTGTGTTTGCCGCACTGGTACGCGCTGAAATTCAGTTCCCCAAAAGCCTCTATCAGTCACTGGTTCTGTTTCTGATGGTGGCTATCGGGCTCAAGGGAGGTGTGGCTCTGGCAGAGCATGCTTCCTGGGAGCTGGTCAGTCAGTCCTTTATCGTTATTCTGCTGGGATTGCTACTGCCCCTGATTGCTTTCCCAGTGCTTTATTATATTGGCGATCTCAAGCGTTACGATGCGGCTTCCATTGCGGCTCATTACGGTTCTGTCAGTGTCGGTACCTACGCCGTGGCCGTGGCTTTTCTTGAAGCTCAGGGGATTGCCTACGAACCTTATATTCCACTGTTTGTGGTGCTGCTGGAAATGCCGGCAATTGTTGTTGGGCTGCTTTTGGCCAGACAGGCACAGAGTGTCGATGCCGGTGTCAATGCGGATGGGGTTCAGGTGGCATCGCCTTCGACCAAGCAATTAATTCATGAAGTACTGTTCAATCAGGGCATGGTGCTGATGGTTGGTGGTCTGATAATTGGCTATCTGGCCGGTGACCGCGTCGACAAAGTCACTCCGTTTTTCTTCGAGTTGTTCAACGGTGTTTTGGCCCTGTTTCTGTTGCAAATGGGGATGACCGCCGCCAGTCGTCTGGGTGATATCAAACGATTGGGCAGCTTTATGCTGGCTTTTGGTGTTGCCATGCCGATTGTTGGTGGCCTGTTGGGTTGTTTTCTGGGGCTGGCTCTGGGGTTGTCGGTGGGTGGATCCATTCTGCTGGCGGTATTGGGTGCCAGTGCTTCATACATCGCGGTACCGGCGGCTATGCACGTTGCTTTACCGCAAGCAAATCAGAGTTTGTCGATCAGCGCATCGCTGGGTATTACCTTCCCCTTTAACGTACTGATCGGCATTCCAACTTTTACGGTGATTACCCAGTGGTTTGCCGCTTAACAGAAGAAGCGGCATTGGCTTGAATGGGAATTTCATGTGGCGGCAGGTAAATCGAACATGGCGGCGTTCCTGTAGGCCCTTTTGGACAGTTTGTGTCGGCGCTTGAGTTTGCGGTCCAGACTTTGGCTGGCCCGATGCAGGCAGTGATCAATGGCTTCAGTCAGGTGCTGGCGTTTTTCGGTCACGACAATTTTGCCCAGACCCACCGGTTTGATCACGATCTGGCAGAGTTTGTCGATGCCGCCTTTGGGGTCATTTATGTTTTTCAGGGTAATGGCGGCGCTTTCAATACTGTGCTGGCTTCTGGCAAAGACGAATGAAAACTTGTGGTCGATGTGGCTGATTATCGGGCCGTCACCTTTCAGGTTTTTAAATTGAATGCTTAGTTTCATTGTTGATATCTCCGGGCATCAAGCCTGATGAATTTAAGGATAAACAAGGCCACTGTAGAAATTTGTCTGATTTAATAAAAGTCGTATTAATCGGACGCGTTCATCGAAAAATACTTAATACAGTGCAAGCTTGTAGCGGTTGTATGGAGCTGGATAAGAGGACTAGACGAGGATGCCGAAATGGGACAACAGTTAAATTATAATCACCTGCGCTATTTTTATGCGGTGGCAACCGAGGGCAGTATCGTTAAGGCTTCGGAGTCATTGCATGTATCACCGCAGACAATCAGTGGTCAGGTTTCTGTGTTTGAAGATTATCTGGGTGTCAGTTTGTTCGATCGCAAGGGCAAGCGACTGGTTTTGAATAGCATGGGTAAAGTTGTTTTCAGCTACGCCGAAGATATCTTTGCCCTCGGGACGGAATTGCAACAGTGCATCAAACATCAGGGTGCGGAACAGGCCTTCGAATTTTGCGCTGGCGTGATTGATGTGATTCCGAAGACTCTGGCGGTTCAGATTCTGGAAAAAAGTTTCGAGCTCGAAGGCGACACCAAATTGCTGTGTCGTGAAGGTGATTTTGGTTCGTTGTTGTCAGAGTTGGCTCTCAACAAACTGGATTTTATCCTGTCGGATCGGCCTTTGACGCCCGGAGTGGCGATAAAGGCATACAGCCACTTTCTGGGCGAGTGTGGTCTCAGTTTTTATGCCGCTCCCGATACAGCCGAATTACTTCGGGTCGATTTTCCTGAGTCATTGAATCAGTGCCCATTTCTTATTTGTGGTGACAAGTCCAGCCAGAAAATCAATCTGCAGGCCTGGTTTGATCGTGAAAACATAGCTCCGAATATTGTCGGTGAATTTGATGACAGCGCCATGATGAAATACTTCGGTCAGTCCGGTTATGGCGTCTTTTGTACGCCTGAAATCATTGAAGATCACGTCACCCAGCAATACGGTGTCGAAGTGATAGGCCGTACTCGGGAAGTCACCGAGAGGTTTTACGCCATTTCACCGGAGCGCAAAGTAAAACATCCAGGCGTCAAATTGCTGATCGATACAGCACAGCAGAAGTTTGCCAGTTTTATGCAATAGTCTGGTTCGAGAGTCTAGTTCGAGAGCCTAGTTCGAGAGTCTAATCCGAATGCCTAATTCGAGAATCTGAGTCGAGAATCTAAATCAAGAGCCTAATTCGAAAAAATCGGAGTAAAGCACAGGAATGTTCGAATGGTTGTTTCTCAGGGTTTGATTACAATGTTTCAAACCATCGGGAAAGAGGATTTGTCATGAATGCTTACGCACAGCCCCCAAATTTTACCTGTGAAGACGCATCGGTAGATACCGCTCTGGAAATTTCGGTTGTGGACAGCGAGGGTGACTCTTCCGGTTCTTCATCCAGCTCCGCCGAACAGGTATTACAGTTATTGGTTGATATGAAAAAATTGCAGCAACAGCGTCATTTCAGTTTTCGTGAACGCTATGGCCGTAACGATCCGGTAGCGCAGCGGGTCATAGATAATCTGGACGAGGCCATTCTGGCAACACATCGTCTGATTGAATCTGCCAAGGCCAGTGGCCGGCTGTTAAATCTGCAATCCTCTTTGCGAATCGGTGTGTTGCAGTAGAATCGGTGTGTTGCAGTATAAGTCGCACACCGGCACTGCCGTCTTCCTCAGCAACTCGTTTGCACCTCCTGCTGACTTAGTGTCAGCGATCCCCCTAGCCCTGTTTCAGGGCTTTTTTTAGATAAACAAAATTATTCTGTGTAAAAGCCATCATCAGCTTCTCGATTACTGTCAAAGAGTTGCATGGTTTGAAGCGAGTGGTTTGGCTGAGTCGATGAGATTGCATCCAATAGTAGCTGTGACCGGATATGTTGATCGGGTCGCTAATAATACTGCCTATCCCACTTGTGTGGGGTTGTTGAGATGATTTCGTGCCTCTATTGTTGTGTGTTCATAATAATTAGAAAAGATTGAATCCCCATGACCAGATCATTTTCACCAGTCGCTTTTTGTTTGTTGCTCTTAACCTTTGCGTTATCCGAGGGGGCCAGTGCGTCGCCGGCTTCAGTTCAGGTGTGTGTACAAATTTTTAATGACGGCGATGTTAATCAAGTGGAAGGCGGTTTTTTTACCCTGTCGATCATGGATCATCAAAACAGCTTGATTCCCGAAGGCGCGCTGGAGATCAACAAAATTGAAGACGCAAAGCGCACGCCATCGTGTACCCAGAGCTATCTCTTTACAGCCGATTCCAATGCATTGTCCGTGCATGAAATGACACCGGTCACGTTTGAGTGGATGTGCAATGCACCGGGGTATCCGATATGGCAGATCACCGATGCCGCTGGCAAGGTTGTCTGGAAGCAGGGCAGTGATTACACCGCAGCCTTGAGTGCCGAAGAGTTTGCGCAAATTCCCCAAGGCAGTGATCTTCGAGTGATCTATATCAACAAGCCACGCTGGTATGAAAAAGAGGATGGTGATGTGGTGGGTGCGGCGTCCCTGACGGCCGATTTGGAAGCGGGTGTGCTGGGAGATTATCTTAGCGGGGGAAGTTAACCCTGTGAATTGATCACCTGATTCGTTCGTTATTGCTGCATCAACACCACAGTGAAAGCGGTGGGTCGTTGATGGTGCAATGCAAAATGTCACTTCTGGATACGATGCCAATCAGTCGGCCCGTGTCCTCGACAATGGGCAGTGCTGTCAGACGCTTGTTAAATAACAGCCAGGCAATACGGCGGATGTCGGTGATTGGTTCAGCGGCGTAGACCTGGTTGTCGCTACGTATAAAAGATTCGTTAATGGATGTCTCAGTCAGTCTCGGAGGGAAGTCAGCCGTGGCCAGATGCTCATAAAAATCTCCCCGTGACAGCAACCCGGTCAGTTGCATTCTGTTGTTGATGACCGGGAATGCGGCATAACTGAATTGCTGAAAGGCTTCTTTTGTCCGAGCCAGGCTCCAGTCTCCATTCAAAGTCTGAACCGGTTGGCTCATAACCTGATAAGCATGATAAATAGGGTCACGTTGTTGCTTTTGAGGCAGCATGGACCGGTATTGGGTGATGGCCTTGTCTGAAATCTGATAGGCCTCAACACTGTGCTGATCGATCAAATCCGCTTCATGATCGGCTGGTGACCTGCTGGACTGCGATTGTGCCGTTCTTTCAATTTTACGAAGGCGTTCCAGTGTCCCTGAAAAACTGCGTCCCTGTGGCGTGTAGATGGCGAACATAACATCATACCTTGACTTGAGTGGGATCGATGGCATGAGGCTGAATAGTCCAAATTACGTCATGGTTTTCAGAACAGTTCAGTTAAGACCGTATCCCGCTTTTAATGATTTTCCTGATGTCCAATGTATTCTTTCCGGATAGTTAGTAAAAGTCGTATTTTTTCTGTCATTACTTCGAAAAAAGTTGTTCTAATGTTGGCGTTATTCGCTACTGACTCAACTGTTCTGAGACATCATTCTCAACGCGATAGGTTCTTTTTTGCAGCAGACGATCGAAGCGTCTTCTGGCGGCCCGCTTGATTTTCTGACTGCAGACATTGATCGCATCATACATGTCGGCAGTAGTTTTTTGGACCGTAATGGCGGGTTGGCCATCGGGGCGGATGGTGATTTTACAGTCCATATCCATGCCACCTCTGGGGCCATTGATGTCTTTTAAAAATATATCGGCACGTTTAATTCGATCACCGTAAATTCCCAAAGCCATTCTGATTTTGGATTCTGTATAACGTTTCAGGTTTTCTGATAGCGAAAGGCCGCGAGCATGAATTTTCACTAACATTGTCTGTCCTTTTGAATAAGAGAAAAAAGTGATTAAGTCATTGGAAGTGACAGAGTAGCAATCTGGTAAATTTAGAAAAATCGTTTATTGTTTAGTTTATTCATCGAATAAAGCGATGATTTTATTTCGGGGTGATTGACATAAGGTTTGGCTATGCGCTCTATTTTTAATTACAAGCACTTACATTATTTCTGGATGGTGGCTCACGAAGGTAGCATCGCCAGAGCCAGTGAGAAGTTGCACATCACGCCGCAAACCATCAGTGGGCAGTTGTCGCAATTGGAAAGCCACATAGGCAGCCGGCTGTTTGATAAGGCTGGCCGAGGTTTGCAACTGACAGAGACTGGACGTCTGGTGCTGCGCTATGCCGATGATATCTTTGAATTGGGTCAGGAACTCAATGACGTGTTGCGTGGAGCACCATCGGTTGGTGCATCAGAATTTATTGTTGGTGCGGCCAGTGCGTTACCAAAAACCATTGTCTACAAAATCATTAAGCCCGCGTTGAACTTGCCTCAGGATATTGCTCTTACCAGTCGAGAAGGGCCCATGGATGCCATGCTGGCAGATTTGGCCGTGCATAAAGTGGATATGGTTTTGAGCGATACACCGATTAACAGCGCCTTCAGTGTTAAAGCCTACAATCATCAATTGGGCGAAAGCACTTTAAGTTGTTTTGCAGCGCCACGCCTGGCTAAAAAATATGGCCGTAATTTCCCGGAATCATTGAATAACGCTCCCATGATATTGCCGACCGGGCAATACGCGGTTCGTCAATTGCTTGATGGCTGGTTTCAGCAACAGGATATTCATCCGGTTGTCTGTGGCCAATTTGATGACAGTGCGCTGATGAAATCTTTTGGTCAGGCCGGTATGGGTGTTTTTTTTATGTCCTCAACCATTGAAGAGGAAATTTGCAAAAATTTTAACGTACGTGTCATCGGTAAAATTGAAGAGGTTAAACAGAAGTATTATGCCATTTCGGCCGAGCGAAAAGTAAAGCATCCTGCCGTGGCCGCCATCTGTGACAGCGCTCGAAGTTCGCTGTTTGGTCATTAACAGGTTCGGTGCAAAGGAATAATTTTCTGCCTTTAATATAGCTCGGTTAAGTCGATGTATTGGCTAGAAATATTCGACTTTTATTGTTTTTTGATTTCCTTACTCTAGGTAATACAGGCGCAATCGAATGCCTGTAGGTCAATGAATTGGCTATGGCGTGCTGTTTCAGGCGCTCAGAGTTTGGAGATGTCCATGCAAATTAATTATCCCTGGCAGAGCAAATTGGCTGCGGCTGCGGCTGCGACTGTGGCGGTGATGCCATGGCTGAAATCCACCTTGGTGTTTGCTCTGGTATGGCTGTTGTTGACCCGCGGTGCGCCTGACTCCTGGGTGATCGGCATTATTGTGGTGCCGCTGGCCAGCTGGTGCGCCATCCGGCTGTTCGCCAGCCATTCGTGCAGCTCCGCCGCAACAGATTACCCACTGAATTTGCTGGCGCTGTTCAAATTTATTCCCTTCTTTTTGATCGAGTCGCTCAAAGGCGGTTGTCAGAGTGCGTTGCTTGCCATCTCGCCAAAGCATGCCGGGGCATCGGGTTTTATTCACTATATTACGACTCTGCCGGAGGGACGCCCACGACTGTTTTTTATCAACATTGTCAGCCTCTTGCCGGGCACCGTCAGCGCAGCCTGGCGCGAGGATGAGGTTGTTATTCATGTGCTTGATATGGATTGTGACCATTCCAGCGAGTTGCGCGAATGTGAAAACAGAATTGCGGCCCTGTTCGGCCTGTGCCTGATCGAGCCCGGGAGTACAGCGCACAATCATCAGGAGGTCTTATGATGGCCAGTTATCTGATGGGTGTCAGTCTGGTGTTGATGTTGATTCTGTTATCCGGATTGGTGCGGGTGATGTCCGGCCCGACCAGTACCGACCGCATGTTGGCATCGCAATTATTTGGTACCGCCGGGGTGGCGATACTGATGCTGCTGGCAGTTGTGCAGCAACAGGCGGCGTTGCTCAATGCCGCACTTGTATTGGCGTTGCTGTCGCCGTTGATTGTGATCACATTTGTCGCCCTGGCGGGGAGAAACCCATGAGCTTTGGCGATGTCTTTACGGTAGTCACCAGTCTGATGGGGCTGTTCTTCTTTGCCGCTGGATCAATTGGGCTGCTGCGCTTTGCCGATGTCTTCAGCCGGCTCAATTCCCTGACCAAGGCCGATAATCTCGGTTTGGGTCTGATCGCTCTGGCATTGGTGCCGCAGGTGGCCTCCGGTTTTGATGCCTTGCAGCTGATCATAATCTGGGTGCTGGTGATGATTTCCGGTGCCGTTACCAGCTTTTTAATCGCCCATCATGGCTGCGCAGATCAGACTGACGAGGACACGGCCTGTAGCAGGCTTAGCGCCAGAGAACCCTGTCAAATGAAACACAGCACAGGAGGCCGCCATGAACACTGAATTGCTGCTCGATATGCTGCTGGCTGCAGGAGCGCTGACTTTGGCCGGGCTGAGTTTGTTGGCTCGTCAAGTCTTCACGGCCATTTTGCTTTACATCAGTATGGGGTTGCTGGTCACCATTATCTGGGTGCGCCTCAATGCCTGGGATGTGGCTATTGCTGAAGCTGCCATTGGCGCCGGTTTGACTGGCGCCCTGTTACTCATTGCCTGGCGGCGGCTGGCTGATGAGGACGCGCTGCAAACCAGTCAGCCCGCTGAATTTAAGGAGGTGGACGATGTTCCTGAGACTTGAATTTAGCGAGGGCAAACACAGCCGCTCCGGATTGTCGCTGGCAAGCCGCTGGCTCCTGGGTGGTGTGATTTCGTTGTTGAGTCTCGCGCTGATGTTGGCGGTGATTTCCACTGACAAGGCCACACCCGGTCTTGCCGAATGGGTCAGTACTCATCTGGATCGTAGTGGTGTTGAAAATCCGGTGACTGCGGTATTACTTAACTTTCGCAGCTACGACACCCTGTTGGAGATTGCGGTGTTGTTGATTGTAGCGTTGGCGATTCTGCCTGGCCCCAATGCTGATGCAGCACCCTGGTTGTCTGTGGATGAACGCAAACCGGTTAGCCCGCTGTTGGCAGGCCTGTTGTGCTGGTTGGTGCCCATGGCCTTGCTGGTGGGTGGCTATCTGTTATGGACTGGTGCTTATTCCCCCGGTGGGGCCTTTCAGGCTGCTGCCGTGATCGCCGGTGCCGGGGTTGCCCTGACGGTGGCTGGTCGCCATCGTTTTTGCTGGCAATCAAGTGCCGCGCGACTGTCTCTCATGGTCGGTCTGCTGATGTTTATGTTGGTTGCCGCGGTCAGTGGCCTGATCACGGGCACCACCCTGCAATACCCGGTGGCTCATGCCGGCTGGTTGATATTACTGATCGAAACTCTGGCGACAGTGTCAATCGCGGCGATTCTGTTAGCACTGTTTACCCAGTTGCATGATATGGCCGCCGCACCTGACAAGGAGGGGGCTCCATGACACAGGATCTGATTTACACCCTGTCTGGAATCGTCTTGTTTGGTATTGGTGTATTCGGTGTGATTGCGTCGGTGCACATTATTCGCAAGCTGATTGCCACCAACATCATCGGCATTGGTGTTTTTATGGTGTTTCTGGCCAGTGCCCGTCACGGTGAGATCACCGACCCGGTACCCCATGCCATGGTTTTGACTGGCATCGTGGTGGCTGTCGCCGGCACAGCCTTGTGCTTGTGGCTGGCGCTGAAAATCCATTTGTCCGACAAGCGCGGGCAAGGAGTTTCATCATGATCAGCAACCCTCTTTGGTTGTTACCCCTGCTGATGGCCTTGCCTCTGCTGGCGGCGATCCTCTGCGGGTTGCTCCGAAGTTTTAGATGGTTGGCCGGACTCAGCAGCCTGTTTGCGCTGCTGCAGTTGGCTGTGGTGCTGATGATGCTGAGGGCCGTTCAATCGCTGGGCTCTGAAGGTGTGCTGCGCTATACCCTGGGCGGCTGGGGCGCGCCATTGGGGATTGATCTGGTGGTCGATGGTCTGGCGGTTATTCTGTTGTTGATCACCGCGGTGTTGGTGTTGTTTCTGAGTCTCTACAGCAGCCAGTATTTTTCTAATGGTGCCAGTGCCGGACGTTTCTGGCCGCTGTGGTGGCTATTGGTAGCAGGTCTTAATGCGGCATTTATGGCGGCCGATGCCTTCAATATTTATGTTGCTCTGGAGATGATCGGCCTCTCTGCGGCGGCATTGGTGGGCCTTGCCGGAACCCGTACGGCTCTGACTGCGGCACTGCGTTACGCGCTGGTAGGTTTACTGGGTTCGCTCTGCTACCTGTTGGGTATCGCCTTACTGTATCGAGTCTATGGCACCTTGGATCTGGCGCAGTTGGCTGCTAGCGTCCAGATCAATCCGGCGACCTGGGCCAGCCTGTCACTGGTGACTGTGGGCTTGCTGCTGAAAACCGCTTTACTGCCTCTGCACTTCTGGCTGCCGCCAGCACATGCCAGCGCACCGGCGCCAGTGAGTGCTGTTTTGTCGGCGCTGGTGGTCAAAGCCTCTTTTTATCTGCTGGCCAGGTTCTGGCTGGATGTTCTGTCCCCCGCGACCACCGAGGTGGCCATGAACTTTCTGGGTGTTCTGGGGGCAGTGGCGATTGTCTGGGGTTGTGTGAAGGCGTTCCGTACCTCGCGTCTGAAATTACTGGTGGCCTATTCCACGGTGGCACAACTGGGTTACCTGTTTTTGTTGTTTCCGTTGGCGGCTGCTTATGGCAGTTCATCGGCTCTGGGCAGTTCATCGGCTCTAGGCAGTTCAGCCATGATCGCCGTGGTGTTTTTTATCGTCGCCCATGCCTTGGCCAAGGCCGCGATGTTTTTGGCTGCGGGCAATATTCAGAACTACTTCGGTCACGATGAGATTGATCGGGTTCAGGGTGTGGCCCGTTTGCAACCGGTGGCGGTTTTCACTTTTGCCATAGCCGGTGTCAGCCTGATTGGTTTGCCACCCAGTGGCGGTTTTATCGCTAAGTGGTTGCTGCTTAATACCGCCATCCAGAGCGGCCAGTGGTGGTGGGTAGTCATCATGCTGCTGGGCGGGCTATTGGCGGCCCTGTATGTTGGCCGGGTGGTGGCGGTGGCATTCAGTCAGATGCCGTCAGTTCAGATGAATACGGGTGCTGCTCGCCCCGTGTCCCGGAGCCAGAGCTGGAGTGGCCTGGTGCTGGCGCTTGCCGCAGTATTGCTGGGCTTTAACACCGACTGGTTGATGGGGCTGCTGGGCCCTGAAGCGGCTGTTTCTGCAACGGTGGCGGGGGGCTGGCAATGACATTACATACGCTGTTACCGTTGCTGATTGTACTCTCGGCGCTGGTGCCGGGGGTGATGATTTTTTTCCTGCGAGATGACCAGATACGTCTGCGCAGAATATTGAATCTGGGCGCCTGCATCATCTGTCTGGCCCTGATCGTGTTGCTGATTGCCGGTGTCTACGACGGTGCCGTATTTGAAACCCGGTTACCCTTGATGCCGGGTATGGATCTGGTACTGCACGCCGATACCCTGTCGTTGTTGTTTGTCAGTCTCACTGGCATGTTGTGGTTTCTTACCACCATCTATGCCATCGGTTATCT
The DNA here is from genome assembly GCF_040362265.1 of Candidatus Pelagadaptatus aseana. NCBI lineage: Bacteria > Pseudomonadati > Pseudomonadota > Gammaproteobacteria > Cellvibrionales > Cellvibrionaceae > Candidatus Pelagadaptatus > Candidatus Pelagadaptatus aseana. The sequence goes on from NZ_BAABNJ010000002.1 coordinate 154,906, forward strand.
GGAGGGCACCGCGAATCGCAATCGCTTTTTCGGCTTTTTCAGTCTTTGCGTCGGGGCCACTTTGGGGATCGCCCTGGCTGGAAACCTGATTACCTTTTTGATTTTCTACGAGTTTCTGACGCTGGCAACCTACCCGCTGGTGGTTCATAAGGGCAACGCGGCTTCCATCAAGGCTGGCCGTATCTACCTGACTTACACCCTGATTGGTGGTGCTTTGTTACTGGCCGGAGTGGTGTGGCTCAAGGCCATTGCCGGGCCACTTGACTTTACCGTGACCGGGGTGCTGCCTTCCATGCCGCATCTGGATCAGGGTCAGTTGAAAATCATCTTTGTACTGCTGATTGCTGGTTTGGGGGTAAAGGCCGCTCTGGTGCCCGCCCATGGCTGGTTGCCGGTGGCCATGGCGGCTCCCGCTCCGGTCAGTGCATTGCTGCACGCCGTGGCGGTAGTCAAAGCCGGGGCCTTCGGCATCATCCGGGTGGTCTACGACGTCTATGGTGTCGAGTTTGCTCAGGAGCTTGGATTGACGGTCTGGTTAGCGGGAATTGCTGCTTTGACCATTGTTTATGGCTCGGTGCGCGCGGTATTTCAGGATGACATTAAAAAGCGACTGGCGTTTTCCACGGTCAGTCAGGTGTCTTACATCGCTTTGGGTACGGCCATCGCCGGGCCATTGGCCACCATCGGAGGCATGGTGCATCTGGTGCATCAGGGCTTGATGAAGATCACCATGTTTTTCTGTGCCGGCAATCTGGCCGAAACCCTGTCGGTTCACAAGGTCAGCGCCATGAATGGTGTCGGTAGGCGCATGCCATTGACTATGGCGGCCTTCACCATTGCAGCACTGGGTATGATTGGCTTGCCGCCACTGGCAGGGTTTGTTTCCAAGTGGTACCTCGGGCTCGGGGCCCTGGAAGAGGAGGCGTACTGGGTGCTCGGGGTTCTCGCGATCAGCAGTCTGCTCAATGCCATTTATTTCCTGCCGATGCTCTATGCCGCCTGGTTCAAACCGGCCGAGCGTGAGTGGGATAAGCCTGAGGGCTTTACAGAAACTTCCTGGATGCTTTTGTTGCCGCCGGTTGCCACGTCGTTGATGGTGGTTTCTGTGGGGATTTTTGCCAGTGTTGTCACCAGCCCTCTGAGTCTGGCCAAGTTGATCGCCTCGCTGGAGTATGGCCAGCTTTTTGAGGGGGTGGCTGCCAGTATGCAAGGCTCACTGGTGCCTTTGGGCATGGTGATTGCGACCCCGCTGCTGGTTGCGCTCGGGGTGTTGATGCCCGCCACTCGCGCACGGTGTATACGGCTTACCCCCTGGGCTGCTTTACCAGCTTTGATTACAGCACTGTGGCTACCCCAGCAATCACTGCAATTGCCCGCCGTGTTTTTCGGCAGCCTGCTCCGGCTCGACCCAACCTCACAGACCCTGTTGCTGCTGGCGTCGGTGCTGTGGTTAATCGCTGGTCTTTATGGTCGCTACTACCTTGAGCGAGACCAGCAGCTGGCTCGCTACAGCTTTTGCTTTCTGCTCTGCATGTCGGGCAGTTTTGGACTGACCTTGTCTCAGGATGTGTTCGGTTTTATCACCTTTTTTACCCTGATGAGCTTCGCTGCCTACGGTCTGGTGGTTCACTCCGGTAGCGATGAGGCTATGCGTGCCGGCAAGACTTACATTCAGTGGGTGGTGGTCGGCGAAGTGCTGTTGTTTTCTGCCCTGGTTGGTCTCACCTACAGCAACGGTTCCTCAAATCTTGGGTCGATGGCTACGTCCCCCGCGGTGTTGGCCGACGGACAGGCGGCGCTTGACCAACCTGCCTGGGTCAGTTGGCTTTTGATGCTGGGTTTTGGCATCAAGGCCGGTTTGCTGGGTACCCACTTCTGGCTGCCCCGGGCCCATCCGGTGGCGCCAGTGCCCGCCAGTGCCCTGCTCAGTGGGTTGATGGTCAAAGCCGGGTTGATCGGTTGGTTACGATTCCTGCCAATGGGGGACAGTGGTCTTGAGACGCTGGGATTGGTCATGGTGGTATTGGGGTTTGCCGGAGCCTTCGTTGCGGTTGCTGTCGGTGTGGTACAGCGCAACCCCAAAACACTGCTGGCTTATTCCACCATCAGCCAGATGGGGATCATTACTGTGGCAGTCGGCTCGGCGCTGATTCAGCCTCAGCTATGGCCCTTGCTGGCTGCGGCAATCATCATTTACGCGGCGCATCATGGTTTGGCCAAGGCGGCGTTGTTCCTCAGTGTTGGCATCGCGCCGGCCCTGACAAGCCAATCTCCGCAGCGTTGGCTGGCGTGGCTGGTGGTGTTGCTGCCAGTGGTTGCCATGGTGGGGCTGCCCTTGAGTAGTGGTGCGCTGGCAAAAGCTTCTCTCAAAACGGTGTTGACGGATTTGCCATGGGTCGTTGCTTTGCTGCCGCTGACGGCGATTGGCACCACAGTGTTGCTGTTGCGCTTTATCGACCTGTTGCAGTCGTCCTCGGCAAAAACTGCCCTGTCGCCTGCGAGCCTCAATGCCTGTCTGTCGGTTTCTGTGGTGATGGTTGTTCTGGTAACCAGTGGTGTCTACTGGTTGCCCCAGGCGACAGGTTTTATTGATTCGACACTGACCCCTCACGCCATCTGGGGAGCAATCTGGCCGGTGCTAATTGGTGTCGTGCTGTTTTCAATGCTGCGCAAGATTCTGGCTGAAGCCACGATGCCGGCAAACGGCTTGAGACCGTTGTGGCGCGATACCATGGCACTGCTGCGTCATTTGAGTGCTGGGGTTGGCGGCTACTGGAGTCAACTGAACAGTCACAGAATTCCCGCAGTCACAGGATTCGAGCGTCTGGGTATGGCGCCGTTGCAACTTCATCCCGGCATTGCCTTTGTTGGCATTTTATTGTGCTTTGTCGTGCTGATTGCCCTGGGTGGCTGATTTGATTGAACCAACTCGGTGGAGGTAATGGAATGAAGCGGTTTAACAACATCTTGGTAGTGGTGAAAGGCGAAGATGAACCTGAAACAAATCCCGCAGTGATACGCGCCGCAGCACTGGCCCGTCAAAACAGTGCCAGTCTGACGTTGATGGATGTGGTGCACCCGCCTGAGAGTAACATGTCGGAACTCAAGGGGATTATCGAACCTGATGAGTTGTTGGCGCTATTGGTTAATCAACGGCATGCGGCTCTCACGGCTGTGGCTGAAAGTCTTGCCGGGCTGAATAATGTCGAGGTCAAGATTGCGGTGGGGCGTGACTTTATCGAGATCGTGCGCCAGGTCATTCTGGCCGGACACGATTTGCTAATTAAGGTGGCCAATGAGCATGCGGATAATTTTGACAGCAGCGATTTTCATCTGATGCGCAAATGCCCTCAGCCGGTCTGGTTGTTAAAGCCCGCTGCGGATTCGAAAGCCCAAAAAATTCTGGCGGCCATTGACCTCAATCTGGAAGACCACGAAGAGGGCAGAGCATTGAATGCCATGATTATGGATCTGGCCACCACGCTGGCGTCTGAAGATGACAGCGAATTACATGTGCTATCTTGCTGGTCACTCTATGGCGAAAGCTCTCTGCGCAATAGCGCATTTATGCGGGTCTCGGAAGAGCGCATAACCGAACTGTTGGACAGCGAGCGGCGGGCAAACCAGGCATTACAGGATGCATTGGTGTCGCGCTACCAAGCACAGGCAATTCATACGCACCTACTCAAAGGCAGTCCGGTGGATTTGATTCCGCAATTTGCTCGTGCAAATCATGTCAGTGCCGTGGTGATGGGAACGGTGGCTCGCACAGGGGTGCCCGGGTTACTGATAGGCAACACAGCAGAGGAAATACTGCGCCTGATCGATACGTCAGTGATTACCCTCAAGCCCAGCGGTTTTGAGTCGCCGGTTAAGTAGCTGCCCGAGCTGTTGATGATGGGGGTGGCACAGGATCTCTGTGCTGGCGGAGACATTGAATTGTGGTTGCTTTTTTTATTTGCTTTAAAGATCGGAAAAGACGAGCTTTTGATCTAAAAATATCGATTTTTTATGTTTTGTTGCAGGGCTTATGATCGATTTTGATACAGGCCCGGTCTCCACCAAAAGTACCTGGCTGCAAACTGACGGCACAGCAATCAACGGAGATTTGTTACATGAACTTTTCAAGCATTCTTAGCGATTTGGCAGGTAATAACTCAGGAGCCAACTCGGTTAACAGTGGTATGTCCCAGATGGGCGATACCGTGCGTGGTATGACCAGTAATCTGCCTGGTGGTTTGGCCGGTGGCGCCGTTGCCGGTGGCTTGATGGCTTTGCTGGTGAGCAATAAATCGGTACGTAAAACCGCAGGAAGTGCTGCGAAATACGGTGGCGCTGCACTGCTCGGGGGGCTTGCCTACAAAGCTTACAACAATTGGCAGCAACGACCTGCGAACCCTCCTGCTCAAGCGCCGGCCGCGGGTCATCCACAGCACACTGGCCAATCACAATTTTCTGTTCCGGCTGATAGCTTCCGGCAGGAAGCACAGACCCACATTCAGCAGCCACAAGAGTCAGGGGCGTTTCATCTGGTTCTGATCAAGGCAATGATTGCAGCCGCTCGCGCCGATGGTCAGATTGACAGCGATGAGCAGCGTAAAATTTCTGATGCCATCGACAAGATGAATCTCGACAGTGATGCCAAGAACGAATTGCTGCAGCTGTTTTTAAAACCCTTGTCCATCAGCGATGTGATAGAGGGTGTTACCTCGTTGGAGCAGAAGTCGGAAGTCTATTTGGCTTCGCTCCTGGCGATCGATCTGGATCACGAAACCGAATACGCCTATCTGGCTAACCTGGCCAAAGCACTGGAGCTGCCGGAGGGGCTGGAGCAGCACTTGCGCCAGCAGGCCATGAGTGCGGTGGTTGAGGCGGCTTGATTGGGTGGGGCGATAAATCAACAAGATCATTCAAGGGTGAGTGTTTTGGCGGTCGAGGTCGGGTTGATGTTTTCGGCCTATGGGCCGTAAACACGGCTTCGGGGCTGCGCCGTAAAAAATCCGTTTGTGGGTAGAGCTGCCCATTTCGGATTAGGTGTTGGCCGGAGTGCACTCGCTACATCCATGTAGCTCGCCCTTCGGGTTGCGCCAGGCGCAATGCAAAAGTGCTTTCCTGCACTTTTGTGACAAATTTGTCTGGAACAAATTTGGACTCCGAAGGAGCCTGAAAGGTGAGGCACAGGATGTGCCGAATCAGCGGGGTGCGATATAAACTCAGGTCGAGCCTAAAGGCTCGATATGCAAAAGTTTGTTCGTGGATGAGTGCGGTGTTTTGAAGATCGAGGCCGGGTTGATGTTTTCGGCCTATAGGCCGTAAACACCCCTTCGGGGCTGCGCCACTTTGTGGCTTGTCCAAACTCTGCTTGGTGCAGAGTTTGTGAACCGGGGTGCGATATAAACTCAAGTCGAGCCAAAGGCTCGATAAACAAAAAAGCCCCGTCCGTTGGACGAGGCTTTTGTGTTTATGGTACCAGAGGCCGGACTTGAACCGGCACGCCCGCGAAGGCAACGGATTTTGAATCCGTCATGTCTACCAATTTCATCACTCTGGCACAAAATAGGTGCTGTTACCCTTGGGTAACGAAAGCAGGCGGCGATTATAGCAATGCTTTTCATTGGGTCAACACATAAGTGCTAAATTCTTTTTGTAGACGCTTCTTGAATGGCCGTAAAAGCCGTTTTCCTGTACTCTTGCGGCCTTATTTTTGATCAGTTTGATTAGCCGTTTGATAGTTATGCGCCGACAGGATTTTTTCTACCAATTACCCGATGAATTGATTGCTCGTGAGCCCACGGCCGAGCGCAGTGGCAGCCGTCTGCTGCGGCTGGAGGGCGAGACAGGGGGCATCCAGCATGGTCAGTTTCCCGATCTGCTCAATTGGCTGGAGCCAGGGGATCTGATGATCTTTAACGATACCCGGGTGATTCCCGCCCGGGTGTTTGGTCAGAAGGCCACCGGAGGCAAGGTGGAGGTGCTGGTCGAACGGGTGCTGGATAACCACTCGGTGCTGGCCCACATTCGTGCCAGCAAGTCGCCCAAGGCAGGCTCCACCATTACTCTGGAAGACGACACCCGGCTGAAGGTGCTGGGTCGTCAGGAAGCTCTGTACGAATTGCAATTTCTCAGTGAGCGACCCTGTCTGGAGATTCTCGAAGACATTGGCCACATGCCACTGCCGCCTTATATTGATCGAGAAGATGCGGCGGCGGATCGCGAGCGCTATCAGACCGTCTACAGCGACAAGAGCAAAGCCGGTGCGGTGGCTGCGCCTACGGCGGGTTTGCACTTTGATGAGCCGCTGTTGGAAAAGTTAAAAGCCAAGGGCATTGAGACCGGTTTTGTCACCCTGCATGTGGGTGCCGGTACCTTTCAGCCGGTGCGCGCCGACGATATTCGTGAGCACACCATGCACAGTGAAATCATGGAACTGAACCAGACGGTTTGCGATCAGGTGGCAGCCTGCCGTACCCGCGGTGGTCGGGTGATCGCGGTGGGTACCACCAGTGTGCGCTGTCTGGAAACCGCGGCACAGGCTTCCGAGGGCAGTAAGCTCAAGCCTTATCAGGGCGAAACCAACATTTTTATCTACCCCAGTTATCAATATCAGGTGGTGGATGCGTTGGTGACCAATTTTCATCTGCCGGAATCAACCCTGATGATGTTGGTGTCGGCATTTGCCGGTTACCGTCACACCATGGCCGCTTACGATGAAGCGGTAGCCGAGCGCTATCGTTTCTTCAGTTATGGCGATGCCATGTTTATTACCCGCAACCCCAATGCGACCCAGGAAGAATTACCCAGCCGTGAGGGCAAAGACCTATGACGAGCCAGAACAGCAGTCGCGAATGTTTTATGAAATTTGAACTCGATGGCACGTCGGGGCGGGCACGCCGTGGGCGTTTGAAGTTTCCCCGAGGTACCGTGGAGACCCCGGCGTTTATGCCGGTGGGGACCTACGGCACGGTCAAGGGTATGACGCCGAAGGATGTGGAAGAGATCGGTGCCCATATCATTTTGGGTAACACCTTTCATCTGATGCTGCGCCCGGGCACCGAGGTGATCAAGGCCCACGGTGATCTGCATGATTTTATGCAGTGGCAGGGCCCGATCCTGACCGATTCAGGCGGTTTTCAGGTGTTCAGTCTGGGCAAGATGCGCAAGATTACCGAGGAGGGGGTGGTATTCAAATCCCCCATCAATGGCAGCCCGGTCGAGATTAATCCGGAGATTTCCATGCAGGTGCAGCGGGATCTGGGCTCGGATATTGTGATGATCTTTGACGAGTGCACCCCCTATCCTGCCACTGAAAAAGAAGCCCGGGATTCCATGGAGCTTTCCCTGCGCTGGGCCAAGCGCAGTAAAGACGCCCATGGCGATAACCCGTCTGCCCTGTTCGGAATTATTCAGGGCGGCATGTACGAGGATTTGCGCACCGAATCCCTTGAGGGTCTGAAGGACATCGATTTTGACGGCTTTGCCATCGGTGGGCTGTCGGTGGGTGAGCCCAAAGAAGATATGATGCGCGTTCTCAAGCACACCACGCCGGGGATGCCGGAGGATAAACCACGCTATTTGATGGGGGTGGGCAAGCCGGAAGATGTCGTTGAATCGGTACGCCGCGGTGTGGACATGTTCGATTGCGTTATGCCAACCCGTAACGCGCGCAACGGTCACCTGTTTACGTCTACTGGCGTGATCAAGATTCGCAACGCCAAACATCGTCACGATACCGGCCCGCTGGATGCGGAATGTGATTGCTACACCTGCCAGAATTTCAGCCGGGCCTATCTGCATCATCTGGATAAATGCGGTGAAATGCTGGGTGGTCAGCTCAATACCATCCACAATTTACGCTTTTACCAGAAGGTGATGGCCGATATGCGTGAAGCGCTTTCCAATGACAGCTTCGATGAATTCCTGCAGGAATTCTATGGCAAACAGGGCAAGGAAGTGCCGCCGCTGGATTTTGACGAATAATTCATCGGGAATGGGCGTCAGCCGGGCTGACGCCGACGAATAATCCTGCGTATAATCTTGGCCTTTTAAAAATAACAGAAGCCCCGATATAAGAGGGCTGAAACAATCGTAATCCGGCCGTTTGGCCTTCTGGAATATTACATGATCAATCGCTATCCACTCTGGAAAAACCTGATGGTACTGCTGGTCGCGGTACTGGGTTTTATTTACTCCGCTCCCAATCTTTATGCCCCTGATCCTGCCGTGCAGATTTCCGGTCAGTCCAGTGCCACAGAAATTGATGACAATGCGCTGGCTATGGCAACCAAGGCTCTGGACGAAGCCGGTATTGAATACTTCGCAGAAGAGGCCAATGGTAAATCCGGTCTGATTCGTCTGCGTGATGCGGAAGAGCAGCTGGCAGCGAAGGCGGCCATTCAAAAGGCCATGGGCTTCAACTATGTGGTGGCATTGAACCTGGCGCCAACCACGCCGGACTGGCTTCGCAGCTTTGGTGCCGAGCCCATGAAATTGGGTCTGGATCTGGCCGGTGGTGTGCACTTTCTGTTGGAGGTGGATACCGAAGGTGCCATTGCCAAGCGCATGGAAGGCACTTTGCGTGATGTGAAATCCAAGCTGCGTAAGGCCAAATTGCGCTATCGCTCGGTGACGCTGGATGACAACAGCGTGGTTCGCGCTGTTTTTAACTCGGCTGAAGCTCGCGACAGCGCCAATGCCGAGTTGCGCAAAGAATACCCGGATATGTTGCGCGAGTCTGTGGATCAGGGCGAAGACTTTATCGTCACTCTGGCCATGAGTGAGCAGGCTATCAAAGACGTCGAGAATTACGCCGTCAGCCAGAATATTACCACCCTGCGTAACCGGGTGAATGAGCTGGGTGTGTCCGAGCCGCTGGTGCAGCGTCAGGGTCGCAATCGTGTGGTGGTTGAGCTGCCGGGGGTACAGGATACTGCCGAAGCCAAACGTATTATCGGTAAAACCGCCAATCTGGAATTCCGGCTGGAGGCCAAGCCCTCCGAGCTGGTGTCGCGCAAGGAGTCTTTCTCCTTCCGCAGCGAAGTGGATCAGGGCCGTTGGGGTGACGCCTTCCTGGAGAAAAAAATGATTCTCTCCGGTGATCACGTGGTCAATGCCCAGTCCAGCTTTGACGGTCAGACCAGTCAGCCGCAGGTGAACATTACCCTCGACAGTGCCGGTGGTACCAAGATGCATCGCGCCACCCGCAACAACGTCGGTCGGCGCATGGGGGTACTGTTTATCGAGTACAAAACCCGCATGAATTATGAAATCAACGAGGCGGGTGAGCAGATTGCAATCCCCGAGCAGATCGTTGAGAAGAAGATCATCAGCCTGGCCACCATCCAGAGTGGTCTCGGTGTGCAGTTCCGGATCACCGGATTGGACAATGTGGCCGAAGCGTCCGAGCTGGCGTTGCTGCTGCGTGCCGGTGCCCTGGCCGCCCCCATGTACTTTGTTGAGGAGCGCAGTATTGGCCCGTCTCTGGGTGCTGAGAATATTGCCGTGGGTGTGAAGTCGGTGCAGATCGGTCTGGCACTGGTGCTGATCTTTATGCTGCTTTACTACAAGGTCTTTGGTATTGCCGCCAATATCGCCCTGATGGTGAACCTGGTGTTGCTGATGGCCTGTATGTCGATTATGGGGGCCACTCTGACCCTGCCGGGTATTGCCGGTATCGTATTGACCGTGGGTATGGCGGTGGATGCCAACGTACTGATCTTCTCGCGGATTCGCGAAGAGCTGAAAAATGGTTTGCCGGTGCAGTCGGCCATCAGTGCCGGTTTTGATCGCGCTTTTGTCACCATTCTCGATGCCAATATCACCACCCTGATTGTGGCGGTGATTCTCTACGCCATCGGCTCCGGGCCGGTACAGGGCTTCGCTGTGACCCTGTCCATCGGTATTCTGACCTCCATGTTTACCGCGATTATTGGTACCCGCGCCATCATTAACCTGATCTACGGCGGCCGCCGTGTCGAGAAAATCTGGATTTAAGGCTCAAGATTATGTCTGAACAACGTATAATTAATTTTATGGGCCGTCGCAAACTGGCCGCGGCCTTTTCCATTGCCTTTTTGGTGGCGGCTATTGCGTCGCTGGCCATCAACGGCTTGAAATTCGGTCTGGATTTTACTGGTGGTACCCAGATTGAGGTGGGTTACGAACAGCCCGCCAATCTGGACACCATTCGCAAGCAACTGGACAACGCCGGTTTTGAAAAGGCGGTGGTGGTGCACTTCGGTTCTGAGACAGATGTGCTGGTGCGCATGCAGCGCGGCTTTACTCCGGGCTTGGGTGACGAGGTCATGGAGGCCCTGAGCCGTGAGGCCGAAGGTGAGATCGAGCTGCGCCGCGTTGAGTTTGTCGGCCCGCAGGTGGGTGAAGAGCTGCGCGATGACGGTGGTCTGGGTATGTTGTTTGCTCTGGCCGTGGTGATGCTCTACGTGGCCATGCGCTTCCAGTACAAGTTCTCGATTGGTGCTGTGGCGGCTCTGGCGCACGATGTGATTCTGGTGCTGGGCTTTTTCTCGATCATCGGCATGGATTTCGATCTGACCGTGCTGGCGGCCGTGCTGGCGGTCATTGGTTATTCCCTGAACGATACCATCGTGGTATCGGATCGCATCCGGGAAAATTTCCGCAAGCTGCGGGGCATGACCTCACTGGAAGTGATCAATGTGTCCTTGACGCAAACACTGAGCCGTACCCTGATTACCTCATTCACGACCTTGCTGGTGTTACTGGCTCTGTTCTTTTTCGGCGGCGAGATGATTCACGGTTTCTCTACCGCCTTGCTGGTGGGCGTGCTGGTGGGTACCTACTCATCGATTTACGTAGCGGCCAATGTATTGCTGGCGTTGAACATCGACAAAGAAGATTTGATGCAGCCGATCAAAGAAGGCGAAGAGCTGGATGAAATGCCGTAAGAGGCATTTTATTCGAGCATAAAAAAAGCGCTCTTTTGAGCGCTTTTTTTATTTACACGGAATAGATGACATCCGTGTTTGGCAGCAAGCCGGAGCGGTGGCAATAAATGCCGATTAACGCTCCAGATACTGCAGCTTGTTCTCAACACCGTCCCATTCGGCGTGATCGGCCGGGGGATCTTTCTTCTCGGTGATGTTGGGCCAAACTTCAGCCAGCTCGGCGTTCAGTTCAACGTAGACTTCCTGGCCTTCCGGTACTTCATCTTCAGAGAAGATGGCGTCTACCGGGCACTCAGGCTCACACAGAGCACAGTCGATGCACTCATCGGGGTGAATAACCAGAAAGTTAGGGCCTTCGTAGAAACAGTCTACCGGGCAAACTTCCACACAGTCAGTGTGTTTACACTTAACGCAGTTATCAGCGACGATAAAAGTCATGCTGTTAGCTCCACAAATATCTAGTAGTAATAATTTCGGCGTGCATTCTAGCAGTAACCTAAGGGCTCTGCAGCAAAATCATAGGCGCTGTTATTGCTTTTATCGCTATTTATAACAGCTTTTTCAGCTCATATAGCGTCTGTAGTGCCTGTAATGGGGTCAAATTATCCGGTGACAGCGCTTTGAGTTCTTCCACCGCCGGGTGGGGTGCCGGGCTGTTGAACAGCTCTCCCTGAAATGGATCCTCCAGAGGGGTGGTTGCTGTGCCGTCTTTTTCCGCGGCTTCCTGCTCCAGATGATTGAGCTGGTGTTGGGCCAGCGCCACCACTTCCTGTGGGATGCCCGCCAGCTTGGCCACCTGCAAGCCATAACTTTTGCTGGCCGGCCCTTCCTGAATATTGTGCAGGAACACAATATTGTCGTTGTGCTCGGTGGCGTCCAGATGGACGTTGGCGACGCAGTCGTGGGTTTCCGGCAGCGAGGTGATTTCAAAGTAGTGGGTGGCAAACAGGGTAAAGGGCTTAACTTTTTCGGCTAGCTGAGTGGCGCAAGCCCAGGCCAGGGACAGGCCGTCAAAGGTACTGGTGCCGCGACCAATCTCGTCCATCAATACCAGACTCTTGTCTGTGGCGTTGTTGAGGATATTGGCGGTTTCGGTCATCTCCACCATAAAGGTCGAGCGGCCACCGGCCAGATCGTCCGAAGAACCGATACGGGTAAAGATGCGATCCACCATGCCAATGGCGCTTTCGGCCGCCGGTACAAAGCTGCCGATATGAGCCAGCAGGGTAATCAGAGCCGACTGGCGCATATAGGTCGATTTACCGCCCATATTGGGGCCGGTGACAATCAGCATCTTGCGACTGGCATTGAATACCAAATCGTTGGGCACAAACGGGTGATCGGACACCTGTTCCACCACCGGGTGACGGCCGGCCTTGTAGCTGATGCCGGGGTAGTCGGTCAGGCGTGGCTGGGTAAAGTTCAGGGTGTCGGCGCGCTCGGTTAATGTGGCCAGTACATCCAGCTCGGATACGGCCGCTGCGGCATTTTGCAGGGCAATCAAATCCTGGTTCAGGCGTTCGACAATCTCTTCGTAGAGTGCTTTTTCGCGGCTGAGTGCGCGGCTCTTGGCGGACAGGGCCTTGTCTTCAAATTCTTTCAGTTCCGGAGTGATAAAACGCTCGGCATTTTTCAGGGTCTGGCGACGGATATATTCCGTTGGCGCCTGTTCCGACTGGGCGCGGCTGATTTCAATGTAATAGCCGTGCACCCGGTTGTAACCCACTTTTAAGGTACTGATCCCTGTGCGTTCTTTTTCCCGGGTTTCCAGATCAATCAAAAACTGGCCGGCGTTGGTGCTGATATTACGCAACTCATCCAGTTCGCTGTCATAGCCCTCGGCAATCACGCCGCCGTCACGAATCACCACTGGCGGATTTTCAATAATGGCGCGACCCAACAGGTCTTCCAGTTCCGGGAAGGTGCCAATGGTTTCGGCCAGTTGTTGCAGGCGTGGCGCTTGGGTTTCTGTCAGCTGACTTTGCAGTTGCGGGTAGGCGGCCAGAGAGCTGAACAGCCGCGACAGATCGCGAGGGCGAGCTGAACGCAGGGCGACACGGCCGAGAATGCGCTCCAGATCGCCGATCTGTTTCAGGGTTTGGTGGATGGGCTCAAATTGATAATTCTGTTGCAGTTCGGCAATGGCGTTCTGGCGGTTCTGCAGGGTATTGATGTCGCGCAGCGGGCGATTCAGCCAGCGGCGCAGCAGGCGCGAGCCCATGGCCGTGGCAGCCTTGTTCAGCACATCAAACAGGGTGTTGTCTTCACCGCCATTGAGGTTGATATCAATCTCCAGATTGCGGCGGGTGGCGGCATCCATGGCCACGGCTTCGTCGCGGTTTTCGCTGGTGATGGAGTTGATGTGCGGCAAAGCAGTGCGTTGGGTTTCCTGGGCGTAGGCCAGCAGACAGCCGGCGGAGGCCAGAGCAACGTGCATATGATCGCAGCCAAAGCCCTGCAAATCCTGGGTGCCAAATTGCTGGGTCAGCAGCCGTTGCGCGGTTTCCAGTTCAAACTCCCAGGGCGCGCGACGACGCAGGCCGCGACGGCGCTCTACAATCTCAGGGGTGATTAACTCTTCGGGTATCAGCAGTTCCGCGGGGTTCAGTCGCTGCAGTTCGCCGAGTGCGGCATCCAGTCCTTGAACCTCCAGCACCTGAAAACGTCCGGAACCAATATCCAGCGTCGCCAGACCAAAGGTGTCCTCTACCACGTGCAGGGCCACCAGCAGGTTATCGCGGGATTCATCCAGCAGGGACTCGTCGCTGATGGTGCCCGGCGTAACAATGCGTACCACCTTGCGTTCTACCGGCCCTTTGCTGGTGGCGGGATCGCCAATCTGTTCGCAGATGGCGGCTGATTCCCCTAAACGCACCAGCTTGGCCAGATAGCCATCCACCGAGTGAAAGGGTACGCCCGCCATCGGAATGGGTTCACCGCCGGATTTACCCCGGGCCGTCAATGTGACATCCAGCAGTTCCGAGGCCTTCTTGGCGTCATCGTAAAACAGCTCATAGAAGTCGCCCATGCGGTAGAACACCAGCTCGTTGGGGTGTTCGGCTTTGATGCGCAGGTACTGCTGCATCATTGGGGTATGTTTGACGGTATCTGTACTGCTCATGGGGGCCTTGCTGCTGGTGTCGAAAACAGGGAAAACGAAGCGGTTAAGGATACTTGGAAGGGGGCATGGGTACCAGTGGGCCAGACGCTTCTAAGTCGCGAAAATGAAGTCCACAGGGAAGACTGGATACCCATAACCTTGGCAAGCCGCTGGCCATCTAGACATTCAATAACGTCTTAAGCTCCACTGGTGAGATGGCAGAGAGCCTATGTGCCGGCTTTTATAGCTGTGCGGCCGGCGCTATCTTTTTATGCCATCCGGTGGCCTGTTCGTAAGCGTGGGCAACCTGAATGATCCGGCTTTCCTCGCAGTGGCGCCCCACCAGCTGCAGGCTGAGCGGCAGGCCGGATTGTGAAAAGCCCATTGGGACGGAAATGGTCGGGCTTCCAGAAAAGTTGAATGGCGCCTGATACATCACGATGGGGCCAATAATCTCCGGTGGCAGGATCATCTGTGGTGGAAACTCTTCAAGACTGGGGGCTGGCCCGGCCGCCGAGGGACAGAGCAACATATCAACCTGCAAAAAGGTTTTTGCCAAAATTTGTTTTACTCTGCTTCTGGCAGTGTAGGCAAGGGATGCCTGCTCGGCGGTCACTGACAGACCATGCTCAAGCAGACTTGCAAACACGGGTCCGAATTCGTCTTGGCGCGAAGGGTAAGATGGTTTGTGATAAATGGCCGCTTCTATAGCCGTCAGTGCAAACCAGCGATCCGCGCCTTCCTCAATGCCGGCAACACTGACATCAACGATCTCAGCACCCAGTGTTTGCAGTGCGTTGGCAGCATTATTCAGTGCTGCCGCAACCTCGGGATCAACCTGAGCGTTGAAGGTTTGGTCAACCCCAATTTTAATGCCGTGCAGGCTGTCGCCTATGGCTTGGGTAAAGTCGGTTTGCGGCTCTGGCAGAGAGGTGGGGTCTTCAATGTCCCAGCCGGCGATGGCATTTAATACCAGTGCCGCGTCCATGACAGAATTTGCCATGGGGCCAATGTGATCCAGAGAGTCCGATAGCGGAATGGTGTTGTGTCGGCTGACCCTGCCGTAGGTGGGCTTTATTCCAACCACGCCATTGACGGCTGAAGGCAATCGTATGGAACCTCCGGTATCGGTGCCAATAGCGGCGCAACAGAGGTGGGCTGCCACGGCCACTCCGGACCCGCTCGATGATACGCCAGACCAGTGCTTGGCGTTCCATGGGTTTACCGGAACTTCCAGATCCGGGTGATAACCTGACAGTGCAAATTCGGTCAGATTGGTTTTGCCCAGACAAATGGCACCGGAGGCGTTTAATTTATCGACAACCGTTGAGTTGCTCTGGGGTACGAAATCTTTGAGTATCTGGGACGAGGCGGTTGTGTTGATGCCTTGTGTATACAAAAGGTCTTTGATTCCGAGAGGAATGCCGTGCAGTGGCCCCCGATAAGCACCGCTTTCAATTTCCTGTTCGGCAGCTTGGGACTGGGCTCGGGCCTTTTCTATGGTGACGCAATTATAGGCGTGCAGTGAAGGATTGAGTCTTTCGATGCGACTGAGGAATGATTCGGTTAGCTCAACCGGTGACAGGTTTCTGGATTTTATTCTGTCAGCCAGTTCAGTCAGCGATAGAAAAGCGAGCGTGTTGTCAGGCATGTTCTGTCCTCCTAACCTTGGGTTATATGCAGTATAAAATGTATTTTTTTGGGGTGGCTATTCAGGCTTCGATTGGTGTTTCAGTTTCTGCTTCAACAGAATTCATGTTTGACAGGGGGTTCGCCGGTGCGTGTATCGGCAGCTGCGCAAAGCGCTCGGCCATGGCGGTGATGGTGAGGCTCGGATTAACCCCGATATTGGCGGGTATACTGGAGCCGTCCATAACGAATAATCCGGGGTGGCCGTGCACTTCGTGGTTGCTGTCGATTACCGAGTCAGCCGCAGAAGTGCCCATGGGGCAGCCCGACAGGATGTGCGCGGTGGTAGCCTTGCCGCCAATGGCTTCCAGAGCGCTGCTCATGGGGCGGCCGCCGGCGTGGCGGGCAAAAATCCGGGTTGCCTGATTGGCGATGGGCAGGTAGCTTGGGGCATTGTGGTGCTGATGGGGCTCACTCACCAGTCCGCCTCTGAACAGGTTGCCCAGTGTGCGCTTGTAACGCAGGGTCAGGGCGTTGTCGTGATCCTGCATCACCGTCAGCACGGTTACTCGTTTCTCCCATTCTTTGCAGAACCAGTTACTGAACATCAATCCGGGGCGTA
Organism: Candidatus Pelagadaptatus aseana; assembly: GCF_040362265.1. NCBI lineage: Bacteria > Pseudomonadati > Pseudomonadota > Gammaproteobacteria > Cellvibrionales > Cellvibrionaceae > Candidatus Pelagadaptatus > Candidatus Pelagadaptatus aseana. Next base: position 171,179 of record NZ_BAABNJ010000002.1, read on the forward strand.
GTAACATGCTGCCCAGAGTCTTGAGAGCGCGGGGCAGTTTGCGTTCATCATCCACCATGGGCACCAACACGGTTCTCAGGAAGCGATAGCCCCGATCAAACCGGTTCTGGGTAATGTGGGTGTGCGGGTCTGGATGGAAGTCGGTAGAAATAGCGGTGCCATCGGTGAGATCGTGGTCTGCCGGATGCAGAATGGCAGTAATGGCCTCGGAGTTGGTGCGCACCACTTCCCCCAGAGTTTGGGAAACTTGTGGCAGGTGGCCATAGTGATCGCGGTTTTTAAACAGCAGCTTGAGTGTGCCCAATACGCCACCAGCAAGAATAACCCGGCGGGCGGTGATGCTGGATTGATACTTGGGGTTGGCTGAATGGGGGTACGAGGGCGACAGGCTAACCCGGTAGCCTTCTTCCAACATGGGTTGGATTTTATCCGCCTGATGTTCGGCCAGAATCTCTGCCCCCTGTCGTTCTGCCAGATACAGATAATTGAGGTCGAGGCTGTTTTTCGAACCGTGCTCGCAACCGGTCAGGCAGCCTGCACAGTAGGTACAGGGTTTGCGCAAAGGGCCTTTGCCATCAAAGAACGGGTCTCTTGGCTCTGTAGTTTGTTCACCAAAAAATATGGCGTTGGGCACGGCGTCAAAATTTGCAGCCGCGCCCAGTTCCGTGGCGGTTTTTTGGAGTATGTCATCTTGCAGGGTTTGCCGGGGATTGCGGCTGACACCGAGCATACGTTTGGCGGTGGCAAAGTGCGGTGGCAGTTCCTTGGCAAAATCTGCCGGCAGGTTTTTGACTCGCGGGTCCTGATAGAACTCGGGTTTGGGCTCAAGCATTACCGCTCCCCAGACCAGACTGCCGCCTCCTACGCCGACGCCGCTGACAACGCTCAGATGTTTGAATGCGGCCTGCTGAAAATACCCCCGCATGCCGAGTCCTGGTGCCCATAACAACTTGCGAGGGGATTGCTTTGCGGCTTTGATGTGCTCTGGGCCAATGCGGCGTCCCTGTTCTATGACGCCAACCTTCCAGCCCTTTTCAGCCAGACGCAGAGCGGAAACAGATCCGCCAAAACCACTGCCAACAATCAGGTAATCGTAATCAAACGCCATGGCTGCTCTCTTATTGTTATTGCTTTAAAAAGAGCATCAATGTACCACCGCAACCAGCTGGCGCGTACAGTCATTTAAGGGCAGAAAGCAGGCCGAAAATTACCTGTCTGCCCCCGTGATTGTGTTGCGTAGGATGAGTCAGGCTGCGGTCTTTTTTCTGGCGCTTTTGTTTTTGGTCTTGCTGGGTTTGGCCGGTAAAAATTCTTTGGCAAGACTGGCAAAGGCTGCTTCGATGTAGGTGGTCAAAAGCTCAATGCGGGGTAAAAATTCCGCTGAGGCCACCACCCCAAAATACAACTTGCCGTCGTAACTGAGCAGGGTGACATTGATACGCTGTCCCGGGTACAGGGCACTGACCGGATACCAATTCAACAATGCGGCTTCGCCCTGAAACAGGGTTTGTCTGGGGCCCGGGACATTGGAAACCAGAAAATGGGCGGCACCCGGCGCCAGTGATTGGGTGCTGGTGGTTTCCAGCGACTGCGCCAGTGCGCCGGTCAACAGGCTATAGGTTTCCAGACTGCTTTTGCTGTTGTTTTCAACCAGATCACGCAGGCCTGTCAGGGATTTACCGATTTCTTCGAAGCGACCGCTTAGATCACAATCGGCGTCTGCCAGACTGACGGGCAGGGCGGCAACGCTGTTACCGGCTTGGTCCGATTCCTCTTTACCTCTTAGGCTGACAGGGATGTTGACGTGCAGGGGGGCGTCCAGAGGCGCGCCAATATCTCCAAGATAGCGGTGCATGGCTTCATCAACACAGGTCAGAACCACATGGTTCAGGGAGCCGCCGCTTTGGTGGCAGACCAGCTTGACCTGATCGAGCGGCAGGCAGGCGGTTGCCAGTGAGCGTTGTGAACTGGCGTCGCCATTCAACAGGCAATCTTTGGCACTGAACGGTATGGTCAGTGGGGTTTCATTGATGCCAACGGCTTCCTTGATTAACTGCATGGACAGGTGGCCAAGGCCCACCAGATTCTTGGCACTTTTTTGGGCGGCGTCGATGCGCCCGGTGAGCATTTTTTGCTGGCGCTGCAGCCAGCTTTGGTCGGACAATTTAAAGTCTGGATAGTCCCGCTGCCACAGCGGCAGGCTATCCTTCAGAGGTTTGTTGTCGTGGGCGATGGCAATCATTGACATGGCGGTCATGCCATCGATCAAAGCGTGATGCAGACTGAAGTACATGGCGAAGCGATCTCCCGCCAAACCGTCGATGATATGCAGACTCCACACGGGGCGATCGCGCTTGAGAGGCTCTTCATGCAGCTCGCCGACTTTATTCAGCAGTTGTTGTTCGCTGGCCTGATCCGGCAGGCGGTGAAAACGCAGGTGGCGAGCGATATCGAAGTTGTCGTCTTCTATCCAAAATGGGCGCAGCGGATTGATGCCTGCCAGCTTCCAGTTAAACGGCGCAGTAGCGGTATTGCATCCAAGCCAGTGATTGTAGAGTTGATAGGCATAATCTTCGCCGGAATCAGCGGGCTTTTCATAGTAAAACAGGCTGGCGATGTGTTTTGGCGCTTCGGTGGTTTCGGTCAGCAGGAAGGCATTGTCCAGCAGCGCGAGAGGGCGTTTTTGTTGTGACATAATTTTTATCTCTCGTTTCAAATAGAAAAAAGGCGCGCCTGTCGATCAGAGAGCAGACGCGCAAACTTGGTTTTCACAAAGAGGTAAACAACCAAACAGAGAAATTATCCGAAGATCGGGAAGCGACGCTTTTTGGCTAATCGATCCATGCCAGCCTGAATCGCGCCTTCTACTTGGTCATAAATGGCCTGTACGTACTCTTCGTCGTTGGCCATTTCCGGATCGTTGGAGACGTAGATTGGATCCAATACTTCGGTTCGAATCTTGGCGGGTAGCGGAATGTGCTGGAACGGTGTCAGAGTGACGCCCAGACCAAACGGGTAGCTGAGAGTGATGGGCGCTACTTCGGTACGCAGCTTCTCTTTCAGACCGAGCATTTTCGCTAGACCGCGACCTTCAGACAGAACAAACAGGGTGTCGTGACCGCCGACAGTGGCAACCGGAGTAATGGGCACGCCCTGTTTGATGGCCAGACGGATAAAGCCCTTGCGGCCGCCGAGGATGGCTTTGTCGCGCTTTTTCCAGCTGCGGCAGGAATCCACTTCGCCGCCGGGCCACAGAATAACGTCATCGCCCTGATCCAGAGCTTTACAGATATTTTCGCGGCTGGGTGATAAGGCTCCGAGGCGTTCAAAGTAGTTACCTACTACCGGCGCATTCATCAGCAGATCGTGTGCCGTACCATGCAGTTTGCGTTTTTCTCCAAAATGACGCCACCAAGCCATCACAAAGGTCCAGGCATCCATGGTCAGAGAGACACCGGAGTGAATGCCAATCACCAGAGAGGGGTCTTTGGGCAGACGATCAAAACCATCGATTTCCAGACGGAAGTAGTGATCCATCAGGCGATTCCAGAGAGGCGCCTGACCATTCATCAGTTCAGGATCGGGACCATTCAGACCGCGAAAGTCACTCTTGGCTTCGTTAGCTGGCTCGGCGGCTTTAACTGTCTTGATGGCCGCTTGTTTGGCTTTAGCTGCTTTTGGTGACGCTTGTGATGCTTTTTGCTTTTTGGCTGGCTGACTCATGGCTAACCTCAGGGTATTGTTGTTGAATTTGTGTACTAACTTGTTGGTCAAATGATCTTTTGGTGCGTCATCTGATCTTTATGGTTGTTACTTTAGTCTTGATTTGTGTACCGGTATTGATAATCTATGCCAAGCTATTGATAATTGATGCCATATTGGTGTTTCTGATGGGGGTGAGCCATTCGCGTTAACAAATCATTCAGTATTTTGCTCAGCCAGTGGTTACAACAGCAGGGATTGCAGGGGATGTCATTGCAGGCAGAGCTGCGCCAGTTACAGGAGCGTGAAAGTATCTCGGTGGCCGAATGGGAAGCCATTTTGCGTCGCTGCCAGGCCAACTGGCCCGAAGACAGTCTGCCGATCAAGATAGGAAGCGGTATCCGTATTGAGCACGCCGGGGTGTTGGCTTATTTGTGTTTGAACGTGAACAATCTGGGTGAGGCGTTAAAAACCTACATTGATCATGAGCGCAGGTTATACAGCATAACCTTGGGGGAGATTACCCATACGGAAGACCAGATGATCATTACCTGGCCTGATTTTATCCCGGCCATGACGACCGAAGTGGGCGTTTGCTCACTGCTGAATTTCTTACAGCGACTGTTTCCCCTGCATTTGGCGTTAGAGGGTGTCGAATTTGCTCAAGCCAGCTGGACCGACAGTCAGGCCGACTATGAATTGGAATTTGGCTGCCCTGTCACTTTCGACAATGGACAAACGCGTTTGCTGTTCAACCTGGAGGGATTAAAGGAACCTCCGCAAACCTTTCAGTCCATCCATCAGCGCCGTCACGCCCAGCGACTGGCGTTCAATCAGATATTACCGTTGGTTGATCAGTTTCCGAGGTTACTGCAGCAGGAGATCAGTAAAGCGCTGCCCAGCGGGCAAGTACAAATAAGCCATATTTCTCGCTCCATCGGGATGTCGACCCGAACCCTGCAGCGCCGTCTGGATCGCTATGGTCTGACCTATCAGCAGCTTTTGACCGGATTAAGGGAAAACCTCAGCAAAGACTATCTGGCCGATCCAAGTCTGTCCCTTTCCGAAATTGCCATGTTGCTGGGGTATTCGGAACAGAGTGCTTTTTGCCGGGCCCACAGTCAGTGGGCGGGTATCACCCCCGGGCGCCTGCGGTTGCAGTTGTTGGGTGTCATTAGCTAGCAGCGATGAGCTGATCTGCACCGCTTGCCCTAACGGCTAACCGCTGGGGCGCTTGCAACCCGGGTGTCGGCAGGCCGCTGCCCCAACAACAAGCGGCACAGGCTTGGAATCACCACCAGGGTCAGCAGCGTGCTCATGGCCAGGCCTGAAATGATCGCCCAGGCCATGGGCGGCCACAGGGTCGATTGCGACAGGGCCAGAGGCAACAGTCCCAGGATGGTGGTGGCGGTGGTCAACAATATGGGGGCTGTGCGCTGGCGGATGGCGTCATAGACGGCCTCGTCGATGGTTTTACCCTCGGCGAGATTCTGATCGACGACATCGATCAGGACAATGGCGTTGTTCACCACAATGCCGATCAGTGCAATAACCCCCAGCAGCGGCTGGAAGCCAAAAGCCGAATCGCTCAGCAGCAAGCCGGGAACGATGCCCAGAGCCGCCAGGGGAATGGTGGTCAGAATAATGCCGATGCGGCGAAACGAGTTGAACTGAATCAACATAAAAAACAGCAGTGCCATCACACCGATTGGCGCCGTGGCGACGATGGCTTTGTTGGCGTCTGCCGATCCTTCCGATTCACCACCGATGATGAGATCGACCCCGTCGGGCAATGGTGACTGTTGCAGTTGCTGGTAAAAGGCTTGCAATACCTGATTGTAGGCGGCTCCCGGTTGCAACTCGCTGAGCAGAGTGACGGTGGGCAGGAAGTTGTGATGGTGTATCTCCGCCGCGGCCCAGCGGGTTTTCAGCGTCGCCAGGGTTTCCAATGGGATCGGCTGCTGTTCGCGGTAGACATAGAACGATGGCACGCGATCCAGTCCGGTGTCGCTGCCGGCGCTGGAGCGCACCCGCATGGTGACCGGATCGTTGCTGTAGCGAAACTGTCCGGAGTCCAGCCCCCGGGTTTGGGCAAACAATTCGCTGGCCACCGTGTTGCGATTCAGCTTCATGTCCACCAGGGTGTCATCGATCAGGCGCAGGTGAATCTCCGGTATCCCCTGATCCAGGTTACTGCGAATGTTGCGTGTGCCTGCAGACTGATGCAGCGCCTTGAGGGCGATCTGGGTGGCGGCAAACAGCACGGTCTGATCCGGGTGTTGCAGATGCAGTTCGATGGGCGCCGCCAGTGGCGGCCCCTGCCCCATGCCGCGCGCCACCAGCACCGCTTCGGGCATCTTGCGTTGCACCTCGGTATCAATCCAGTCGATGATGGCCCGGTTGTCATCGAAAGACCGGGTGGTGACCATCAGGCGCGCCCGGCTGGGGTCGCTGGGTTTGGTTGAAAGGTTGTAGTAGAAGCGAAAACCGGTGGCACCCACGGTGCGCATCACCGCTGCCACATCGTCGCGTTGTTTCAGTTCGGTCTCAAGCCAACCGCTGAGTCTGGCGGTGTGCTCGACGGGAGTCCCCGCCGGTAACTCCAGATCAATGACCATTTGATTGCGGTCGGCGCCGGGGAAAAACTGCAATTTCAACTGCGTCGCCGAGGCGCTGACCAACACCAGTAAAGCGGCGATCAACAACAGCGGCAGCCAGCGTGAACGGCGCTGGATGGCGATGGCCCTGGCCGCGATCCGGTCGCTGATCATGGTGGACCGGCGCGCAGCGGGCTTGAGCCAGTAAAAGGCCACCATGGGCAGAACGATCACCGAGATCAGGTAGCTGGTGATCAGGGCCAGGGTAATCATGACCGGGATGCCGCGGGTGAAATCGGCGGTGCCGCCCTTGGACAGCAACAGCGGAATAAAGGCGGCAATGGTGGTGCCCGTGGAGGAAAACAGGGGCAGTGCCAGCTGGCTGACGGAGTCTTTCACAGCCTGAGCACGGCTCAGACCCAGGCGCAGTTTTTTGTCGATCGACTCCACAATGACGATGGCGTTATCCACCAGGATGCCGAGCGAGATGACCACGCCGATCACGGCAATCTGGTGGAGGATGCCGCCACCCAGGTTGTAGACCGCCAAGGTCACCAGGGCAACCACCGGCAACACCATGGCCACCAGCAGCCCATTGCGCCAGCCCAGTGCCAACAGCACCACCAGAGCAATCACCCCGGCACTGATCAGCAGGCTCAGCGACAGGCCGTCGAGCCGCTGTTGCACAAAATCCGGTTGAAAAAAGGTTTCGCGGATCTGCAGTGGCTGAAACGCTGGCGCGAGCTCGGCTACCCTGGCGCGCAGGCGCTCGCCAAAGGCGATGGTGTCGGTTTGCCCGCGAACGGCGATGATGCCCAGGGAGACCGCCCGGTGACCGTCGTGGTAGGTCTGGGCGGCCAGTGGCTCACGCGGTTGCATGGCAACCGAGGCGATGGCGCTCAGTGGCACCCGCTGACCGTTATCGAGTTCAATGGGCAGCTGTTGTATGTCCCGCAACGACTGCAGGTCCGAGGCGGTATTGAGACGGATAAACTGCTCGCCGGCATTGATCAGTCCCCCGGGAATCAGCTGGTTGCGTTGCTGCAGGGCCGTCATCAGATGCTGGCGATTGATGCCCAGTCGGTTGAGCTCGCCACTGTCAATTTCGACCACCAATTCTTTCTCCGGTGCGCCAACGATTTCAATCCGGGAGACGCCCGCGACCCCCAGCAGCATGCGCTTGAGTTCCTCGGCGGCATCGGCCAGAAACACCGGGTCGTCGGAACCGGTGACACTGAGGATGACCGTGGGAATTTCCATGCGCCGATCTTCCAAGACAATGTCGCTGACCCCATCGGGAAATTCCCCTTCGGCGCGATCCATGGCACGTCGGACCCTGTCCCAGGCGGCGTCGGTATCGTAGATGGTGTCGGCCAGGTTGAGGGTGACAATCGCCACATTATCGCGGGATACGGAGCTGATTTTTTCCAGCTCCTCGACCTGCGCCAGCTCTTCTTCCAGTGGCTCGGTAATCAGTTTTTCAATCTGCCGGGCGGTGGCTCCCGGGTAAGTTATCTGCAGGGTGCCCACCCGGTAGGGGAAACTGGGGTCCTCCTGACGAGCCATGGTGCCGTAGGAAACCAACCCGGTGAGCACTGCCAGCAGGGCAAAGGCGAACACCAGTCGCTGGTAGCGCACCAGCAGCTCGAAGGCGTTCATCGGACGATCTCAACAGAGGCGCCAGCGAACAATTGCCTGACGCCCGCAGAGACAATCCTGTCGTTGGGCTTGAGGTCACCGCGGACGGTTACCAGACCGTTGGCCAGCTGCCGGGGCTCAACCTGCACCGCTTCAACAATCTGTTGCTCGGTCACACGATACACCACGGCGCCGCTGTCACCGCGTTTGACCAGCGCGGAGGTGGGCAGGGCGAAGGTGGGTGTCAATGCGTGGCTGTCCTCTGTGTAAGGGAAATGCACGCTGGCGCTCAGGCCGGGGCGCACCGAGGCGGACGGCAGTGCCACCACAACAGTGGGTAGGGCACCCCGTTCCCGAAAGGGGGTGACCTGCTGGATAACGCCCTGCAACGGAGCCGCGGAGCCGAGTAGAGGCAGGCTTACGCTGACAGAATCCCCGCTCTGCACAACCGCAGCAGTGGCTTCGCTGACGGTCACTTCAACCTCTACCTGTGAGGGGTCGGCCAGCTGCACCAGTGCCTGGCCGGGCACCACCACTTCGCCCGGCTCTATCAGGGTGTCAGTGATCATCCCTGCAAAAGGGGCGCGAATCTGCTGCTCCTGATTCACTTGATTGGCACGCAAATAGTCGGATTCGGCGGACGACTCGGCCGCCTGGGCTGCCAGTAGCGCGGTACGGGCCGTTTCATTTTCCTGCTTACTGGCCACGTTGACTTTGAACAGATCGTTGATGCGTCGATAGTCGCGCTCGAGTTGCTCGCGGGTTACCCGGGCCTGTTGCCACTGCTTGCTGGCGGCCAGCGCCGCCGGTGTGGCCTCGGGATTGAACAGACTCACCAACAATTGCCCCGCGTTGACCTGATCACCCAGCTCCACATGTCTTTCCATCACCCGGCCGATTACCTGGGGTCTGATGGTGGCGCGCTGGGTGGCGCGAGTCGTGCCACTGAAACTTCTGAAAAACTCTGGCTGCTGCTCTGTCAATGCAATGGCGCGGACCGCAATGGGGGTAGGGCGCGGTTGCGTCTCGGCTCTGCTGTCGGCACCGATAAGCATGGCCCAGGCCGCTGTCAGGGCTAATAACGACAGCAGCGCAAGCCAGCGTTTGGCCGACGTTGGCTTGAAAGAAGTGGTGCCATATGTATCGGTATTCATGTCTTAACCCCTGTGCCGATTGCGGCTTCGATGATTTAATTGACAGTTTGTCAATTATTGACAGGATGTAAATAACTGACAGAATGTCAATATTATTCGTAAGAAATGCCTGGGGAGATCACTTTTGTCACGTTTACGTTCACGCAATGCCCAAGAAAAGTCCGAGCGCCGGGATGCCATTCTCGATTCAGCCATGCGGGTTTTTTTTGCTAGGGGCTTTGAGAAAAGCTCGATGGACGATATCGCCAGGGATGCCGGCTTAAGCCGTTCTTTGTTGTACGTCTACTTCAAGGACAAGGACGATATCCACATGGGCTTGTGCGTTCGTGCCGGTCAAACCCTGGCACGCTTTATGGCCGAGGAGATTGATCAGCACGAGCGGGGCATTGATCGGGTCAAGGCCACGGGGCAGGCCTACTATCGCTTCTATCGACAGGAGCCCGGGCTGTTTTCCATTTTGAGCATGCGTCTGGGCAAGCAGAGCGAAACGGTTGGGGAACCGGAGAACATCACGCCGTTAATGCTGCAGATGCAGGAGGTGGAAGAACAGATCATGACGTTGATGGTGTCGGCCATAGAGTCCGGTCTGAAGGATCATAGCGTTGACCGGAATAAGATCAGCGACTCGTTGCAGACGGCCATGTTTTTGCGGGGATCGCTGCATGGCGTGATCATGCTCACCGATGTGGCCGGCAGTAATCTGTTTGATCGCGTTGGTTTGGTGCGTGAAGCCCTGATCGATTACGGCCTTGACACCATCACTGAATCACTGGCATTGGTCGATGCTGGGTAGCCAAAGCCCCCGGTTTAATTTACACATTACTCTGGCCGGCTGTAGCTGGTTTGCGGCAGAGCAGGGCAATGGCCAGCATTGCGGTGACCACAAACGGAATGCTCACCTGATTGATAAAGGCCCAGCCATAATCTGTCACCAGCCAACCAGAACAAATGGACGAAATCACCACACTGGAAAATACCAGAAACTCATTGGCGGCCTGCGCTTTCGGTTTTTCACTGGGGCTATAGGTTGAGGTGATGGAAGTGGTGGCACTGATAAACATAAAGGCCCAGCCCACGCCGAGAAGAATCAGCGCAATTCGGTAGTGCCACAAACTCTCGCCGGTCAGGTTGATGCCAATGCAGGCCAGAATCAGGATGCCACCGGCCAGCATCATATTGTTGACACCCCAGCGATTGATCAATTGTCCGGTGAAAAAGCCTGGCGCGAACATGCCCAGCACGTGCCACTGAATGACAATGGCGGCGTCGTTAAAATGGTGGCCGTTGTGGGTCATGGCCAATGGTGTGGCGCTCATGATCAGATTCATAATGGCGTAGCTGGTCATGCCGGCGAGTACCGCCGTGATATAGGCCGGTTGCAGAACAATAGCCAGTAAGGGTCTTTGTGCCAGTTGTTTTTCTTCCGCGCTGGTCTCTTTGAATTGCACAAACACCAACAGAATCAAGGCCAACACATAGAGCGCCAGCAGGCCGGCGAAGGCGGGCACAAAGGGGGCTCCCCAATCCAGTTTCTGCGCCTGTATCGCCATATTGGGGCCCAGTACCGCGGCCAGGACGCCGCCGGCCATGACGATGGAGATGGCTCGGGCGGCGTAGCGCTCATCGCAGGTTTCGATAACGGCGAAGCGATACAGATTGCCAAAACCGATGCCGACACCAATCAGAAAGGTAGCCACGCAAAACAGGCTAAAGTCTGAATTGAGCAGTGCCACAATGGCTACCCCTGCACCCAGAATGCCAATGCCATTGCCAAGGAAAAAACCTTTTTGCCGTCCGGTCCAGCCCATGATCATGGAGGCGGGAATGGTGGCGCACATCAGCCCCGCAAACTGCAGCGCCAACGGCAAAGTTATCAATCCGGAAGACGGCGCCAGCTGTTTACCGATCAGTGCAGTAATGGCTACCAGTAAAATATTACCGGTGGTTAACAGGGCCTGGCACAGCGACAGCAGGTATGTGCTTCGATTCACTCGACTCTTCCATGATGTTTTAAGGAGGAGTGAGTGTAGCAGACGTCCTGGCTATTCGAGACAGGCTTTTCGCTGTTTCCCTATGTCTGGACAGGGCAGAGATAGCGATTCAGTGTTTCCTGCTCTCGATCAAACCAATCTTTCGATGGACTGGTTTGGCGGGTCATGGGAGAGAAGCCAAAGTGATTTTCGATGGTATCGATACTGAAGCGTCGAATAATCTCTCTGTCCTTGTCATGGAATCGATGCAGCACGGTTTTATTGTCGCTATCCACCTCGAAGCCGTCGAGCTGAAACAGTGTCTGATTAACCCGTTGTGGCAGGGTTGAATATTTGATCCGGAAGCCATCGTCAAGATTGCCCTGAGCAATGGAAGTTTCAAACTGAAAAATGGCCTGCTGTAACAGATCGTCACTGCCGTTGCTGTCCAGTAGTTCTCTGAGCGGTTGCGGTGTGTCGGATGTTAAGGGTGTTGGGCGACCCAACACCAAGCCCGCCCAGTCGCCATTGATAATCAGTGCACCATCGCGATGGCGCACCTCGCCGGTGGTTGCATCCGTTTCTTCGAGCAGCTTCAAACCCAGCAGTGGACCACTACTGCGTGACAGCAGACGCCAATCCTCGACATAGGCGCCACTGGGGGCAAACTCAACCATGCAATCGCCGATGCGCTTGAGTTCAGCCGGCTCCGGCCAGCGATTGTGCAGTTGCAAAGAGGTACCGCCGCTCCAGCTCAATTGATCATTTAACCAGACGCTGTCGGCGCTCCAGCCCTCGTAATTGGCGAGGGCACGAATGTCGTCTGTGGAGAAATCCTGCAGCACTTTTTCGGTGACCTGTTCAGCGTCGATCGGCAATCGCAAGTCCACCGTCAGGTTGCGACTTTGCAGCCAGAATACATGGGTTTGTATATCGGTCAGGCCGTTGGCAAAACTGATGGAACGGCGCTTGAACGCGCCGATTACCCAGTCGGGCACCGAGTTGGCGGGTGTTGTTTGGTGTTGTGCAAGTAGATCCGTCAGGTTCATGGCTGCTGGCTCTTTATGTTCATGGCTGATGGCTCTTACTCTGCGACTGCGCTGGCAAGTTGGCCGAAAGACGAAAGCTCTCGGGAGCCATCAGGTAGCTCAATCTCGCCATTGGCCAGACGCTTTTTTAAATAGGCAAAGGTTTGGATAGTTTGAGCCAGCAAGTGATCACCACAGACAAGGCTCGAATCGGTTTGCTCGGGTTGGTGCTCACCCGCTGCCTTCTTTGCCAGAGCCGGAATCGGTTCGACCCGGGTGTCGTAGTCGAGGCTGGCAAAGAATGGAAACGAGTAGCGCTCTTCTTTTACCTGTCTGACGCGGTGCGAGGTGGCCATGTAGTGGCCGTGGCTGGCCACTTCCATCATGTCACCGATATTGATGACAAAGCAGTCGTCCAGAACCGGAATGTCCACCCATTCGCCGGCACCATTGAGGGCCTGCAAACCCGGAGAGGTTGGCAAGAGGATGGTAAAAAATTCGTAGTCAGTATGGGCGCCAATACCAGAATCGTTAGCACTGGCATTGGGGTTGTCGAAGTAGTGAATCAATCTGAGCTGGCTGGGTGGTTTACTCAGGCTGGCAGTGAAGTGATCTTCGGCAAGACCCAGTGCCATAGCAAAACCGGAAAATAACTTACGGCTTAAATCCAGCATGGCCTGATAGTAATCGCTGGCTGCTTGTTTAAACGCCAGGTTATCAGGCCACTGGTTACAGCCATTGCTGGTTATGCGTGCCATTAAACTGCTGGATTCCGGTCCTATGTCATAAGCCTCTTTTAAATCCGCTGTTTTATCCGGTCGGGATATTGGATCTGTGTCGCCAGATGTTCGACCGCTGTCGTCGTAGAACTGCTCCTCCCCCTGAGGTACATAGCCGCTGTGATTATTGGAACGGCCGATGTAGTGATGCATCTTGGTTTCATAATCCTGAGCAAAATACTGTTTGGTTTCCTGTTTTAACCGGCTGATCAGATCGGGATTAATGCCATGTCCCTTTAAGTAAAGAAAGCCGGCATCCCTAGTTGCCTGATCCAGGGATTTTGCGAATTGTCTGCGATCGTCAATGTTGTCGGAAAACAACAACGTCATGTCGACGATGGGCAAGGTTGTAAAGGCGCTATGAGATGGTGTGCTGCTCATGGTAACGGCTCCTGTCAATTGGATTGCTGGCCGTCCAGAGTGAGTCGAGAGATCCCGGAAACCGATGGGTTGGTTACCATCGATCGATGGGGAGTCTGTTCGCCGGGTCGTCCCGGGGTTGGATTGTCTGGAGAATATTCAATCAAAAACCGGGCCATCTAATTTATTGGGGTTAACACCGGGTTTAAGCCGATGAATTAAGGATTCGAGGTTTTCAGATTGTGCAAATTTGGGGCGCAAGTCTAAAAGCAGGCTTTAAATTGGTGCGTGAGCACCATCAGCGAAAGATTTTATGGGGACTATGTTTTGCAGGAAAAAACGATGATGGCCCGTTGTTACTGACGTTTATTGCGATAAAACACAGTTGGCATAATTTAAGCATAAAGTATTACGGAAATAATTAATCGTAATACTGGAGCGGAATATGAGAACAACACTGAAATTCTTTGTTGCCTTGATGATGAGCAGTTTCATGATTGCCAAGGCGTTTGCAGGAGCACCTCTGAAAATTGGTTACAGCGACTGGCCAGGGTGGGTGGCCTGGGAAATTGCCATTGAAAAAGGTATGTTTGAAGAGGCCGGCGTCGCGGTTGAATTCGAGTGGTTTGACTACGTTGCCAGTATGGATGCGTTTGCCGCGGGTCAGTTGGATGCGGTTGCCATGACCAATGGTGATGCGCTGGTGACCGGTGCCACTGGTGCGCAAAATGTGATGATTCTGGTCAATGACTACAGTAACGGTAATGACATGATCGTTGCCAAGCCTGGCATCAGTTCCGTGGCTGAGCTGAAAGGCAAAAAGATTGGTGTTGAAGTTGGCTTCGTTGGCCATCTGTTGCTGTTGAATGCTCTGGAAAAAGCCGGCATGAGTGAAACGGATGTGGAACTGGTTAACGTACCAACCAATGAAACTCCTCAGGTTCTGGCTTCTGGCGATGTTGATGCCGTGGTTGCCTGGCAGCCCAGCTCCGGTCAGGCGCTGAAGCTGGTTCCCGGTTCTACCAAGATTTACTCCAGTGCCGATGAGCCTGGCTTGATTTACGATGTGCTGGCGGTTGCGCCATCCAGTCTGGCCACTCGTAAAGCGGAATGGCAGAAAGTGCTGGAAGTTTGGTACAAGGCCGTTGCCTACCTGAAGGATCCTGCCACTCAGGAAGACGCCATCAAGATCATGGCGGCCCGTGTTGGTCTGGAAGCAGAGGAATACAAAGGCTTTATCGATGGCACCAAGATTCTGACTCTGGAAGAAGCTCTGCCATTTATGGAAAAAGCTGAAGGCTTTAAATCTCTTTATGGCTCTTCTGTTATCTCCGATAAATTCAACGTCGACAACAAGGTGTATGAAAGTTCTCTGGACGTTGATTCCTACATTGACCCATCTCTGATGAAGGCTCTGTAAGTTATCGATCGGCACTGGCATGACGTTCAGTCATTGAGTGCATAAATCAGGCGGAGCACTCTGCTCCGCCTACTTTTATTAACCCTGATTCTTTTCCTTCTCTCATGCTTTGCGGTCATGTGACGGGGAGGTTATGTCCACAGGAAACGTGAAAGCGGCGTTAACTGTGATGTTTAAATTGTATTAAAGGGTAGATGAGCATGAGCGCAACCAACCTGTTTGCGGTAAGAAAAGAGTTACCAGCAAAATCCAGAGCGTCCGTGGCGTTATTGAGTTTCGCCATCCCCATATTGCTGTGGTGTGCCATCAGCTATCTGCCGTTTTTGTGGCACCCCAAAATGGAAGTTGTCGAGCCCGGTGATGTCGCTTATTTCAAACCCGGCATGCTGGTTGATCGCGCTGTCTATGACGCCGAGGTCGAAAAGATTGTTGCCAATGATGGCGTGTTGCCCGTAGGTGAAAGAGCCAATCCGATTTATCTGCCTGCGCCTCATGAAGTGGCTACTGCGTTCTACACCGCGTTTACCACCGAACCCAAGCGACGCAGTGAGAAGTGGCTGCACGAAAGTCTTTGGGACAGTATTCAAGTGATTTTCTGGGGGTTCTTTCTTTCTTCAATCATTGGTGTGCCGCTGGGGATTATGGCGGGTACCTATGATTTCTTTTCACGATTGTTTGAGCCTTTTATTGAATTCTTTCGCTACCTGCCGGCGCCTGCTTTTGGCGCGCTAGCGGTTGCCATATTGGGGATTCATCACGCCCCTAAAATTGCCATTATTTTTATTGGTACCTTCTTCCAACAGGTATTGGTCGTTGCCAATACCACTCGCAAACTGGACCCGGCACTGCTGGAAGCGGCCCAAACATTGGGCGCGAAGAAAAAGAGTTTGCTGTTCAAGGTTGTGGTCCCGGGAATTCTCCCTGATCTATACCGCGACATGCGCATTTTACTGGGATGGGCCTGGACCTATCTGATTGTTGCCGAATTGATCGGCACCAGTTCCGGTATTACCTGGTTTATTACCCAGCAAGCCCGTTATAAAAATTTCGATAACGTTTTCGCCGCCATCATCATGATTGGAATTATGGGGCTGGTGATTGATTTGATCCTGGCCTATATCGGCCGTCGTCTCTTCCCATGGCAGCAGGGCCCGGCCAAGGCCTGATGCCGATTGTAGAGACGTTAAAGCCCGAAACAGGTGAAGAGGAATAACGATGAATACCCCCCATGAATTACCCAGCTATCTGGATCAGAGTCCCGAGGTGAAAGACCGCTTTGATCGTCTGAAGCAACGCCCGGTGACGCTGGAAGTACAAGGCTTGCATAAGCACTTTGATACGCCTCAGGGGCAGATAACGGCATTAAAAGATATCAACTTCAAAGTCCATCGCCGTGAATTTGTCTGCGTGATTGGACCTTCCGGTTGCGGTAAGTCCACATTGATTCGCATTTTGGCGGGACTGGAAAATCAGAGCAGTGGAAAAATGCTGCTCAATGGTGAAGAGGTGTCCGGGCCCTGTCCAGATCGGGGCATGGTGTTTCAGGGTTATACCCTGTTCCCCTGGCTGAGTGTGAAACGCAATGTGATGTTCGGCTTACTGGAATCCGGTCACAGCTTTGCCAACGCCGAGCAGGAAGCCATGCAGTGGATTGATCTGGTTGGCCTGAGCCGTTTTGCCGACAGCTATCCCCATCAACTGTCCGGTGGTATGAAACAGCGTGTTGCCATCGCCAGAGCCCTGGCCAATCAGCCAAAAATTTTATTGATGGATGAGCCCTTCGGGGCGCTGGATGCACAGACCCGGGCCAAGATGCAGGCCTATCTGATGGAAATCTGGCAGAACATTGATATCACGGTTCTGTTTATTACCCATGATCTGGATGAGGCGGTGTATCTGGCCGACCGGATTCTGGTTCTGAAAGCCAACCCCGGCGAAGTGGATGAAGTGATTGAGGTGCCTGTGCCCCAGCCGCGTCACCCGGATCAGTTTTTGAGCGATGAATTTCTAGCGACCAAAAAACGTATCGAAGAATTGATTCATCCCCCGGGACAGGAGGATGACGAAGAGGGTGCCAACCTGAATATGGTGCGCATGGTGCCAGTCAATGATGAAGTAGGGAGTGTTTTCTGATTATGAATGCCTTACATGAAATGACCTGGGAAGAAGTGGGTGAGATGGTAGCCCGTGGTGCTGATGTCGCAGTGCTCCCCGTAGGTGCGACAGAGCAACACGGCCCGCACATGGGTTGTGGTATGGATACCGATATTGCCGACAAGCTATGCAAAGCGGCCGCTGCCAGAGCGGATGTGCTGTTGATGCCGACGCTGCCTTACGGCTGTTCTATCGGCCATTCAAAACGCTGGCCCGGTACCATCGCACTGCAACCCAAAACCCTGATCGATGTGGTTAAAGACTCTGGTGACTGGGTTCATGCCTCTGGGTTTAAACGGCTCTTTATTGTCAATTCCCATGTCACCAATTTTGCGCCGCTGCGATGTGCACTGGAGATGCTGCGAGCTGAGCACGATGACTTGATGGTGGCACTGGTCAACAGTGCTTCGATCAGCGAGCGAGTCAAGCAGGCTCATTTCGATGATGCCGATGACTGGCACGCCAACGACGCCGAAACATCGTTGATGATGGCCATCAGTCCCGCCATGGTTCGGGAAGAGAAAATGATGGATTCCGATGATGAGGATCGCACCCAAACCTGTGTTTTTTCCCATCCGGTAAATCGCACCAGTACCAACGGTGTTACCGGGTTTCCTTCCAAGGCATCAGAACAGAAAGGTCAGGAACTGTTTGAGTGGATGGTCGCGGATCTGGCCGAGCTGTTTGAGCGAGGTCAGCAGGAAACACCGCCTTTACCGCACTCCTATTTTGAAAAATGGAACGCCTAGGATTCAGCAAATTTGTTTTATCGGGATAAATAATGATGAAAAATTCAGAAGAGATACAAAAAATTCAGCAGGACTTGATGGCAAAAGGCGTTAAGTACTGCATGGGGGTTTATGTCGATATCCATGGCATACCCAAGGGCAAAGTGGTACCGATCAGTCATCTGGAGCATATGGCCCACGGTTCAGAGCTCTACACCGGTTACGCGCTGGATGGTTTGGGGCAGGCGCCTAACGACGATGAAATTGCTTCGGTTCCCGATCTGGATCACATCATTCAGCTGCCCTGGCAGCCCGAAGTGGCCTGGATGCCGGCGGATAACACCTTCAAAGGCGAACCCTATCCGCTGAATACTCGCGTTGCCCTGAAAAATGTGTTGGCCGAAGCCGAAAAAATGGGTTTCGGTATGAACCTGGGTATTGAAGCGGAATTGTTTGTGCTCAAAAAGAACGAAGACGGTTCACTGTCGATCCCCAATCCGGACGATAAATTGACCAAACCCTGTTATGACACCCGAGGTTTTCTGGATCAATTTGAGTGGCTGGATAAAATGGCGACGTCGATTGATGATCTTGGCTGGGACTTGTATTCATTCGATCACGAAGACGCCAACGGCCAGTATGAATTCGATTTTATGTACGCCGATGCGGTAACCACCTGTGACCGTTTTACCTTTTTGCGCTTGATGGCCAAGGAATATGCCAAGCAGGAAGACTTACTGGCGACCTTTATGCCCAAGCCTTTCTCAAACAAGACCGGTAACGGTGCGCATTTCAATATGTCACTTTACGATCTGGACACTGGTGAGAATGTGTTTAAGTGTGATCCCAAAGACGACCCCAATGGTCTGGGTATCACCCCGATCGGCTATCAATTTATTGCCGGTATCATCAAGCACGGTCGTGCACTGTGTGCCGCGTTTGCACCAACCGTAAACTCCTACAAGCGACTGGTCAGGCAGGGAGACATGCCTTACTTCACCTGGGCTCCGGTTTTCAATTCTTTCGGTTCCAATAACCGCACCAACTCGATCCGTGTACCCATGGGGGGCGGTCGCTGTGAATCGCGCAATGCCGACGGTGCGGTCAACCCCTATCTGGCGGCAACGCTGGCTCTGGCCGCTGGTCTTGAAGGCATCCGCGAAGGTTTGGATCCGGGTAAACCTCAGGACGACAATCTATACGAATTGTCCGAGGCCGAGCGCCGTGATCGTGGCATCGAATTTTTACCACGCACCTTGGCAGAAGCCGTGGAAGCCTTTGCTGCCGACCCATTTGTAACGGCAACGCTGGGTAAAGAACTGCGTGATGAATTCATCAAGTACAAGACCGAGGAGTGGAACGAATACCACACCACGGTCAGTGCCTGGGAAATCGAAAAATACGGCCACTTGTTTTAATGTTTTTTTGAGTTTAGCCAATGAAATCAGTGTTGATTATCCAAAATGATGCCAGAGAAGGTGCCGGTATTCTGGAACAGATCCTCATCAAAGAGCAGGTTAGTGTTCACCATTTTTATGGTTGGGATCTGACCGATGATCTGGCCAATATTCCAGTGGCATCGGGCTTGGTCATTCTCGGTGGCGCTCAGGGTGCCTATGAAGTTGAAAGCTATCCCTACCTGGCTGCCGAAATGGAGTTGGTGCGTCTTTACGCAGAACAGGACAAACCGGTTATTGGTATCTGTCTTGGTGCGCAGATCATTGCTGAGGCTCTGGGGGGGGGAGGTCAAACCTAATGATGTCAAAGAAATTGGCTGGTACCCCCTGACCATGGACAGCACCGCCGCGCAGGACTTGCTGCTCAACGATTATCCGAGCCGCTCTCCCGCCTATCATTTTCATGGTGATTACATTGCGTCACTGCCTGACAGTATCTGGTTAGCTCATTCGGATTTGACGGCCTGTCAGGCTTTTCGATTTGGTAAAAGCGTCTATGGTTTTCAGTACCATCTTGAAGTTGATCAGCCCTTGGTTGAAGAAATGTGTGATAACAATGCGTCCTATATGCGCAGTAATGGCTTTGAGCCCGATCTGGTGATCGCTGACAGCCGAACTCATATAGAAGAGTTCATTACCGATAATGTTCGGGTGCTGTCGCGCTGGGTATCGCTGCTGTAAATCTGTTTTATGGTCCAAGATTATGAGTACAAAAACTGAAGAAAATTCCAATCAGGGTGTCAGCCGCATCAGCATTTCCTTACCGGAAAACCTGTTGGCTGAATTGGACTTGATGGTGGAACATCGAGGCTTTGGTAGTCGCTCTCAGGCTATTTGCGACATGATTGCCCATGAAGTGAATGAACATCGCACCAAACTCGGTGAAGATGTGATGACTGGTACTGTGAATCTTGTCTACAACCACGGCGTACCGGGTCTGCAAAAAAAGTTGAACGAGTTGCAGTACGAGCACATTGACGAAGTGATCAGTACCTTGAATGTCAATCTGGCGGAAAATAAAACCATGTCGGTTGTTCTGGTTCAGGGGCCGGCAAAAAAATTAAAAATGATTGCTGACAGAATGACCACATTGCGTGGTATTGAATCCGGCAAGCTGCTGCTGAGCTCTTCGATCATTCCACCGATTCACCCATTACCAAAAGCAAAAACCTGAGCGTTTAACCTGAACGTTTAATACCTAGTGAGAGACCTATGAGTACCACGGAATACACAACCACGATACCCGGCGCCAGCCATTGGTCTTTGAGGGTTCGCAAAGGCACCCTGATGACCCTGACTGATCTCGAAGGCGGAGCCAATGTCGGGATGCTGTTTTATAACCCCGAGAATTTACTGGAGCGCTATAACGCACCGGACAGCCTCAAGTGCCAACACACTTTTAAGCTAACAAAAGGCAATTGCCTGTATTCGGATATGGGTCGCATCTTTGCATCCATTGTTGAGGACACGGTCGGCTGGCATGAAACTGTCTCAGGCAATTCGCGCGCCTCTCACATTGAAGCCCGCTGGGGAGCAAGGGATTATCAAAGTCATCGCAATCAATGGATGCAGAATGGTCACGATTCGTTTCTGGTTGAGTTGGCAAAGTATGGTCTGAATGCTCAGGATCTTGCCGCCAATATCAATTTATTCAGCAAGGTAACGGTGACCGATGAGGGCGGTATGAAATTGCTCGAAGAGAATAGTCCCGCAGGGAGCCGCATCAGTCTGCGCTTCGAAATGGATACACTGGTATTACTGCACACCTGTCCTCACCCTCTCAGTGAAGCAGCCGAATACCCGCGTCGTCCCGTGCAAATTGAACTTGGCGTGGCTGATCCGGTTGCCGAGGATGACTTCTGCATGAACTATCGCGATGAAAACCGTCGCGGCTTTGAAAATAATCGCTTGTATCACCTGGGGAGTATCTGATCGTGTTAACCGAAAGTAAGCTGAATCCGGACAATGCCCATTTCCGTGAAATCATTGATTCCGGTGATTACTACATTGGCGTTGTAAAAGCCGGTGAGACCCTGCGTATTCTTGATCTGGAAGGTAATCAGGCGGCCGATACCCTGTTCTTTAATGCCAGCGATCCGGCAGAGCGTTACAGTGCCATGGACACCATTCGTGAGCAGGGCAATGTCTATATCACCACGGGCACCAAACTGCGCTCCAATGACAATAACGTTATGTTGGAAATTACCGCCGATACCTGCGGTCGCCATGATACTTTGGGCGGTGCCTGTGCCACGGAGAGTAATACCGTGCGATACGATCTGGAAAAACGTTGCATGCATTCATGCCGGGACAGCTGGATGCTGGCTGTGGCCGAGCATCCGGAATATGGCATTGGCAAGCGCGATATTTCCCACAACATTAATTTCTTTATGAATGTCCCCGTAACTTCTGAGGGGGGGCTGACTTTCGAAGACGGTATCTCGGCCCCGGGAAAATACGTCGAGATGAAAGCTGTGATGGATGTGGTTGTTTTAATGTCCAATTGTCCTCAGTTGAACAATCCCTGTAACGGTTACAACCCGACACCCGTTGAATTACTGGTTTGGAATTAATAATTAGACCCACTATCACGCCGTAAATACCCTCGATGGACGGCCATCGTTGCATGTGTAAATCCGGGACGGCCCGGTGAAGGTTTGTTATGAGCGAAAATCATTTTACTAAAGTCCTGATCGCCAACCGTGGCGCCATTGCCGCGCGCATTATCCGCACCCTCAATAAAATGGGTGTTGGATCGGTCGCCGTTTATGCCGAGTGTGATGCTGACAGTTTGCACGTCAAACTGGCTGATGAAGCTTACAGTCTGGGTGAAGGTGCCGCGGCTGAAACCTATCTGAATACGGAAAAGCTGTTTGCCATTGTCAAACAAAGCGGCGCCGAGGCCATTCATCCGGGTTATGGTTTTCTCAGTGAAAACGCCAGCTTTGTGCGCAGCTGCGAAGCTCAGGGCATTGCCTTTATCGGCCCCACTCCGGAACAGATGGAGGTGTTTGGCTTAAAGCACAAAGCCAGAGAGTTGGCCGTTAATGCCGGCGTGCCGCTGTCTCCCGGCACCGATTTGTTGACCGACCTGGAGCAGGCCTGTAGTGAGGCTGAAGCCATTGGTTACCCTGTGATGCTCAAGAGCACCGCTGGCGGCGGAGGCATTGGCATGCAGTTGTGCCACAGCGAAGAGGATCTGCGTGGGGCGTTTGATTCGGTGAAACGTCTCGGCGCCAATAACTTTGCCGATGACGGGGTGTTCCTGGAGAAGTTTATTGCCCGCGCCCGGCATATCGAAGTGCAGGTGTTTGCCGACGGTCAGGGCAAGGCGCTGGCGCTGGGTGAGCGAGACTGTTCCAGTCAGCGCCGCAATCAGAAGGTGGTGGAAGAATGTCCTGCACCGAATTTATCCGATGCGGTGCGGAACAAGATTCATCGTACTGCAGAAGACTTGTTGGCCAGCGTTAATTATCGTAATGCCGGTACCGTGGAATTTATTTTTGATGCCGATACCGAAGCATTCTATTTTCTGGAAGTGAATACCCGGTTGCAGGTAGAGCACGGGGTGACCGAGGAAGTTTTCGGGGTGGATCTGGTTGAGTGGATGGTCTCACTGGCGGCCGGTAAAACCTTTGCACTGGATGACCTGCGTCAACAATTGCAGCCCAAGGGTCACGCGATTCAGGTGCGCATTTACGCCGAAGATCCTTATCAGAACTTTCAGCCCTGTGCGGGATTATTGAGCAAGGTGGCGTTTCCTGAGGGCGAAGGTGTACGCATCGATCACTGGGTGGAATCCGGTATTGAGGTGCCGCCGTATTTTGATCCCATGCTTGCCAAAGTCATTGTTTACAGTGACGATCGCCAGAGTGCATTGACCAAGTTACTGCAGACTCTGCAGAAAACCACCCTGTATGGCAGCGAGACCAACCTCGGCTATTTGCAGGCGCTGTGTCAGGACAAAACCCTGTTGCAAGGCGAAGTCACTACCCGTTATCTGAATGATTTCAGCTATCAGCCAGCCCGCATCGACGTCATTCAAGGCGGCACTCAGACCACCATTCAGGATTATCCCGGTCGCAGTGGCTACTGGGATGTGGGTGTGCCCCCTTCCGGGCCTTTCGATTCCCATTCGTTCCAGTTGGCCAATCGCCTGTTGCAAAATCAGCCGGGGGATGCCGGTCTGGAAATCACCATGCAGGGGCCAACTCTGAAATTTGCTTCAGCTTCGCAAATTGTAGTGGCTGGTGCCGAGATTGATGCCAGCCTCGACGGTGAAACTGTACCGCTGTGGCAGGTGATAGATGTCAAACCCGGTCAGCAGTTAAAGCTGGGGCGCGTGGCAGAGCAGGGCGCGCGCAGTTATTTGTGTGTGCGTGGCGGTATTCAATGTCCGGATTATCTGGGATCCAAGTCCACCTTTACTCTGGGGCAGTTTGGCGGTCATAACGGCCGGGCCTTGCGGGCCGGTGATGTATTGCAACTGGATGCTGGCAGTCAAGCCGTTACCCATACGCAACTGCCGGATGCTCTGCGGCCTGTGATTGAAAACACCTGGCAGTTGCGGGTGATCTATGGCCCCCACGGTGCGCCAGACTTTTTTACCGGCGAGGACATTGAAACCTTTTTCAATACGGACTGGGAAATTCACTATAACTCCAGTCGCACCGGTGTACGCCTGATTGGACCCAAACCCAACTGGGCGCGCGATAATGGTGGCGAGGCTGGTTTGCATCCGTCCAATATTCACGACAACGCCTATGCCTTTGGTACCGTCGACTTTACCGGTGATATGCCGGTAATTCTGGGACCCGACGGCCCGTCACTGGGTGGCTTTGTTTGCCCGGCTACGGTAATTACCGCCGATCTATGGAAGCTGGGTCAGCTGCGCGCCGGTGACAAGGTGCGATTTGTGCCGGTTGCCATTGATGATGCGGTCGTCATTGAAAAGCAGCAACGTCAACAGTTACTGGCGTTAAAGCCCATTGTCCAGCCCATTGCGCGGATCGAGCCTGAGACGCCGATTCTGGATTGCCTCAGCGCAGACGCTGTCGGTGATGATGTGGTGTATCGCGCCGCCGGTGATCATTTTCTGCTGGTGGAATACGGCGAGTTGGAACTGGATATCCGGTTGCGTTTTCGCGCCCACGCGCTGATGCAGTGGTTACAGCAAAATCCACTCGATGGCTTGAAGGAGCTGACTCCGGGGATTCGTTCACTGCAAATACACTACGACAGTCAGGTGATTGGTCATCGGGCGTTGATTGATTATTTGCAGCAAGCTGAAAAGATTTTGTCGACGCAATTGAACGAACTCAGTGTGCCGTCGCGTACCGTCCATATTCCCCTGTCGTGGGACGACGAGGCTTGTCGTCTGGCGATTGAGAAATACAGTCAGTCGGTACGTGCCAATGCCCCCTGGTGTCCGAGCAATCTGGAATTTATCCGCCGGATTAATGGTCTGGATTCCATCGAAGATGTCAAAGACATTGTCTTTAACGCCTCCTATTTGGTGATGGGGCTCGGGGATGTCTATCTGGGTGCGCCGGTAGCGACTCCGGTGGACCCGCGCCATCGCCTGGTGACCACCAAGTACAACCCGGCCCGTACATGGACTGCGGAGAACTCCGTGGGTATTGGCGGTTCTTATCTGTGCGTTTACGGTATGGAGGGCCCGGGTGGTTATCAGTTCGTTGGCCGCACCCTGCAAATGTGGAATCGCTATCGTCAGACCAAAGAATTCGAACAGCCCTGGTTGCTGCGCTTCTTTGACCAGATCCGCTTTTACGAGGTCAGCAACGAAGAGTTGCAAACCATTCGCAAGGATTTTCCTCAGGGCCGTTACCCGCTGAAGATTGAAGAGTCCACCTTTAATCTCGGCGAATACCAGCAGTTTCTCAGTGACAATCAGAGCGATATAGAAGCTTTTGTCGAGCACCGCAATGACGCATTTGAGGCCGAGCTTGAGCACTGGCACGCCACGGGGCAGTTCAATTTTGAATCGGATGTGGAAGACGCCGTGGTTGAAGAAGCCAGCTGGGCTGAACACCAGACCGCCGTCGACAGTCCGATGTCAGGCAGTGTCTGGCAGGTGGAAGTGGCCGTAGGAGATCAGGTAAAGGCTGGGCAGGTGTTGATGATTCTGGAATCCATGAAGATGGAAATTTCGGTGCACGCGCCCTGCGATGGTGAAGTGATGCAATTGTTGTCCGACGAGGGCGGACGCATCAATGCCGGACAGGCATTGGTCATCATCGAAGAACAGTAAGAGAAGAGCACAGTAAGAGAAGAGCAAGGATTAAATATGATTGACATGACCCTGTCGGGATTAAAAAAAGCCTACAAAGAAGGCACGTTAACGCCCGCACAAGTAATGGCCGCAGTTCGAGAAAAAGCGGAACAATACAAGGACTACAACATCTGGTTGTACCAGCTGTCGGTCGAAGAAACGCAGCCGTATCTGGATGCGCTGGCTGAAAAAGATCCGTCTTCCTCGCCACTGTGGGGCGTACCCTTTGCCATCAAAGACAATATTGATCTGGCGGGTATTCCCACCACCGCCGGCTGCGAAGAATTTGCCTATACGCCAACAGAGTCGGCTCAGGTGGTGCAGCAGTTGATCGACGCCGGTGCCATTCCGGTGGGTAAAACCAATCTTGATCAGTTTGCCACAGGCTTGAATGGCACCCGGTCGTTTGCCGGTGCCTGTCAAAACAGTTTTAACCCCGAGTATGTCAGTGGTGGTTCCAGCTCCGGCTCGGCTGTCTCCGTAGCGCTGGGTCTGGCCAGTTTCAGTCTGGGTACCGATACCGCCGGTTCCGGTCGCGTGCCGGCCTGCTTTAACAATCTGGTGGGAGTAAAACCGTCCATTGGTTTGCTCTCGGCCAGTGGCATGGTGCCGGCCTGCCGCAGTCTCGATTGCATCAGTATTTTTGCTTACAACAGCGATGACGCCAACACCATTCTCGACTGCGCCGAAGGGTTTGATATCCGTGATGGTTACAGTCGCCACAATCCATTCTCCAACCAGGCGCGGCAGTATGGTTTGCGTCAGGGCCCATTGAAAGTGGGGGTGATACCGCAACAGCAACTGCAGTTTTTTGGTTGTGACGATTACCAAAAATCCTACCAGAGAACCCTGACTCAATTGGCGGATCAGGGGTTTGAGTTTGTCGAAATCGACTATGCGCCGTTTGATGAGGCGGCCAAGTTACTCTACGAAGGCCCCTGGGTGTCCGAGCGCTATATTGCGGCGCAACCGCTGATCGATGACAACCCCGAGGCCATTTTCCCGGTGGTGCGTGACATCATTGCGCCGGGTGGCAAACCGCCGGCAACGGATTTGTTCAAGGCGCAGTATCGCCTCAACGATTTAAAGCAATTGTGTCTGGATCAGTTAAAGCAATTTGATTGTTTGCTCACGCCTACGGCCGGTCGTCACTTTACCATTGCGGAAATGCTGGAGGAGCCGATTCTGCGCAACAGTCAGCTGGGTTACTACACCAACTTTATGAACCTGTTGGATATGGCAGCGGTTTCTGTGCCAACCGACTTTACCGACAATGGCATGCCGTTTGGTATTACTCTGGTAGGTAATCATTTCAGCGATCGTGCGCTGTTGTCGATTGCCAACCGCATTCAGCAATCAATTGGGATGACCGTGGCGGCTCTGGATTATCCGCAACCGCCTTTGGCTGATAATCCGGTCATCGATACGGCCTGTATCGATGTCCTGGTTTGTGGTGCCCACCTCGATGGTCTGCCGTTGAACTGGCAGCTGCGTGAACGGGGAGCGGTGTTGAAAGAAACAACCACAACCACGCCGGATTATAAAATGTATGCGTTGGCCGGAGGGCCACCGTTCCGTCCCGGCTTGGTGTACAGCGAAGGCGAGGGGGCGGCCATTGATGTGGAAATCTGGTCTGTTCCAGCCGATCAGTTTGGCAGTTTTGTTGCAGGTATTCCCGCGCCCTTGGGAATTGGCAAGGTCAAGGTCAGCGATGGCCGCATGGTTACCGGATTTATCTGTGAACCATACGGTGTCGAGGGTGCCGAAGATGTGACGCACTTTGGTGGTTGGCGTGCCTATATGAAATCCCGTTAACTGCAATTCTGTTAACTCCGAGCTTTTACAACAGCTGCGCTAAATGCAGCCGAGTTAATACCCTACGCTCAACTAAGTCTCAAATCTGAATTCTCTGTGATTCAGGTTTGAGACGCTGTTCACAGTTTTAACCATTCTTAACCGCTTTACCAAAGCTTTGGCATTTTTTGCCATTGTGGCAGAAAGCTGCTGTCACTAATATCTCGTTCACAAAGTGCCAAAGCAAAAAGTTCTGGTGCTTTCCTACCTATAAAAATTCCAATAAGGCAATAAGCGAAATACATAACTAAAACGAAAAGCTTGAAACAACAGCAAAGCATGGATCGGTTTTTTACCGTTTGATTGATCTTTCGAGGTTTTAGTTATGAATACAGAAACAACCCGTTTTTACGGTACCGCAGTTATCTTTGTTGGATTTTTTACCGTCGGAGTTGCGTTAAATTTGCTGCCGATGTGATGCTCCATCACCATCTCTGAAATGATGACTTGCCTCGCTTTACGCTGGGTAAGTCATTCGCTCAGTATGGCCAGTCGTGGTAATGGCCGAATGTCATTAACCGTAAAGATGCATATAGGTATTGATCAGGGCATAGCCGATGGTTACAAGGTAAATCAGAAATCCTACCCAATAGGCGGCGAGATTTTTGGTGGGAACGGCAAAGCCAAAAAATGCCCTGTTGATATCGGCAATAAAATCATCCAGTTCGTCACTTTCCTGTTTTTTAACCAAACGGTTCAGTTGTCGCGAATCCCTTGAGGTTTTGATGATAAACAGAGCGACCACCAGCATTAGCAGAAGTAGCTGCAGGAACCACGGTGCACTGTAGATGGCAAGGGAGCTGATGCCCAGAAACTCTCCGTTGATGTTGATTCTGTCTTCGACCATAGATCTTTTAAACCTTGGGTGAAAAGTGATCTGCTAAGTATAGATCAGTGATTTCTGCCGGGTAATGTCGTGGGTAATTAATGCAGGTTTTAGTACATCTTTAAAACTCTGGGGTCTAGAATAGAGGGGTGTCAGAACAGTATCGGCTGACTTGTTCCCAATATCCTTTGCATGAAGTAATTATTATGTCCCTGCCTCCTTGCCCCAAATGCAACTCTGAATACGTGTATCAGGATCAGGCTTTACTGATCTGTCCCGAATGCGGCTATGAATGGAATCCTTCGGAAGCATCAGAAGATGAGGATACTTTTACCGTCAAAGACTCCAACGGCACCTTGCTGGAAGCCGGAGACAAGGTGACCTTTGTCAAAGATTTGAAGGTTAAAGGCAGTTCTCAGGTGTTGAAAATTGGCACCAAGGCCGTGATTCGCCGTATTGTCGAGGGCAAGGATCACGAACTGGACTGCAAAGTATCCGGTGCCGGTGAGATGATGATTACCGCCAAATTCGTTAAAAAGGCCTGAACACCCGTTTCAGGCTCAGCCCAGTGGCTTCTGACTTAGCCCAGTAGCTTCAGACTTAACTCAGTAACAGGGGCCCCTGAATCGGATGGAAGCGGGTTGCGGCTTTGATCAGTGATTGTGCTGTCAGTGGTTCTGCGCCGTAGACTTCAACCCGCTTGCCTCTGTCATGGCGCAGCTTTTCTACCAGAATATCGAAATCGCCATCACCGGATACCAGTACCACGGTGTCAACCTGATCGGCGTACTCCAGTGCGTCGATGGTAATGCCGACATCCCAGTCGCCTTTGGATGATCCATCGGTACGCTGAATGTAGGGTTTGAGTTTTACCTCAAACCCTATGGCGCGAAGGATATTCTGGAATTGCCGCTGTTTTTCATCGCCGCGATCGACGGCGTAGGCAATGGCCTTGACCAGTTGCTGGCCCGACGTGGCCTGTGACCAAAACCGGTTGTAATCGAAGTTTTGGCCAAAGGCCTGCCGGGTGGTGTAGTAGACATTCTGAACATCCACCAGAATCAAAATGCGTTCGCTCATGGTGTTTTATCGGTTGTTGGCGCGCAATAGTTGCCCCATGGGGGTTTTGCCCAGATCGCTGGAGAAGTCGTTG
This sequence comes from Candidatus Pelagadaptatus aseana, assembly GCF_040362265.1. Lineage (NCBI taxonomy): Bacteria > Pseudomonadati > Pseudomonadota > Gammaproteobacteria > Cellvibrionales > Cellvibrionaceae > Candidatus Pelagadaptatus > Candidatus Pelagadaptatus aseana. The sequence goes on from NZ_BAABNJ010000002.1 coordinate 200,291, forward strand.
TCTTCCCAGGCGACCTTGCCGCTCACCATCACCAGAGGCACAACGCCTTCAGAGCGATTCACCAGTTGATGATGGTTGTACTCTTCCCGGTGAACCCGGGCGACGTTGGCTTCACCATCGTAGCTGGCCAGTTGTTCTGGGTCGATCAGAATCAGGTCGGCTTTGTCGCCGACGTTGATGCTGCCACCTTCGACATTGAACAGATTGGCGGCGTCTTTGGTCAGGCGCTTAACCATGTAACTGACGTCCTGATCACCACCTTCGGCAGCCAGTTTCAGGCTGCGCAGATTCACATCATAAAAGGCCATATTGGTCAGATGCGCACCGGAGTCATTAAATCCGGGCAACAGTTTGGGGTCCATGATCAGTTTGCGGGTGGTGATTGGATCGCGATTGGCGGTAACGGTGCACCAGCTCAGATCGGTGTCGAAGGTGCGCAGCATCTGCAACATAAAATCGGCTTCATCGCTGATCCAGAAAAAATCCGTGGCCACCAGCAGCTGTTCAGCTTCAGTCATGTCGGCCGGCTCCTGACCTTTTTTGATGTGCTTGACCCGATCAAACAACGTTTGAAAATCCATGCCTTGCCAGTGCGCCATCGGACAGACGTCTACGGTCATATCCGCCAGGGTACGATTAAAGGCGTAGTCTTCCATATTGAGCAGGCGCTTGATCCGGTCGATGCCAAAACCCTTTTTGCCTTTGAGCCACATGGCGCGAAATGTCTGGATGTAATCCGGGTCATTCAGGATCTTCTGGCGGGCTTCACGGTCTTCAAGATCGGTTTCATTGAGGCGGCGCAATTCAGGTATCTCTTCGGCCAGAGGTGTTACGGCGCCATCGGACCAGGTCTTGAACGGAGCTCCAAGTGCCTGCATGTAAAAGTCGCCTTGCAAAAAACGGCTGTTGAGCAGCCGCGACAGTATTTTGCCAAGACGCATGATTTTCCAGTTATTGAAAATATCCAGAGCTGCGACCACGGTGGTTTTCAGAGCTTTGCCGTGCAGGCGGCCACTGGTCAGCAGGAATATTTTCAAGGTGCCCAGGGGGCTGTCTTTGGGTGGTGTGGCCTGCCACACAGCACCCTTGTCACGCAGGATGTTCGTCAGGGTTTTCAGCTCGTCGTATTTGGCAAACTGGGTCGGGATGGTTTTATCGCAGTGGGCCTTGCTGGCCAGATAGTGAAAGGGCAGGGCATCGGTGGACAGGCCAACGTAACCCATATCCACGGCATCACTCAGGGTGGTTTTCATTTTGCGCATTTCGTGGTGATCCGGGTCGCGGCTGATACTGGCTTCAAAACCCATGGCGTCGATTCGCAGCATGGAATGAGGCAGCAGGGTGGCGACATTGGGACCCAGATTCAGACCCTCAAGGTGAGTCAGATAATCCTTGGGAGTGTGCCAGTCGACGCTGTCGGCGCAGTTGCGCAAAATGGACTTGGGGACATTTTCAACCCGGGCAAAGCAATCGACGATGGGATCGTTGCGGCCGTCACGCTGATTGCCGAAGGCAAGACCCAGGCTGCAATTGGCAATCACTACCGAGGTGGTGCCGTGGCGAATGGATTCCGGCAAGCCCGGTGAGACTTCCAGTTCCAGATCGTAGTGGGTGTGGATATCAAACAGTCCCGGTGTCAGCCACAGGCCCTTGCCATCAATGACCCGTTTGGCGTTGGTGGTGTCGAGGTTTTTGCCTCTCGCTGCCACCTTGCCATTGGTGACGGCCAGATCTTCGATAACGGCGGTTTTGCCTTCGTTAAATACCTTGGCGTCTTTGATCACCAGATCGTAGTGGTTGTTGGCTTCGCTCATGGATGTGACTCCGTGTGTTGTTATTGTTGTGGTTTAGTGCTGACAGTCGAAATAACAGGCCAGCATTCTGGCGCCCAGATCGAGGGTTTCCTGCTTGCCGGTATCCGGGTTACCAAATACATGCCGGTGTACCAATCCCTCCGCCATCGCAAACAGGTTGTAGGCAACGGCTTCCGGATTGTCCTTGTTAAAGGTTTTTACAAACTGGCGTACCTTGTCTTCCATAATGTCTTCAGAGCGCAGCAGGATGGCATCGAGTTCGGGGTCGTTGACACGACGCTGTTCCAGAACCTGATGCAACTCGGCTTCGGCCTCGTGGTAGCTGTAGATAAGCTCCAGAACGTCGCGAAACAGGTCTTCGGTGGATGGGGCCGCTGTTTCGATCACTCTGGCGGCCAGTTCCGGCATGGCCTGATAGATCTCATCGCGCTTTTTCTGGGCGATAACCCGCAGCATGTCGTCTTTGTTATCAAAATATTGGTAGAAGGTACCCGTTGCCACTTCGGCCTTTGCCGCAATGGTTTTGGCCGTTGTGGCTTCATAGCCGTTTTCGGCAAAGCTGATTTGGGCGGCGTTTACCAGTGCGGCGCGTTTTTCCAGCGCGCGCTTTTGGGTGGGTAAGGGCTTCATGCATCAATTTCCGGATAGCTGTTTTGATTAAATTAAGATCTAAATTGAACTAGACGTCAAGTTCTGTTTGTGTTTTATTTGTGGGGGTATAAGGGGTAATCCATCTGCTAGGTCATGGGTCAGTATCGGCCTCAAACTAGCTTGGCAGAATAATAATGGGAGAGATATCTGGATGTCTGACAACTTGCAACGCATCAATCAGGATGACGCAACTTCCGAGCCGAGCACCGCCCGCCGGGGGGTGGAAGAGGAGGTTTTACACTGGCGCCAGCGGGGCCAGTACCGAGAGCTCAATGGCCACAAAATCTTCACCATGGATGAAGGTGATCTGGATCAACCGGTTATTGTGTTGATTCACGGTTTCCCCACCTGCAGTTGGGACTGGCTGCCACTGTGGCAAGACCTGCGGCAAAACTTCAGGCTGATCAGTCTGGACATGCTGGGCTTTGGTTTGTCGGAAAAACCGGACAGGCGTAACTACACCATTCATGGTCAGGCAGACCTGTTTGAGTCGCTGCTCGCAGAGTTGGGCATTAAAAAATACCACATTCTGGCCCACGATTACGGTGATACTGTGGCTCAGGAGTTGCTGGCGCGACAGCTCGAAGGCAAGGGTGTCGGACAGTGGTTGTCGGGCTGTTTTCTCAATGGTGGCCTGTTTCCGGAAACCCACCGCGCGTTGTTAACCCAGAAACTGCTGTTGTCACCACTCGGTGCGCTGGTCAACAGCTTTAACGGCTTTGGCAAATTCTCGAAAAACTTCAGCCATGTGTTTGGCCCCAAGACCAAACCCAGTGAGTGGGAGCTTCAGGTTTTCTGGCGCTTTATCAATGAAAATAACGGCAAACACCTGTTCCACAACCTGATTACCTACATGCGCGATCGCAAGCAGCACCGCCAGCGCTGGGTGGAGGCTCTGCAGAACGCCACCATGCCTTTGGCTGTTATCAATGGCTCTAAAGACCCGGTTTCCGGCAGTCATATGGTGGCGCGCTATCAACAGCTGGAGTGTCGTCTAGACTATCTGGGGGAGATGGCGGAGATTGGGCACTACCCTCAGGTAGAGGCACCTGATCTGGTTTTAACACATTACCGTAACTTTTTAACACAGATAAGCGCCGTCTGAGTCGTCACCCTTGTTGCCTTTGCATGGTGTCTGTGAACGGTGTTTGAGAGTGTCTGACTCAGGCGCTGGTTACTCGGGGAAGGTGTGTTATGTCAAGAATGTTGAAATGGACAACTCCACTACTGGCTCTGGGTTTCAGTGCCGGTGCTTGTTGGGCTGCCGATGCGGAACCTGAAAAACAAAAGAATTTTGCCGTGGCACCCATTGTGTCATCCAGTCCGTCTTTTGGTACTGGCTTGGGCGCGACATCCTCCTATCTCTATCAGACCCCAACCGGTGATCGCCCCTCTCAGGTGCTGGCAGCCTTTCAGTATTCAAATACCGACAGTTATTCCGCCTTCGCCCGCAATCAGGCCTATTGGGCCGGTGACAACAAACGGGCAACCACCGCTGCAGGGTTGATTCGGGTTCGCAATGATTTTGACGGTGCCGAATTCGATACCAAGGCGATACTGGCGTTTCATCGCCAGCACTGGCGGATCACGGATCATTGGCTGCTGGGGTTTAATGCCACCGCGATTTTAAGCGAATACTCGGCACGCAATGCTCTGGGGCAAGGTTTTATCGCGGCCACCGGAGCCAGTGATAACGACGTCTTTGGTTTGGGTCTGTCTGCGGAATACGATACCCGCGATAATCACTTCTACCCCTACAGCGGCTCGCTGTTTCAGGTCAATACATTTTCCTATATGGATGCACTGGGTTCGGACGAAGACTACGACGTGTATGAAGTCAGTTATGGCAAGTACCTGCCAATGGCCGAATACGATGTGCTGGCGTTGGGTTTTTTCGGTCGCTATGTGTCCGATGATGCTCCCTATTCGGGTGAGTCCTATCTGGGGCGGCGCAGTTATTTGCGTGGCTTTAACGCCGGAGAAGCCTCAGGTACCGACCTCACCGGAGTACAGGCGGAGTACCGCTATTATATTTCGGATACCTGGAAACTGGTGGGCTTTGCCGGCGCGGTGGACCTGCGCGGGGGCAGTGCCGAAGACCGCAACCAGGAAGATGTCTATTACAGTGCCGGGGTGGGGCTGCGCTACGCCATTCAGCCGGCCAGTCGGGTTCACCTGCGCTTTGATATTGCCGCGGGCAATGACGACAATCAGGGATTTTACATCGGTTTGCAGGAGGCTTTTTAAAACCGCAGTGTGACCCCGCAACACATTCGCTAAAGATTAGCCCACATCATTTGAATCACTGACATTTGATAATTGCCTGAACTCATCGGGATACCTCTTCAGACGACGAGGGCAATGCAAATGTTGATACAGCAGACTTCAAGATATCTTATTGCGGCCACTGCCTGGGTAGTGGGGGCTGTCAGTAGTATGTGCGCCTTCTTTTTCCTGACTTCAGTAGCCGCCTATCTGTTTGTGCCCGTTGATCAACAGCGTATGGAGAAAACACTGGCTGTCATATCCATGGCTGTTGTCGCCAGTGATGAGTTGCGAGAAAAGCAGATTCAGGCATCGATCAAACGTTTATTTCCCCACGCCGAAGAAATTGAAAAGTTACCCTATTGGATTCTTTCCGCGGCGCAGATGCACGACCTTGATCCTTTTCTGCTGACGTCGGTGATCGCTCAGGAATCCAGTTTTCGAGTCAATGTTACGTCCTGGGCAGGCGCAGTCGGATTGGCGCAGATCAAACCCAACTTTTGGCAGGACGAATGTGGTCTGGATGTCAGTGACCCCTATAACAATGTGATCTGTTCGGCCTTCGTATTAAAGACTTTCAAGGATCGCTACAAAAAGTTGGACAAGGCGCTGGCCATGTATAACGTTGGACCCGGAAACTACCAGCGCAGTGCCCGCTATCGGGCCGCTGGTTATCGTTATGCAAGCTCGGTGATGAGCTACAATTCCCGCTTTACGACCTCGGGCTAACCGAGTTGTTAACTCGGCAGAATCTGACAGCCACATATGATGCCAGTATCGGACGTTGTCTTGACTGTGGCTGCCTCTGCAGAGTCGGGTAATAATGCGTCTAAACCTGAATAAAAAAATGCGCCAGAAAGCCCTTGATTGATGACAAATCACGGGTTTTATCGCCATAGACGCCATCGAGTGAATATCGGCTGACGGCTTTGGCAAACAGTTTTTCGTGATAGAAAAATTGTTCGGCAAAGGCCTTGTCATCATGATGCGCTGCCAGATAGGCAGAAATCAGGGTGCCGGCATGCATGGGGATGGGGTTGTCCATGATCTCTGTAATCTGGCCCGATGCATTGCGAACCAGTATTAAAAAACCATCGCTGATGACCATGCCGTTGCGCAATCTGCCGCGATAGAGCAGGTAGGTTCGGTTACCCTCAGTTGCCTGGGTAGTGAAGGTGCAGTGTTCATAGAAATTGGCAACCAGTCCCATACAATGGCTGACCCTGTTTTTCCCTTTGAGCGTGTTGGCGACATAGCTGCCGGAAAGCTCCACATCGTCGGCCAGAAGGTTGATGAATTCGCTGCTCAGACCAGACCGGAACGCATCGATATAGGCTGCTTCCGAGACATCCGAGGTCGCTTTGAAGTCAAGGGTGTTTCTTGGAAACTGATGATCAAGCCCGTATTTTTTCAGCGCCTTTTTATGGAACAGGGCAACGGTGCCTTTGCCTGTTGGGCCTTTTACAAAGTGCTCCGGAAATATAACGGTTTCGGTGAGATTGCGGTGGCCATTGAAGACCTTGATGACTTTGCCTTTCGGATCTTTGGTTAAAACCGTCATACCGGTCATGTGCATATTATTGGCGGTGGTTAAGTCCCACTCCAGAAATTCAATCAGATGGGCCGATGCCTGATGGGTGAAGTCGCAACGCTGATAGAAGTGGCTGGCCCATTGAAATGTCCCTGCTACCTCCTGGCTGCCGTAGTTGATATAGGGGCTGGTAGAGGCGGATTGGGTGACTCGGGGATCAAAAATATTCAGGAACGCATCGATGTCTTTTCTATAAAAAGCATCCGCCCATGAATATTCGGTGACATTGCCCAAACAATTTGGCGGGCGATTATCAGAAACCGTGGAATGTGCTTTGTTGTCAGTGTGTTGCATATTGTTGTCTCGATATCTGAATTATTCGGGAATGACTTGCAGCAGGTTTTCAACCGACGAGCGAGTCACCGGACCAAGATGGGAGGGGAAAAAAGTCGCTGCCTGTGGCGCCAGTTCTGTCAGCAGTGTTTGTGTGCCTTGTTTTAACGCGGGAAAATTGCATTGATAAAAGTGCATGGCCGCCACGGACTGATTGATGAGTCCACCCCGTAGCAGGTCACCGACAAAGGCAACGCCTCCCAAGGTGATCACCAGTGAGCCGGGCGTGTGACCCGGTACGTTGGTGATTTTCGCGGGAGTACCGATCAGGTTGCTGATATCCAGTTGATTCTCGACGAGAATATCCGGTTCGAATTTTTCAAAAGTTCCCTTCTGATCCATGTTATGACGGGCTCTGGCCATCAGACTGGTTGGACAAAGGGTGCCGTTTTTACCTGTGCTGAAATAGCTTAAATCCGCTTTTCCGCCAATGATTTTGACACCGTGTTTCTTCTGAAAATAGGCGGCTGTTCCTGCGTGATCGTGGTGGCCATGGGTTACGATCAGGGCGCTCAGATCCTTGGCCTTAACGCCGCTGGATGCCAGAAAGCTTTCCAGTGCCTGTTGGTGTTTACCAAGGCCGGCATCAATCAACAGGTGTTTGCCCTCAAAGGACACCAGGTGAACATTGGTAAAGTCCTTTGAGAATGTGGCAATGTTCAGGTTGCCTTGTTGGCGCATACCGGCGGAGCTTGGATAGAAGATAAATCCAACCAAAAGCAACAGCGACGCAATCGTGGCTATGGCGATGAGTTTCAGCTTGAGTGTCATAACAGATTACCTTGTCAGTGGATGTGTTCACCCTGCCAGTCGGCTTTTTTGGACTCGTAGATTTTTTCATCGATCCATTTGGCCAGTGCGTCGGGAAGAATGGAGAAAATGGTTTCCACGGTCGGGTTGAACAGCAACTTATGCATCACTTTGAAATTCATATAGGTGCCAATCAGCAAGGCCGATTCATGGCCGATAGTTGGGAACTGGCGTTTCATTTCGGCAATGACATCTTCGGCGTTGTCATGATTCTCCAGAGCGAGATCGTAGGCCATGATGTAATCGCGGGTATGGGTCAGCGCTCCCATTGGGGTCAGGTCCGAACCCTTGGGCATGTGCCCGGGGATCACCATCTTATAATCCTGCTTTAACCAGTGATTGATCTGTGTCAGCCAAATCCGGCGGCTTTCTTTGGTGGAGCCGCCCATCATGACATGACCGTTGTAATAAATGATGTCACTGGGGATCAGGGTGTGGGCACTGGGTACATAGGCCACCGTGTGCGGTTCGTCGGGTTCTCCCAGGGCCACATCACCATAAAAGCCTCTGGACAGTTCTACCGGTTGGCCATCGATGAAAATTGTATCTTCGTTATAGGGAGCAACAATTGGCGAGGGCACTGCTGCGTTATCACCGTAACGGGATCGGGCGAGGTCATCACTCACTGCAATGCGCTTTCTTTGCAGCTCAGCGACATCCGGAGTGGCAATAAAGCGGGCATTGGGGAAACGTTTCAGCAGTACGCTGGCGCCTTGAAAGTGATCCAGATGCGCGTGGGTCAGGAAAATGTATTTCAGTTCAAGACCGGTTGCTTCTATTTCATTCGCCAGTCGGGTAGCTGCAGAAATATTGGGTTGTGCCGAGACCACCATCATTTCGCTGTGGCCCTTGATCAGCGCTGAGGTGGTGTTGATTTCCTCCGGTTCGGATACGTAGAGACTGACTTCCAGTGCATTGACCAGCGCAGACGGCAGGCTTAATAGCAACAATCCCCCCATCAAAAATCGTTTCAAAGTGTTCTTTAGCATCGTCGGTTTCCTGTTGTGACTGACTTATGGTTTGAACTATTAAATCTATTATGGTTTCATAATGCAACCATTGGGTATTGTTATGAAATTGCGAGTTAAGCGAGGATTGTCTATGTCACGGTTAGTTATATCGGTGTTTTCCCTGATCATATTGGCGGTAACGGCTGTTGTTCAGGCCGCACCCAAATACCCGGAAGTGGTTTTGCCAGAGAGTGTGGAGCGTAAGGTCATCACCATCTGGAGTGATGGGCGGGCGCTGGATGGGGATATCTTCCGGCCAAAGAATCTGCAGAATCAGAAAGTTCCGGCCATTGTGACCAGTCACGGTTGGGGCGGAGACAAGAATACGGCGGCACGATACGCCGCCAAGTTTGCCGAGGCGGGTTTTATCGCGCTCACCTTTACTCACAGCAGTTGGGGAGAATCCGGCGGTAATCTGCTACTCAATGGCAAGCCGGAGCTTGATGATCAGGGTAATGCGACTGTCAGTATCCACGTAGTCCGGGATCTGGTGGATCCCATAGACTGGGTTCAGAATGTGCGTTCAGCAGTGGACTATCTGGAAGGTGAGCCCAATGTCGACAGTGCGCGCATTGGCGCCTGGGGAACCAGTTTTGGTGGTGGCATTATGGTGGCTAATGCCGTGCGTGATGAGCGTATTGCGGCTTTGGTGACACAGGTAGGTGCTTTCCCGACCATGGCAGGCCCTAAACTGGCCTACGCAAAAAAACGAGCGATTGATATTGCCCGTGGCAATTTGAGTCCGATTCCGGAAGGAATCGATGGCATTCCCGGTTTGCAGGGTACACCGCACCTGGCTCGTTTTATTCAGTATCAGCCATTGGCTGATGTGGCCTCTGTGTCTGTTCCGACGCTGTTGATTGCCGCCGGTGATGAGCAACTGTTTAACAATGAAGAGCACAGTAAAAAGGCGTATGACATCATTCATAACAAAGCCAGCGTGGCCACGGAATACCATGTGATTCCCGGGATTAATCACTACGGCATTTATTTTGGTGGTTACGCCAAGGGCAGTGATCTGGCTCTGAAATGGTTCCAGCAAAAGCTTTGATGTTAATTCGCAATGAAAGCATTAGAATGGCGTCATGAAACGAAAATCTCTCGCACATTTTAATTGCAGTTGGGCACAGGCGGCCGAGGCTGTGGGCGACAAGTGGTCGATCATGATCATTCGTGATGCTTTCTATGGCGTTAAATCTTTCTCGGCCTTTGCCAAAAATATCGGCATATCCAAAAATATTCTGAGCCAGCGTCTCGAGCATTTGCAAGAACACGGCATACTCGAAAAGCGTCCGGTTGGTCTGGGGTCATCGCGATATGAATATTGTCTGACCGAAAAGGGATTTGCTCTGTTTCCGGTGATTGCAGCCGTAGGCCAGTGGGGGGATCAGTGGATCTTTGGCGAGGGGCAGGAGCCCCTCGTGATTGTGGATGCTGAAAACCGTGAACCGATTCAGAAGATGTCGGTCAAGGCCTCCGATGACCGAGAGCTAAGCCTGCGAGATATCACTTTTATCGCCGGGCCCGGTGCCAGTGACAGCACCAGGCAAATAGCCAGAGAGATCGAGCAAAACCTGAAGCAGTGACGATCTAGCTGGTCGGGTCCTGCTTGGCGGCGCGATTGGCTGCAGCAATGGGCGTATGATTTTTCGGAATGACTTTTACCACCAGCTTGCAGTAAGTGCTTTTGGATGAATCGCTGGTGCTGGCCCAAAGTATGTTGCCAAAGTCCACCACCTGATGCATGCCGGCGTCACTGGCATCAACCACCAGCTTTCTGCCGTTGCTGGCTTCTGAAATTTTAAAGTTTACCCCTGCCTCGGTTTTATCAATCAGTCCGGTACCCATCAGAGTAATCACGCCTTTGGAGTTGGAGTTGATAACCGGAGAAATCTTGTGGCTGCGGTTGCTGACCCGATGGGTCCACATTCTCATGTCGCCGGCACGGTCTGTGTAGACTTCCAGTCGATCTCCCTGGCGAATGGTGAAGGTGTAAACGTTACCAGATACCGAGGCTGCATAATCCGTTGACGTGTGTCTGATGGTGTCAGCGGTTGCCAGTGTGCTTGCCAGTAAGCTGATAAGTGAGAAAAAAAGTATTCCGATTGATCTGTGCATAATTAGCCGTCCTGTTTGCAGATGGGTGGTGGCGTAATTCTCTATACGGAATTTTGATTTGTATTAACGTTCAATGTTGTTGTTTAGAACTCGTGAAAACACCTCTGGAATATTGCAAGGACAGTGCCAGAAGCTTGTCAAAGAGGTTATCTATGACTCAAGAGTCGAGATCAATATAGTGGAAGCGATAAAAATGTGGCTCACCCATTCGGGTGTTTTTATTGAGTGATTCTGTTTTCTTTTTGTGCCGAATCAATCATCGGAATAATGGATAATCGACAGCAGTTTGATGGGGGCTTCAACCAGAGTCTCCGGCCCGTGGGGCACCTCGGCATCAAAGGTGAGACTGTCCCCAGCTTCCATTTCATAGAGGTGGTTGCCATGGCGGTAAACCAGTTTGCCTGACACCACATAAATAAATTCTTCGCCCGGGTGGGAGAAGGTCGGAAACACTTCCGACAGATCGTCCATGGTCACCATAAAGGGCTCAAAGGTGGTCTTGCCGCCGCGCTTGTAGGTCAGCAGCTGGTAGGTGTGACCCTTGTCCGTTCCCCGCCTGACCACTTCCAGTCCCTCATCGGCTTTGGTGAACTGCGCGCCACCGTCGGGGCGATCGTAGTCGGAAAACAGTTTGGAAATAGGCAGGCCAATGGCATCACACAGGCGATTGAGGGTTTCCAGGCTGGTGGATACCTGTGCATTTTCTATTTTGCTGACCATACCCTGGCTGATGCCTGAAATGCGGGCGACATCCACCAGTTTGAGGCCCTGATCCAGTCGTGCCTTTTTAACTTTCATGCCGATGTATTGGTCCAGATCGAATTTGGTTGCGCGCGTATCCGTCATTAAAAATGCCTCTGATTGGTGCGTGTTGTTCTGGTTTGGTGCGAAAAGTGCCGGAAGCGTCTGAGTCCTTTCTTAAGCAAAATATTCCCATAAAGAATAAAAAATTACTATCGTCTTGAAAAATATGAAGTTATCCTTTCAGGAAACTAATATTCCTAATCGGAAAAATTGTGGCATGATTAATGCTTTCCTATAAGGGAAATTTATTTACTAAAAAGAAAATCACTTGCCTTCAGGGAGTTCAGATATGTCCAAAGATATCGATAAGTTCATCAGTGACAACGAGATCAAGTACGTTTTGGCCCAGTTTGTCGACATTCACGGTGTTGCGAAAACCAAGTCAGTGCCAGTCCACTGCTTAATGGACGTGGTTGAGAATGGTGCCGGTTTTGCCGGTTTTGCTGTCTGGGGCTTGGGTATGGAGCCTCATGGTCCTGATTTTATGGCGCGTGGTGATCTCGATACTCTCTCTATTGTTCCCTGGCAGCCGGGCTACGCCCGCATCGTTTGTGATGGTCACGTCAATGGCGAGCCCTATCCCTACGACAGTCGTGTGGTCTTGAAGAGGCAATTGAAACTGCTGGCCGACAAGGGGTGGACGCTGAATTCAGGTCTGGAGCCGGAATTCTCCCTGTTCAACCGTACCGCAGACGGCGGGCTGGAACCGGTGGACAAGAGTGACGTGCTGGCCAAGCCCTGTTACGACTACAAGGGGTTGTCACGCTCTCGCGAATTTCTGGAAACCCTGGTCGAATCTCTGCAGCAGCTGGACTTCGATGTCTATCAAATCGATCATGAAGACGCCAATGGCCAGTTTGAAATCAACTACACCTATGGCAACGCTCTGGAGTCTGCCGATCGCTTTACCATGGTGCGCATGGGTGCCGGTGAAATTGCCAACGATCTGGGCATGGTGTGCTCCTTTATGCCGAAACCCACTTCCGATCGCACCGGTAACGGCATGCACTTCCATCTCTCCATTACCGATGAGGATGGCAAGAATCTGTTTAATGACGACAGCGACAGTAATGGCATGGGTCTGTCGAAGATGGCCTACCACTTTACCGCCGGTCTGTTGCATCACGCCAAAGCCCTGTGTGCCATTGCTGCGCCAACGGTTAACTCCTACAAGCGTCTGGTAGTGGGCGGTTCTGCCTCCGGTGCCACCTGGGCACCGGCCTACATTGCCTACGGTGATAACAACCGTTCCGCCATGGTTCGCGTGCCCTACGGTCGCCTGGAGTTCCGTCTGCCGGACGCCGGTTGTAACCCTTATCTGGTGCACGCCGCGATTATTGCCGCAGGCCTTGATGGCATTGAGCGCGAGCTGGATCCGGGTGAGCCGCAAAACATCAATCTGTACTCCATGACCGAGCAGGAACGCCATGAAAAAGGCATCGACATCCTGCCGCAAAATCTGAACGAAGCTCTGGATGCGCTGGAAGCCGACACCGTGTTAACCGAGCGGCTGGGTAAGGAAATTGTGGAAGAGTTTCTCAAGGTCAAACGCACCGAGTGGATTGAATACAGTCGCCATGTTTCCGATTGGGAACTGAAGCACTACGCAGAATTTTTCTAAGAATTAGTAATTATCAAAGCATACTGAGAGGTTTTTATGTGTGGAATTGTAGGCCTTTATTTGAAAAATAAGGCGCTGGAAAATCAGTTGGGTGAGCTGTTTGCCCCCATGTTGATTGCCATGACGGATCGCGGTCCCGACAGTGCAGGTTTCGCAATTTACGGCGATGAAGTGGCTGAGGGGGAAACCAAATTAACCCTGCGTCACAGTGATGAGTCTTACGACTGGGCAACTCTGGCGGCAAAGCTGGGTGATGCTCTGGGTTGCAGTATCGACTGGTTCCAGAATAACAAGGTAGCGGTATTCAAAGTGGCCGCTGTAGCCGATCTGGCTTCATCCGCTGTGGCGGAGATTGCCCCTGAGGTGCTGGTACTGAGTGCGGGGCGATCCATCGAAATTCTGAAAGAAGTGGGCTTGCCGGAGAGCATTGCCGAGCGTTTCAATCTGCCCGGCATGAAAGGCAGTCACATTATTGGCCACACCCGCATGGCGACCGAATCGGCCGTGACCATGGAAGGCTCCCACCCTTTCTCTACCGGCGAAGATCTGTGTCTGGTGCACAACGGTTCTTTCTCCAATCACAACCGCATGCGCGAAGAGTTAAAACGCTGTGGCATTCAATTCGAAACCGAAAACGATACGGAAGTGGCGGCGGGTTACCTCACCTGGCGTCTGCAAGAGGGCGATAGCCTGAATGAGGCGCTTGAAAGCGGCCTAGAAAATTTTGACGGTTTTTACACCCTGACCATCGGTACCCGCAACGGCTTTGCCGTGGTGCGCGATCCGATTGCCTGTAAACCCGCGGTGCTGGCTGAAACCGACGATTACGTTGCGATGGCTTCCGAGTATCAGGCGCTGACAACCCTGCCGGGCATTGAGAATGCCAAAGTGTGGGAGCCGGAACCGGCCACCATTTATGTCTGGGAACGCGATCAGTAAGAGTCAGTTGAGGATTAAGAAATGAAGACGATCAATTTAGAACAGCAAAGCGTACGCGATCTGAACCAGGCACTGCACGATCAGGCGGGCGAGTGTACCGAGCGCGAGTGGGAAGTACTGGAGCCCAAGGGACAGCACAATATTGCCTGTGGTCTGGATCAGAATCTGTCCGTGGATATCAAAGGCCACGCCGGATACTTCTGTGCCGGTATGAATAAAAAAGCCCATGTCACCGTGCACGGCAATGTGGGTCAGGGTGTCGCCGAAAACATGATGTCCGGTACGGTTCGCGTCAAAGGCGATGCCTCCCAGGCGGCCGGTGCCACGGCCCACGGCGGCTTACTGGTGGTTGAGGGTAACGCCGCTGCGCGCTGCGGTATTTCCATGAAGGGTGTCGACATCGTTGTAAAGGGCGATGTGGGCCACATGAGTTGCTTTATGGGACAGGCCGGTAATCTGGTGGTGTGCGGTGACGCCGGCGATGCCCTGGGTGATTCGCTCTACGAAGTAAAAATTTATGTCAAAGGCAGCGTTAAGTCTCTGGGTGCCGACTGCATTGAAAAAGAAATGCGTCAGGAACATCTCGACGAACTGGCCGAGTTGCTCAACCGCGCGGGTGTTGATGAAGATCCCAAGGCCTTCAAACGCTATGGCTCCGGTCGCCAGTTGTACAACTTCAAAGTCGACAACGCGTCCGCGTACTAACTTTGCTGAATCTTGAGGACAGAACAATGAGTGATGATATTAATGTAAAAAATGGTCTGCGCGAGTCGGCAACGTTTGATCGTATTACCATGGCCGAGATCCGCCGTGCCTCCGAGACCGGTATCTATGACATTCGCGGTTTTGGCGCCAAGCGCCCGCTGCCACATTTTGACGACCTGCTGTTTCTTGGTGCCAGCATGTCCCGCTACCCGCTGGAAGGTTACCGCGAGAAGTGCAATACCTCGGTAACTCTGGGCACCCGTTTTGCCAAGAAACCCATCGAGCTGGATATCCCGGTCACCATCGCCGGAATGAGCTTCGGTGCGCTGTCGGCCAACGCCAAGGAAGCTCTGGGGCGCGGTGCCTCCATCATGGGTACTTCAACCACCACTGGCGACGGTGGCATGACGCCCGAAGAGCGCGGCCAATCCAGCAAACTGGTGTATCAGTATTTGCCGTCGCGTTACGGCATGAACCCGGACGATCTGCGCAAGGCTGACGCCATTGAGGTGGTGTTGGGGCAGGGTGCCAAGCCCGGCGGCGGTGGCATGCTGTTGGGACAAAAAATTACCGACCGTGTGGCGCAGATGCGTACCTTGCCCAAGGGCGTGGATCAACGTTCTGCCTGTCGCCACCCCGATTGGACCGGCCCCGATGATCTGGCCATCAAGATTCAGGAGCTGCGTGAAATTACCGACTGGCAGGTGCCCATCTACATCAAGGTAGGTGCAACCCGTACCTACTACGACGTCAAACTGGCGGTCAAAGCCGGTGCCGATGTGGTGGTGGTTGACGGCATGCAGGGGGGCACTGCGGCGACCCAGGATGTGTTTATCGAACATGTGGGTATTCCAACACTGGCCGCCATTCCTCAGGCCGTTCAGGCGCTGCAGGAAATGGGCATGCACCGCAAGGTACAACTAATTGTCTCCGGCGGTATTCGCAATGGCGCTGACGTGGCCAAGTGCATGGCGCTGGGTGCCGATGCGGTTGCCATTGGCACCGCGGCTCTGGTGGCTCTGGGGTGTAACCACCCGATGTACGACGAGGAGTTCAAAAAGATCGGTTCGGCAGCGGGTTTCTATGACGACTACCACGAGGGCAAAGACCCCGCGGGTATTTCTACCCAGGATCCAGAGTTGATGAAACGACTGGATCCGGAAGACGGTGGTCGCCGTCTGGCCAACTATCTGAATGTGCTGACTCTGGAAGCCCAGACTCTGGCGCGCGCCTGTGGCAAAAACGACTTGCGCAATCTGGAGCCGGAAGATCTGGTGGCGCTGACGGTTGAATCGGCGGCCATGGCTCGCGTGCCGCTCGCTGGAACTTCCTGGATTCCCGGCCAGAAGTTTTAAGACAAACACAAACGTGAATGACTGAAATGACTCGGGGTGTTGAGCACCCCGACCGGATCCCTGCGTCTGGAGAAAACGGGGCGGGGGTTTCACAACATAAACCATCTGCAAAAACAGGGGGCTCTTGCGAGGGCTGATGTTATGACCAGCGAAACTGTCAAAGAAGAGTTTATTTTAAAAGTAAGTTGTCCGGCTCGCGGTGGCATTGTCGCCGCCATTACCACGTTTCTGGCTGAGCGCGGCTGCTATATCAGTGAAATGAGTCAGTACGATGACCCGGACAGCAAAACGTTTTTTACCCGCTGTCGCTTTCATGTGGAAAGTGGCGGTTATGGTCAGGGCGATTTGCAGGGCGAATTTGCGACGATTGCCGAGCAATTCGATATGGCCTGGCAACTGGTCAGTGCCAGTCAGCCGACCAAAGTATTGATCATGGTCAGCAAGTTCGATCACTGCCTGGATGATCTGATGTATCGCCTGCACAAGGGGGAGATCAATATGGAAGTAACCGCCATCGTCTCCAATCACAAAGACCTGCGGCCTATGGCGGAGCGCGAAGGCATTCGCTTTGTGCACCTGCCGGTGACCAAAGAGAACAAGCGCGAGCAGGAAAATGCCCTGCTTGAAATCGTCAGGGAGACCGGTACCGAGTTGGTGGTGCTGGCGCGCTATATGCAAATCCTGTCTGACAGTCTCTGTGCCGAGCTCAGCGGTCGGGCTATCAATATTCACCACTCGTTTTTGCCCGGCTTCAAGGGCGCCAAGCCCTACCATCAGGCGCATGAGCGCGGCGTAAAACTGATTGGCGCCACCTCTCACTATGTGACTTCCGATCTGGACGAAGGCCCGATTATCGAACAGGCCGTTCAGCCGGTGGATCACACCTACAGCGCCGAGGCACTGGTGGCGGTTGGTCGCGATACGGAAACCGTCGCCCTGGCCAAGGCCGTCAAGCTGCACGTTGAGCATCGGGTGTTTCTCGATGGCAACAAAACCGTGGTCTTTAAATAGGAATTGTCGTCATGGCTGACTTGATTGATGGCAAGCAGATATCGCAACAGGTGATTGACGAGGTCGCCTCCGAAGTGGCCGACTTCAAACAGCAATATGACACAGTGCCGGGTCTGGCTGTGGTGCTGGTGGGGGAGGATCCCGCCAGTCACGTCTATGTTCGCAACAAGGTCAAACGTGCCAACGAGGTCGGCATGAAGTCCATTGAACACCGGTTGCCGGCGGACTGCTCCCAGCAGACGCTGAATCGGTTGATCGATGACCTCAATAATGACCCTGAGGTGCACGGTATTCTGGTGCAACTGCCTCTGCCGGAGCATCTCAATGAAGAGGAAGTGATTGCCGCCATAGCCGCCGATAAGGATGTGGATGGTTTCCACCCCCTCAATGTCGGAGCTCTGGCCTGTGGTGATGCCAGCCTGATTCCCTGCACGCCACTGGGCTGCATGATCATGTTGAAGCAGGTTTGCGCCGATCTCAGTGGCAAAAACGCGGTGGTGATTGGCCGTTCAAATATTGTTGGCAAACCCATGGCCGCACTGCTGATGCAGGCCAACTGCACGGTGACGGTGGTGCACTCGCGCACCCGTGATATCGAAGAGATCTGCTCCCGGGCTGACATTGTGGTGGCGGCCATTGGCCGGCCGGAGTTTGTTAAAGCCGATTGGATTAAGCCCGGTGCCATTGTCATTGATGTGGGCATCAACGCCATTGAGCGAGACGGCAAGCGCAAGCTGGTGGGCGACGTGGATTTTGCGGCTGTCGAGCCGGTGGCCAGCGCGATAACGCCGGTGCCTGGTGGTGTCGGTCCCATGACCATTGCCTGCCTGATGAAGAACACCCTGACAGCAGCTCGTGGTTTGATGGCAAAGTCCTAAAAAGCAACGACAGTCTTAAACGTCATATAAGCCAAGCGGTTCTTAGATTAAGGAGGGGCAATGCCTTTCTCACTACTGAAGTATGGTCTCAACAAAGACTATCCATTTGAACAATACGCGGACCTGCCACCTCCCGGTGATCTCAAGTCCGGCTACGATGTGGTGATCATTGGAGGTGGCGGCCACGGCGTGGCAACCGCCTACTATCTGGCCAAGTATCATGGCATTACCAATGTCGCGGTGTTGGAAAAAGGCTATCTGGGTGGCGGTAATACCGCGCGTAATACCGCGGTCATCCGCTCCAATTATTTAACGCCGGAAGGTGTGAAGTTTTACACCGAATCGTTGAAATTGTTCCAGGGGTTATCCAACGAATTCGATTTCAACATCATGTATTCCAAGCGTGGCCAATTGACACTGGCTCACACCGATGCGGCCATTCGGGGTTTCCGCCAGCGCGCGGAAATTAACAAGCACTACGGCGGCAAAACCGAACTGATCGACCCGCAGCAGATTCGCGAACTGGTGCCAACCCTGAACATGAATCCGGGGCACCTGCCGGTGCTGGCCGGCCTGTGGCATATGGACGGCGCCACCGCACGCCACGATGCCGTGGCCTGGGGTTATGCCAAGGGGGCGACCCAGCGCGGTGTGGAATTGCATCAGTTAACGGAAGTGACCGATGTGGTGGTAGACAATGGCCGGGTTACCGCGGTTAACACCAATCGCGGCAAGGTCAATTGCGGCTGTGTGGTGCAGGCAGTTGCCGGTCACAGTTCGCTGCTGGCGGCCAAGGCCGGTTTTAAAATGCCGATTCTGTCCTACCCGCTGCAGGCGATGGTCACCCAACCCGTTAAACCCTTCCTTGATCCGCTGGTGAGCTCGCCGGCGCTGCATTGTTATGTGCAGCAGACTGGCCGGGGCGAATTGGTGTTTGGTGGTGGCTCCGATCCCTACCCACTCTACAACACGCGCTCGACTCTGGATTTGAAAGAAAGTCTGCTGGCGCACGCGGTGGAACTGTTTCCGTTTATGGCCAACCTGCGCTTGATGCGACAGTGGGCCGGTTTAACGGACATGACCTCCGATTACAGCCCCATTATGGGCTTAAGTCCTGTGGAAAATTATTACCTGGATGCCGGCTGGGGGACCTGGGGCTTCAAGTCCACGCCCATTTGTGGTGTCACCATGGCCGAACTGGTGGCCAGTGGTGGCAAGGTGCCGGAGTTGATCAAGCCCTTTGCCATGGATCGCTTCAACAGCTTCCGTCAGGTCAATGAGATGGGCGCTACGGCGGCCAGTCATTAACGGAGGCTCGGGAGACCAAGATGAAAATGTTGCATTGCCCGTTAAACGGGCCGAGAAACATCAGTGAATTTACCTACGGCGGTGAAGTCCGCGAGATGCCGGATCCCAATCACTGCAGTGACAGGGAATGGGCCGATTATGTGTTCTATCACGATAACGCCATTGGAGTGGTCAGGGAGTGGTGGTTGCATTCGCCCTCCGGCTACTGGTTTATCGCCGAGCGCCACACCGCCACGGATGAGATTTTGAAAACCTACGATTCATCGGAGCTGTTCAAAGAGCGGGTTGAATTCAAGCCACCCGCTCAGGAGTCCGCCTCATGACAGAAAACAGATTACCCGCCCCGATGGGGCTGCTGATTAACCGCGACAAGTCCGTGTCATTCAGTTTTGAGGGCAAGCAGTTCAACGGCTTGGAAGGCGACAGCATTGCCAGTGCCTTGCTGGCCAACCAACAATGGCTGATGTCGCGCTCTTTTAAATACCACCGTCCCCGCGGACCGCTGACCATGGCCGGTCAGGACGCCAACACGCTGGTGCAACTTGGGGGCGAACCCAATGTGCTGGCCGATCGTCAGAGCATCACCTCTGGCATGCAGGTGGAAGGTCAGAATTACAGTGGCTCACTAGAAAATGATCGCGATTCCATTCTGGGATTGTTCAGTCGTTTTATGCCGGTGGGCTTCTACTACCGTTCGTTTTTTAAGCCGTTGGGTATTTGGGACAAATGGGAAGGCATCATTCGCAAGAAAGCCGGGCTTGGAAAAATCGATCTCGATTTCAAGCCTGAGTATTACGACAAACAATACCTGTTTCACGATGTGGTGGTTGTGGGCGGTGGACCTGCGGGTTTAAGTGCGGCACTCAAGGCAGCTGATGCCGGTGCCAGTGTCTTGCTGGTGGAAGAGCAACCGCTGTTGGGCGGTTCCCTGACCTACCACCGCTTCGATGCCGAGGGGCAAAAGGCCCGGTTGCTGCGCGATGAGCTGCTGGCCAAAGTTGAGGCCCACGACAAGATTACAGTGCTGACCGAGGCGGCCTGCAACGCCTGGTTTACCGACAACTATCTGCCGGTGATTCAGGGCAAACGCATGTACAAGGTGCGCGCTAAAGAATGCATTGTCGCCTCCGGTTCCTTTGAACAACACGCGGTATTTCGCAACAACGACCTGCCCGGTGTCATGATGAGCAGCGCCGCACTGCGCCTGATGCAATGGTACGCGGTCAAACCGGGCCAGCGCGCGGTTGTGCTGACGGGCAATGACGACGGTTATCTCGCGGCGCTGGAACTGATGGATCAAGGCGTTGAGGTGGCGGCTGTGGTGGATATGCGATCTGAATCGCAACTCGCTGAATCCCACTGTCCTGAATCAAAGTATCCGGAACTGGCCGCTCAGTTGCAGCAGCGCAATGTTCGCGTGGTGTTTGAGTCCACGGTGTATGAGGCTTTTGCGACATCCGGCAATCGCCACATTCGTGGCGTTGATGTGCGCAAAATTACGGCCAAAGGTCAGGTTGATCTGAACCACAGTGACATCATCGAGTGCGACCTGTTGTGTATGTCCGCAGGTTATATGCCGGCCTATCAGCTCCTGTGTCAGGCCGGGGCGCAACTGAGTTACGACGATGCCGAGGCCGCCTTCAGTCTGGCGGGCATGCCGGAGCATTTGCACATTGCCGGATCGGTCAATGGCATTCATCAACTCGAACGGGTACTGGCCGATGGCGAGCGTGCGGCGCAAAGGGCGTTGCACAATCTTGGGTTGTGTCCCGACCCGGTCGCAGAGATTGTCTGTGCGGACAAGGTGAATTTTGACTGGCCAATTTTCAGTCACCCCAAGGGTAAGGATTTTGTCGATTTTGACGAAGATCTGCAGGCGCGGGATATCGTCAATGCCACCCGCCTGGGCTATCGCGATATACAGTTGGTCAAGCGTTTCTCAACGGTGGGTATGGGGCCTTCCCAGGGGCGCCACTCGGCGTTGCCGACGGCGCGACTGGTGGCCGATGTGACCGATCGCAGCGTCACCGAAACCGGTGTCACCACCGCGCGACCGCCGTTTGCGCCGGAGAAGCTGGCGCATGTGGCCGGCCGCATTTTTGATCCCTACAAGCGCACCGCCATGCACCAGCGTCATCTTGAGCTCGGCGCCCACATGATCCCCGCCGGAATCTGGCTGCGACCGGGTTTTTACGGTCCGGCAGATCAACGCGACGCCTGCATCCATCGCGAGTCAGAGCATGTGCGCAACAAAGTCGGCCTGATTGATGTCAGTACTCTGGGCGGGATAGAAATTCGCGGCCCCGACGCTGCGGAATTTATGA
The DNA here is from genome assembly GCF_040362265.1 of Candidatus Pelagadaptatus aseana. Taxonomy (NCBI): domain Bacteria; kingdom Pseudomonadati; phylum Pseudomonadota; class Gammaproteobacteria; order Cellvibrionales; family Cellvibrionaceae; genus Candidatus Pelagadaptatus; species Candidatus Pelagadaptatus aseana. Next base: position 221,828 of record NZ_BAABNJ010000002.1, read on the forward strand.
ACCGCATCTACACCTTTGCCTTTCTCAAACAGCCGGTGGGGAAAACCCGCTACGCGGTGCTCACCAATGAGCACGGTGTGGTGATTGATGACGGTGTCGCCTGTCGCATTACCGAAGATCACTTTTATGTCACGGCCACCACCAGCGGTGTTGATCGCGTCTACAGCGACATGACCAAGTGGAATGCCCAGTGGCGTCTGGATGTGGATATTTACAACGTCACCGCCGCCTACGCCGCCGTGAATCTGGCCGGTCCGGATTCGCGCAAGGTGCTGGAAAAACTGGTTGAGGATGTGGATCTCAGCACCGAGGGCTTTCCCTATCTGGCGTATCGCGAGGGACACGTCAAAGACATTCCTGCACGTCTGCTGCGCGTCGGCTTTGTCGGCGAATTGGGTTACGAGGTTCATGTGCCGGCCTGTTATGGCGAGGCACTTTGGGATCTGCTGATGGCAGCCGGTGCCGAGTTTGATATCAAGCCCTTTGGCGTGGAAACCCAGCGTTTGCTGCGCCTGGAGAAGGGACACATTATCGTCAGTCAGGACACCGATGGCATGAGCCATCCGGGGGAGCTGGATCTCGGTTGGGCGGTCAATCGCAAGAAGCCGTTTTTTGTGGGCTGCCGCTCGGTGGATATCGTTATGAACCAGCCGCAGAGCCGCAAGTTGGTTGGCTTTACGCTGCCGGCCAACAGCCGCAAACCGGAGGAAGGGCATCTGGTGCTCAAGGGCGCGGATGTCACCGGCAATGTGACCTCCTGTGAGTTCTCGCCGACATCCGGGAAGATCATCGGCATGGCCTTTGCGGGCATCGATGACTCGCAACCGGGCAAGAGCATCACCATCCGCGTCGATGGTGGCGAGGAGGTTGAGGCCACGGTGGTCGAGCTGCCTTTTTACGATCCCGAAAATCAGCGACAGGAGTTATAAGCATGAATGCAGTATCTGCTGAATCCTTTCACAAGCGCAGTCTGACCCACAGGCTGCACGCCGGGACCCAATGGGTTGAACGCAATAACAGTGCGGTAGTGCAACACTATTCCCCGGCTGACACGCAGGAACAACTGCAACGGTGTGCGCTGCTGGATTTGTCGGGACTGGCCCGTACCGGATTGCGGGGCAAATCTGCACAAACTATCTTGGCAGAGCAGGGACTGCCGTTTCCCGAGGCGCCCAATCAGGCGGCGTTTGCCGATTCAGGTGCCATTGTGGCGCGCCTGGGAAGCAGCGAATGTTGGGTGCTGGATAATCCGCTTGATGAGGCTGCCGAGGTTTGCGCTGCCCTAGATCAGCGGGCACAGGCGGATGCGCAGGCCTACCCGCTTTATTGCCAGCACAGTCACGCTTGGTTTGCCCTGACGGGAAGGCACCTGCCGGAGCTGATGGCCAAAATATGTGGCGTCGACCTGCGCCCAGAGGCTTTTCCTGTTGGGGCGGTGGTGCAAACTTCCGTGGCTCGGGTCAATGCCATTATCGTGCACCATGAAATCCAGGGCTGTCCGGTTTTTTCGGTTCTGTGCGATAGCAGCTTGTCCGAATATTTTTGGGCTGCCCTGTTGGATGCCATGCAGGAGTTTGGTGGTCAGCCGGTAGGATTGAGTGCTTTCGGCTGAGGGTTAAAGGCTTTTGATCAAGCTCTGGTGGGCTTCAGGCGAAGGTTAAAGGCTTTTTCAGGCGAAGGCTGAAGGCTCTCGCCTGAATCACTGTTGATATCTTTTCCGGAATTAGAAAGGCAACGGAAATTGCTTAAAGATTTCCCGAATCGCTTTGATCACATCCATCTCCAAGGGTTTACGGAAAGCCGACATGTTATCTTTCAACTGATCCATATTGGTCGCGCCAATAATGGTTGAAGTAACGCCATCCACTTGATCAACCCAACCTAGCGCCAGCTGTGCCGGTGTCAGATTGTGCTGCTCAGCCAGGTCCACATAGGCCTGCACGGCGGCGTGCACCTGTGGGGTGTCGCGGAAAAATCCGTGGCGGGCGTTCATGCTCCAGCGACTGCCTTCGGGAATGGCGCCATTGAGGTATTTGCCGGTCAGTACTCCGGTAGCCAGTGGTGACCAGGGCAGGTATGCGACATCTTCATGCACGCAGTTTTCTATCAGGTAGGGCCAGTCTTTGGCGTGCAGCAAACTGAACTCATTCTGAATTGAAGTGACCCGGGTCAGGTTGTGTTTCTCACTCAGGCGCACGTACTCATTAATCCCCCAGGGGGTATCGTCAGAGAGACCGAAGTGACGGATTTTTCCGGCTTTTACGCTCTCGTCCAATGCCTGCAGAATCTCCAGCATCTGGTTGGAGTGGGCTTGACGATCGACATCGGTAAAAGTCACCTTGCAGGGAAAGTGCTTGCCAAAATGAGGTGAGGTTCGGTTGGGCCAGTGCAGTTGGTAGAGATCAATATAATCGGTTTTCAGACGCTTGAGAGAGTTGTCGATGGCAGCCAGAACGGCTTCGCCGGTGATGTCACCACCCTCGCGAATCCAGGGCAGACCATTGCCGGCAATCTTGCTGGCCAGAATAAACTCTTCCCGGCGCGACGGGTTGGCCGCCAGCCAGCGACCGATAATGGTTTCGGTTTTTCCGTAGGTTTCGGCACTGGGTGGTACCGCATACATTTCCGCGGTATCAATAAAATTGATGCCGTTGGCCAGAGCGTATTCAATCTGTTCGCTGGCGTCTCTCTGAGTGTTCTGCTTGCCCCAGGTCATGGTGCCGAGGCAAACCCGGGAGACATTGAGGCCGCTGTGGCCAAGCTTGGAATATTTCATAACAAGGTTCTGTAGTGTTTTATTGTCATCGAATCATGGGTAACTGAGTATAGGAAGGGGGGCTGGCGACGCCAACAGCATTTGCATTTCTTTAGGGCATTAAAAAGCCGCAGACTTGCTGCGGCTTTTGGGTATGGACTGCGCTGCTATGAGCTAGCGTCTGAACACCACGGTGCGTTTGCCGTTGATCAGCACCCGGTGTTCGGCGTGCCAGCGCACAGCTCGGTAGATCACCACGCTCTCGATGTCATGGCCAATTTCAACCAGCTCCTCCGGGGAGTTACTGTGGGAAACCCGCTCCACTTCCTGCTCGATAATGGGGCCTTCATCCAGGTCCGCTGTGACATAGTGGGCGGTGGCGCCAATCAGTTTGACACCGCGATCGTAGGCCTGGTGATAGGGCTTGGCGCCTTTGAATCCCGGCAGGAAGGAATGGTGAATATTGATGGCGCGTCCGGCCAGTTTGTCGCACAGGTCATTGGACAGAATTTGCATATAGCGCGCCAGCACCAACAGGTCGGCGCCCGTATCTTCAATGACCTGCAGGATTTGCGCTTCCTGTTGCGGTTTGGTGTCTTTGCTGATGGGCAAGTAGTGGAAAGGCACGTTATACCACTCTACCAGGCTGCGCATGGTTTCGTGGTTGGACACCACGGCGACTACATCAACGGGTAAGGTGCCTTCCTTCCATTTGTGCAACAGAGCATTGAGGCAGTGTCCCCACTGGGAAACGGCGATGACTACTTTGGGCTTATCGCCCAGATTGCACAGTTGCCAATCCATTTGATCCCGTTCGGCAATGGCGGCGAATTCCTGGCGCAACTGATTGATGCTGCAGGCTTCTTCGTTGACGGCAGAAAACTCGGTGCGCATAAAGAAGCGTTTTTCCTGACGATCTTCAAACTGCGAGGATTCTTCCACGTTGTAGCAATGCTTTGCCAGCAGAGCGGTTACATCGGCGACCAGACCGTGGCGATCGGGGCAGCTAAAAGTCAGGACAAAGCGTTGGCTGTTCATAATCCTCGTTAGATTCCATGGGTGAATTCGATATGATGGAATTTATCAGAAGCGGGGCACCTCTGTCCGGTTTAAATCGGGCTTATGGGAAAGCTGTTGTTATAGGACAAGCAAATTGAATTATCTGGCGCATGTGTTTTTATCGGGTGACCAACTGACCTGGCAATTGGGCGGATTTCTCGGCGACTTTATCAAGGGCCCGTTGCCAGAATACCTTGGGGATGAGCAGGGAGGTGTCTGGCCTGCTGAAGTACTGGCTGGCGTCAGGCTGCATCGAAAACTCGATGCCCACGTCGATCAGATGCCCGCCTATCTTGCCTGCATTGAGTTGTTGGGGGATTCTTACCGTCGCTGGGGCGGCGTCGCCATGGATGTTTTTTTCGATCATTTACTGGCACGACAGTGGCAGGATTTTTCTGAGCTTGATCTGACCAGCTTCAGCCAATCATTCTATGATTACTGCCTCGAGCAACAACTGCGACTGCCCATGTCTGCGAGACGATTTATTGTCCGGGCGGCGGATAACGATCTGTTCAGGGGCTACGCGGACCGGGAAATATTTATCCCGGTGTTGCAGCGCATTGACCAACGGGTGCGATTTGATACCAATCTGGTCGAAGCCGGTTATGCGGTGCTGGATAATTATTCTGAGCTGGAGCGGCGCTTCAAACCGGTGATGCAGAGTCTGATTCAGGATTGTCAGCGCTGGCGCTAAGGTTTGGTTGAATCTTCAAGGAACGTCAAAATTTGCTGTGCTTGTTCGCGATTGTCGCCGCAAAAGTCACGATCGGGCTTAAAGCCGCGACAAAATTCTGGGTAATTGTGCTGCTCCCAGATGCGACAGTTGAGGGTCTTTGGATCCAGATTGAAGCAATATTCTCCAGCCTTTTTCCCCTCGGGCATGCCGGGCAGAGGTTGACTGATGGAGGGGGCGATGCAGCACATGCCGCAGCCGGGTCTGCATTCCATGGTGGAACCTTGGCAAGATCGAATTTGGTTTTATACTCTAAGGCATATTACTTCGCAATCGGGAATGAAAAATGAAAAAAATTCTGGTGTCTCTGGATCTGGCTCACGGGGTTTCACCGTTGATTGAACAGGCTTCCGAATTGGGTAAGGCTTTTCTTGCTGAGGTGTTGGTTGTGAGTGTTAACGGCGACGAGTCTGCTGCCACACAATTGGGTGATATTACCGAGGCCATGGTTGCCGATGGTGTCAATGCTTCGGTGGAATTGCTGTCTGGCAAGGTGGGGGAGCAGGTTGTTGCCAAGGGCAATGACATGGATGCCGATGTGATTGTGATTGGCTCACACGGCAACAGCTCGGTATTTGATACGCTGATGGGCAGTGCCGGGCAGGATATTATGCAGCACGCCGGGCGACCGGTGTTGCTGGTGCCGGTGCCTGAGAAAAGCTAGCTGCAAAATGGATTGCCACCCCCGTGGGGGTGGCGAACGCTTGGGTGCTCAGATGCCACCCAGACACATATATTTGAGTTCGATGTAATCATCGATACCGTATTTAGAGCCTTCGCGGCCGGATCCGGATTCTTTTACCCCGCCAAAGGGGGCCATCTCATTGGAGATGATGCCTTCATTGATACCGACAATGCCATACTCCAGACCTTCGCCAACGCGGAAGATTCGTCCCAGATCTTTGGTGTAAAAGTAGGAGGCCAGTCCAAACTCCGTGTCATTGGCCATCTCAATGGCCTCTTCTTCGGTTTTGAATTTGAACAGTGGTGCCACCGGGCCAAAGATTTCTTCGCTGAATACCCGCATGTCCCGGGTGGTGTTGGCCAGAATGGTGGGCTCATAGAAGCAGGCACCCAGATCGGAGATCTTGCCGCCGGTGACGACCTCTGCCCCTTTGGCGACGGCATCCTGCACCAGAGTGTCGACATCGTTGACGGCTTTGGTGGTCACCAGAGGGCCGTGGGTGGTGCCTTCTTCCAGGCCATTGCCCAGTTTGAATTGATTAACGGCTTCGGCGAGTTTCTGGGCAAAGCGGTCGTAGATTCCTTCCTGAACCAGAAAGCGATTGGTGCAGACGCAGGTCTGACCGGAATTGCGATACTTGGAGACCAGCGCGCCTGCCACCGCGGCATCGACATCGGCGTCATCAAAGACAATAAAAGGCGCGTTGCCGCCCAGCTCCATGGAGGTTTTCTTGACGGTTGAGGCGCACTGTTCCATCAGAATCTTGCCCACAGGCGTCGAGCCGGTAAAAGTCAGCTTGCGCACCTTGGGGTTGCTGGTCATCTCGCCACCGATTTCCCGGGAGCGGCCGCTGACAATCATATTGAATACGCCCGCCGGCAGGCCTGCTTCTTCGGCCAGAACACAGATAGCCAATGCTGACAGGGGTGTTTCTGAAGCCGGGCGGCCAACAAAGGTACAGCCTGCCGCCAGTGCGGGTGCCGCCTTGCGGGTAATCATGGCGTTGGGGAAATTCCATGGAGTAATGGATGCCACCACGCCCACGGGCTGCTTGATCACCATGATTCGCTGATTGTTATTGGGTGGCGGAATGATATCCCCATCAAGGCGTTTGGCCTCCTCGGCAAACCACTCAATATAGTTGGCACCATAGGCGATCTCGCCGCGGGCTTCGGCCAGGGCTTTACCCTGTTCGGCGGTCAGGATTCGGGCCAGATCTTCCTGATTTTCCATGATCAGGTTAAACCACTTGCGCAAAATGTTGGCGCGCTCTTTGGCGGTGGTTTTTGACCAGCTGGCAAAGGCGCTTTCGGCGTGATCGATGGCCGCTTTGGTTTCGGCTGCACCCAGTGAGGGCAGGGTCGCAATGACCTCGCCCGTAGCCGGGTTGGTTACATCAATGGTCTCTTCGGCGTCGGTGATCCATTGGCCGTTTATGTAAGAGCCTTTTGCCAGTAAATCCGGGCGATTGAGTTGCAGCATAATCAATTCCTGTCAGTGTGTCGGGGTTGGTCCGATGGCGTTATTTGCCGAGGGATAGACCCGCTAATTTTTCAAGGGTTCAGCCTTCTTGGTCGATGCTTTTGCGGCGGCGGCTTTTTTGGGTGCCGCCTTGCGTGCGGGACTCTTTCTGGGCGCTTTTTTTACCGGTTTGGCAATGCCTGCAGCGTCTTCCAATTCGACAATGGATTCGTCGATGTAATCGATAAGGCGTTGTACCTGAGGCACCGAATGGCGACAAGCAGTAATACCGAAATCCAAGTTTGATGAATTGCTAACTAAGGTGATGTTGAGTGACATTCCGTCAAACGGAATGGAGGCGGGATAAATGCCTTTGAGGGCGGCACCGTTCCAGTACATCTGTTCTCTGGGGCCGGGAACATTGGAGATGACCGTGCTGTAGGGCGGGAATTTGGATTGCAGCTTGAGCATCTGCATCATCATAATCGGCGCCTGGGTGAAAATGGTGTAGGCCTCAATTTCACGACGGCTCATACCCTGAAAGTTCGCCTTGGCCGCTTTCATGGAAGACTGAATCGCCTCGACGCGCTTGGCCGGGTCTTTGATGTGGGTGGCCAGATTAGCGGTCATAAAACTGATGGCGTTGGCGGAATCCACATCGCCTTCGGCGCGCAGTGATACCGGTGTCATGGCCATCAGGGGATCGGATGGCAGATCATTGTGGGCTTCCAGATGTTTGCGCAGAGCACCAGAGCAGATGGCCAGCACGGCATCGTTGAGGGTGCCATCGAAGGCCTTGCCCAGCGTTTTGATGCGCTCCAGATTCCAGGACTGGGCCACAAACCTTCGCGCACCGGTGATTTTGGTGTTGATGTTGGTTTTGGGGACCTTGTGCCAGGGAACTTCCAGGTCGCCGGCCCGGCCTACCCAGGCACCGGCAAAGCGGCGCAGGGCCGAGGCGATATTTCGTGAAGATTGAAACTGGTCTTTCAATACCTCCGAGACGGTTTTGATTTCCTCTTCGGTGGGATTGATCTTACGTCTCTGCTTGCGTTGCTTTTTATAGGCTTCGTAGGCGGTTGCCGAGAAGGGGGAGTACTCAATTTTGTGGGTTGGGTCCGGCGAGAACATGCTGTTCAACAGGTGCATGGCACCCATGCCATCAATGGCGCAATGATGAAACTTGGAGTAGATGGCAAATTCGCGGTTTTGCAGCCCTTCGATCAGGTGCAGCTCCCACAGTGGCCGGGAGCGATCCAGCAAGGTGGTGTGAAGGCGTGACACCAGTTTAAACAGCTCCAGATAGCGCCCGGGTTGAGGCAGGGCGGATTGACGGATGTGGTAATCCATATCCAGCAGCTTGTCCTCGTTCCACTGGATGGGACCAAACTGCCCCAGCGGCCCCATTTTAAGGCGCTTGCCGAAAGGGTGGCGCATCTCGGTGTCTTCTTTAAGAATGCGACTGAGGCTTTGCAGAAATTCAATCTCATCAATATCGTCTGGCAGCTTGAAGAGGTTGAGTCCTCCCACGTGCATGGGTTGTCTGCGAGATTCCGTGGTCAGAAAAAAAGCGTCCGTCAGTGGCATTCGGCTCATGGGCATTCCTTGTTGGTATTGTTGTCGTTGTATTTGCTATCCACTGAGTATAGAAGTGAACGCAGAATCTTTCTTTGGCCTGTCTCTCAGGCCGCTTCGTCACCGCCGCCTTCCGGGTCGTACAGATCGTGCAACAGTTCGCTGTAGTGCTCAAGGGCATCCACGGCGGTAAATATGCCGGCGATGTCGCCTTCTTTTAACACGATGACCGAACCCAGGCGTTTGTCGGCCATGGCTGAAACCACAATGGCCACGGGGTCGCCGATGTCCACCATGTAGGGGCGATGGGTCACCAGATCGCCCACCATCAGGTCGGCTTCATCCTGCAGTTTATGGCCAATGGAAACGGCCTTTTGCAAATCCCGATCGGAAATGACGCCAACAATATCGTCGTTGTCCACGACAGGAAGATGACGGATCTGATGTTGCTGCATCATGGCTTCGGCATCGACCAGCGAAGCTCCGGCTGCTATGGAGTATGGGAAGGGCACCATTACGGAGAGCATATGAGGCATGTGTTTGCTTGGCATGGAAATAATCCTTGTTTGGTTGTTCTCTCTTAAGGCTAATTGGTGGCTCGCAGAAGCTCTTTGATCTGGGTCAGCGCTTAAGCAGGGTTTGTTGCCCTTTGGCGTTGAGTATTTTCTCGAATTCCCTGTTCAGCTCCGGTAGCAGGCTGGCGTGCTTTTTGTGGATGGAGGGATAAAACAGCGAGGTTGTCAGTCGCCCTGAGGTGTAGACGGTGTTGTTCAGAGGCAGTAAGTCCAGGTACTCGATCACAGCGTGCTTAAAATCCACAAAGAAATCCAGTTTGCCGCTGTCGAGCATTCTAAGACCAGTGGCTATATCCGGCACCTCCACCAATTGTCTGCGGCTGTTCTTCAGATGATGAGTAACCGTGTAACTGCCTCTGACAAAGCCGACTGTTTTGGCGTCAGGCAGTTCCGACAGGTTGTTGATCCGCACGTCCGGGTCATTGCTGAAAATATCCATATTGTCACGAGCCAGCGGGGTTTTAATCATCAGGGTGTTAGTGCTGATGTGTTCAATGTAGTGGGCGCTGCGAGCGCAACTGCCATCAATATGACCCTGTTCGAGTTCGACCCGTTCCCGTAACCGCGACAGATAAATAAGTTTGAAGTCGTAACCCAGATTGTTGAAGGCTGTTTCAGCGGCTTTGCCGAAATCAATGAACGATTGGCCATCGGGGCGGATACCGCAGCTGAAGATGATTTGCTTGTCGTCAGTTGAAGAACGCTTGAAGCGGGCCGTCGGTTGGCTGTGACCGGCTTCGGCGTTGACCACAGCCAGACGGCGGCTGAAGGGTTTGATCAGGTGGTGCCATTTTCGGTCAAGTTGCGCATAGGCCGTTTGCGTCAGCACCACGGCGTGAGTGGTGAAGCTCTCAATAAATTGCTGGTCTCTGGAATGGAGGAAAACATCCGGTACCACCGCCAGATCGATGGCCGACGATTTGAGTGCGCCGATCATTTGTTTCATGGTCTCGAATTGGATCAGTTCGCCGTAACCCATCTCACCGACTTTGGCGGATACCCGTTTGAAGGTTGGGATGTAGCCCACTTTCAGTTTCTGTCGGTCGGGATCAATGTTCGCGCCTCTCAGGGCGATGGCGTGGATGGTCGAGGTGGCCGAGGGCTGTTGCAGGGGCGCCATGTTGGGCACGTTGTGGATTTTGGCAAAATCCCGATCGCGACCGCAGCTGCCATCCACCATTCCCAATCGCAGCATTGGGATGGCGTTTGCGGGTGAGGCATGGACAAATTCAATGCGATACCCCAGAGGATTCCAGGCCCTGTTGTAGCGACCAAGAATAAAGTTGTAGATCTGGGAGTCGGGCATTAAGACACAACTCAGTCTCAGGGTTTTGAGTGGCTCGGAGGAGGCCTGAACCAGGGGTGGGTAAACATGGAGGCAGAGTAGTATCAGGCCAATCAGTTTTGGCAGCGCGAACAAAGGCACGATTATGTGTTTCTCTGCAGCCATTGGGCTTTTCCGGACTTGCTGGGAGTGAGTTGGATTTTTTGGGCTTGGGGTTGATTTGAGTCTAGTCGTTAGTCGGGTAAATGACCATTGATCGCTTCACACCCCGGGTGTTTGGTGTATGCTGGTTTTGGGGGTGAGTTCAATTATTTGAATGCCTGCTGTCCGATAATAACCATGGAGTGAAGTTATGGATTCGTTAGTTGTTTCTGATTTGATGGACGCCAAGCCATTAACCATCGATTCCGATATCGGTGTGATTGTGGCCATGCGTCAATTACTGGCCAAGGGGGTGACGGCTGCTTCCGTGGTGGATGCCAACGGCGAGCTGTTGGGCATTCTGTCTGAGGCCGATTGCATGGGGGGCACTCTGATGGGTGGCTACTTTGAGCAGATCGGCGAACTGGTTCGCGACCGCATGAGCACCGATGTGTGTACCGTGACGGCAGATACCGGTTTGATCAATGCTGCTGAATTGATGCTCAAAAACAAGCGCCGCGTGCTGCCAGTATTGAAGGGCAAGAAGGTGGTCGGGGCCCTGTGTCGAACCCGGGTCATCGAAGAAATTATCGATAAGATTGATCACCCCGCCCACGCCTGATTTCAAATTTACCCCATATTGATATGAGCCGCCTGTGTGCGGCTCACGGGTTTCCCTGAAGAATAAATTCCGCCCCTTTTTCCGCGATCATGACCGTAGGTGCATTGGTATTGCCCGACGTGATGGTGGGCATGATCGACGCATCAATGACACGTAAATTGTTAACCCCATGCACCTGCAGGCGGTCATTGACCACGGCCATCGGGTCTTGGCCCATTTTACAGGTCCCAACCGGGTGAAAAATGGTGGTGCCCAGATCCCCCGCGGCCTTGAGCAGCTCTGCGGGCGTTGTTAACTCCGGCCCCGGTAGCCACTCCTGTGGGGCGAAGGGTCTGAGGGCGTCGGCAGCCATAATACGACGGGTAAAGTTCAGGCCATCAATGGCCACCTGCTGGTCCTCGGCGGTTGCCAGATAGTTCATGGTAATGCGCGGCGGAGCACCAGCGGTTGGGCTCTGAATCCGAATGTGACCACGACTGCTGGGACGCAGATTACACACCGAGGGGGTTATGGCGTTGAATTGATGCAGTGGCTCACCAAATTTGTCCAGTGATAATGGCTGCACATGCCATTCGATGTTGGCGCTGGGCTGGGACGGATCGCTTTTGGCAAATGCCCCCAATTGCGACGGTGGCATGGTCAGCGGACCGGTTTTGAACAGGGCGTATTCCAGTCCCATCTTCATTTTGCCCCAGAGGCTGCCGGCTTTTTGATTCAGGGTCTGGGTGTTGGATACTTTGTAGATGGTGCGAATCTGCAGGTGATCTTGCAGGTTTTCACCCACCCCGGGCAGTTCCTTTTGTACGCTGATACCCTGTTGTTGCAACAGGTTTTTGGGGCCAATACCGGACAATTGCAGCAGTTGTGGCGAGGCGACACTGCCTGCGGAGAGAATCACTTCGGCGCGGGCCTGAAACAGTTGCTCCTCGTTGTTGTTGATACGCACCTTTACCCCTGTGGCGGTCAACTGGCCATTGCGATCTTCAAACGCAATGTTCTGAACCTCGGCGTGGGTCACAATGGTGAGATTGGAGCGGGTTTTGATTGGATGCAGAAACGCATGAGCGGCGCTGCAGCGCTTGCCCTTGCGCTGATTCATCTGAAAATAGGCAGTACCAAAATTGTCGCCGCGATTGTACTCAGGGATTTTGGGGATGCCGCATTCTTCAGCGGCATCGCGCCAGGCATCGAGAATCTCCCAGTTGACTCGACGCTCTTCGACCCGAAGTTCGCCATCGCTACCGTGCCAGGGGTCGGCACCGTGCTGGTAACTCTCGGATTTTTTGAATACCGGCAGGACCTCGTCCCAGCCCCAACCGCGGTTGCCCAGATCGGCCCAGTGATCGTAGTCGCTCTTCTGGCCGCGCATATAGATCATGGCATTGATCGAGGAGCAGCCCCCCAGTACCTTGCCACGGGCGTAGCCCAAGCTCCGGCCGTTCAGGCCCGGGTCGGTCTCGGTTTGCAGGCACCAGTCCGTGCGTGGGTTATTGATGGTGAACAGGTAGCCCACTGGAATATCGATCCAGAAATAATTGTCTTTGCCTCCGGCTTCCAGCAGTAACACGGATTTGCTTGGGTCGGCGCTAAGGCGGTTGGCCAACACACAGCCGGCGGTACCGGCACCTACAATAATGTAATCGTAACTTTGCATGATTTAGATAGAGCTGTTTATGATCGGGTTGCTTTTGTCTCAGGGTGGCATGGTCTTTAGCCGGCTTGCAACTGGCGCTTGGTCGAAGTTTAATGCCGCTTGTTTTTCCTGATCGCAGACAGAGCCTTCTATGCACCCCTCCCTCAATACTCGGTTTATCAACCCAGAAAAGTCCGGCATCCCGGTGTTGTTGGTTCACGGCCTGTTTGGTGCCGGTGAAAATCTGTTGGGTATCGCTCGGGCCATCGACGACCGCCCGGTGTGTCTGGTGGACTTGCGCAATCACGGCCGTTCATTTCACGCCGACAGTATGACTCAACGAGACATGGCTGAAGACATCGCGCGCCTGATCCGGGGGCAGGGTTGGCACCGGGTGGATTACATTGGCCACTCTCTGGGGGGCAAGGTGGGTATCCAGTTGAGTCAGGATCATCCTGAGTTGATTCATAAATTACTGGTGGCTGATATTGCGCCGGTGGATTATGAGCCGGGGCATGATGACATTTTTGCCGCTTTCGATGCGGTAGATCCCAGTGTGGTTGCCAGTCGTCGCGAGGCGGATGGGTTGATGCAGGCCCACTTGTCCGAGTCTGGCGTGCGCTCATTTTTGTTGACCAATCTGGTGCGAGCCGAATCGGGGGGCTTTCAGTGGCGCTGTAATCTCGATGCCATCAAAGCCGGTTATGAGTCAGTTCGGTGTGCGCCGGATCTGGTGATGCCTTTTGAGGGGGCCGTTCTGTATATTCGTGGTGGGGCATCGGACTATGTATTACCACAGGATGAATGGGCGATTCATCAATACCACCCCAACGCCGATATCAAAACCCTTGAGGGCACCGGGCACTGGCTCCACGCGGAAAAGCCGCAAGAGTTCAATGCCCTGGTGTGTGAATTTCTGGATCAGTAAGCGTAGTTGGCCTGTAATCCCAGCGGTAAGCCCAGATTCCAGTACAGCAGCAGATAGGCCGTCCAGATGGTCAGGAAGATCAGTGAGTAGGGCAGCATCAGCGCAGTCACTGTGCCGATACCCGAGCTCTTGATATAGCGCTGACAATAAACCACCACCAGCGGGAAGTAGGGCATTAGGGGCGTAATGATGTTGGTGGCGGAATCGCCCACCCGATAAGCTGCCTGGGTCAGGTCCGGGGAGATACCCAGTTCCATCAGCATAGGTACAAAGATCGGTGCCAGTAGTGCCCATTTGGCCGAGGCTGAGCCGATGAACAGATTCAGCAGTCCGGTCAGAACAATGATTCCGATAATGGTCACCGCCGCAGGCAGGCCCGCTGCCTGCAGTGCTGCCGCGCCCTTCACCGCCAGCAGAATACCCAGATTGGATTGGGAAAAGGCGTAGATAAACTGGGCAATAAAAAACATGATCACCAGATAATAGGCCATGCTTTCCATCGCCTTGGTCATGCCATCAATGATGTCCTTGGCACTGTTGACGGTGCCGGCCACGTATCCGTAAACAATCCCCGGTAATAAAAAGATCAGGAAGATCAGCGGGACGATGGCGTTCATCAGGGGTGCGCCCAGTTCCGCCAGCGAGCCGTTCTGGCCGCGCCAGGGGGAGGTTTCCGGAAGTGTCGACAGAGCCAGCAAACCAATGGTTACCACCATGGTCAGCAGCGCCGCACGCAGCCCTTTGCGCTCCTGTTCGCCCAGAGGCTCCATGGAGGGCATATCGCTCAGGTCCTCGTCCAGTGAGGCGCTCTGCAGTCGCGGTTCAATAATTTTATCTGTGATATACCAACCCACCAGAATGATCAGCAGCGACGACGAGGCGGTAAAGTAGAAGTTATTGAGGGGGTTGAGAACAATTTCCGGGTCGAGAATCTGGGCGCTGGATTGGGTGATGCCCTGCAGCATGGGGTCTATCACCGATGGCACAAAGTTGGCGGAGAAACCGCCAGACACGCCGGCAAAAGCGGCGGCTATTCCCGCCAATGGGTGACGCCCGGCGGCGTAAAAGATGATGCCGCCCAGAGGGATGACCAGCACATAGCCGGCATCGGCTGCGGTGTGACTGAGAATGCCCACGGCAATCAGCATGGGCGTTACCAGCCAGCGAGCGGTGACGTTGAGCATGGCCATCAGGGCTGAATTGATAAACCCCGTGTGCTCTGCCACGCCGATACCCAGCATGGCCACCAATACCACCCCAATGGGGTGGAAGTGGGCAAAGTTATCCACCATATCCCCGAGAAAACCCACCATGGCCGTACCGGAGAGTTGATTGACAATCGTCAGGGGTTCACCGGTTCTGGGATCGGCAACGCCCCAGTCGATGTAGGACAGGGCCCAGGACAGGACCCAAGTGATAAACAGCAGGCCGATAAACAACAGGGTTGGATCGGGCAGCCTGTTGCCGATGCGCTCCACCTGAGTCAGAGCTTTTTGACCAAAGGACAGTGTCGGGTTTTGTGGGGAACTATTCATGTTTGGCTGAGTCTTGTTGAGGGCTTTTTAAAGCACCTATTTTTAGTATCAATTACTAGTATCAATTCCAGTATTAACCATAAATTGTCAGACCATTGGTTGAAAGTCTGTGTGCCAGATTATTTTCAATGTGTCCGATGATTGTTTGATATTAGGAAAACCTGAGTTTGAGCTGCGGTGACTTATTGGTTCCGGGTTCGATGATAGGCTACTTCTTATATACCTGACAGGTTAGACAGCAAGGTGAGGAATCCATATGTCACACGTTATTTATCCGCAAACCAATCTCAAGGCCGTAGAACAACTGGTGTTGGATCGCGGTGAAGGCATTTATGTTTACGACAAACAGGGCAAAGCCTATCTGGAAGGGATGGCCGGGCTCTGGTGTACCTCGTTGGGTTATAACCACCGTGAGCTGATTGACACCATCAACGAGCAACTGGGTAAATTGTCGTTTTCCCATATGTTTGGTGGCAAATCCCATCAGGTGGGTATTGACCTTGCCGAGAAGTTGTCTGCCATGGTGCCCATGGACAATGCCCAGGTGTTCTTTGGCAATTCCGGCTCCGATGGCAATGACACCCACGTCAAAATGCTGCGTTATTACTTCAATGCCATTGGTAAGCCGGAGAAGCGCAAAATCATTACCCGCGAGCGGGCCTATCACGGTGTCACAGTCGCTGCGGGTTCACTCACCAGTCTGCCGGCCAATCTGGCGCACTTTGAAGCGCCACTGGATGCACTGGGGATTTTGCGTACCGACCACGCCCACTATTTCAATGGCCGTATTGGCGATGAAACCGAAGCCCAGTTTGTCGCGCGCATCACCAACAATCTGGAACAGATGATTATTCGCGAAGGGCCCGAGACCATCGCCGCCTTTATTGCCGAGCCGATTACCGGTGCCAGTGGGGTGATTGTGCCGCCGGCGGGTTACTACGAAAAGGTTCAGGAAATTCTCAATCGCTATGACATCCTGTTCTGGGCCGATGAGGTGATTACCGGGTTTGGCCGCACCGGAGCTGATTTTGGCTGTAACAGCATGAACATTGAAAAGCCGGACATGATGACTTTTGCCAAGCAATTGTCTTCGGCCTATATCCCCATCAGTGCCTCATTGATTCGCGGTGACATGTATGAGGCGATGGTGGACCCGTCCTCCAAAGTCGGCGTTTTTGGACATGGCTATACCTATTCCGGCCACCCGGTAGCCTGCGCAGCGGCGTTAAAAGTCATTGAAATCTACGAGCGCGATAAGTTGTTCGAACATGCGTCCGATCTGGGTGATTACCTGCAGCAGCAACTGCGCGCCAAATTTACCGATCACCCGCTGGTGGGCGAAGTGCGTGGCAAGGGCATGATCGGCGCAGTAGAAATGGTAGCCAACAAGCAGACGGGCAAAGCCTTTGCCGACGGTCAGGTAGGCGCCAAGGCCGTGGCCTGCTGTCAGGACAATGGTTTGATTCTGCGTGCGGTGGCAGGCAACAGTCTGGCGGTTTGCCCGCCACTGGTGATCAATCGCGAGCAGGTGGATGAGCTGCTGACGAAAATGGAAACCTCTCTGGATCAGACTCTGGCCTTTGCCCGACAGCAGGGCTTGCTGGAGGAGTGATAATGAAAGCGGCGGCATCCGTCGCCGCTTTTTTGATGGTCCGCAGATCAATAGCTTTCTTTCCGTGTCTTTCTCCCCGTGACTTCCTTCCCCTACCTGCCTGACTTGCAAATCGTGATTTTTTGATGCCATTAATATGGGCCGGTTTCGCTCCACTGATGGCGACAATTGCACGATGACTTTATTTCAAGTTTGCGCTGAAAATCATTTCACCATGCGGTCAAAAAAACACACTTTTGGTGCGCTTATTCACAGCATTAAGGATTAATGCTGGATGATCCTGCCCTCTGGTGGTGCAAAAAAATCGCTGTGATCAGCGAGACTCACCGACAAAATTTCCCGCACATCCAATTGAAACGGGCGTTTCCGGTTGTTGGCATCGTAATTGCTAAAACCTGATTGCCAAAAAATTTTTATAAGTTCTTAAACCTTTGGCGTCACGGCAAACAGTGTCTGTCGTAGATGTTTATTAAAAATATATAGGAGTGTGCTATGTCATATTTGGAGCCGAGTGAATTCGCCAAGAAAATGGTGGATGCAGGCGAGCAAAAAATATTTATGTCAACCAAAGATACCTTTATTCGCGCCATGATGGCCGGCGCAATTTTGGGATTGGCGGCCTTTTTTGCCATTACGGTAATTACTAAAACCGGTAACCCGGTACTGGGTGCGGTACTGTTC
Source organism: Candidatus Pelagadaptatus aseana (assembly GCF_040362265.1). NCBI lineage: Bacteria > Pseudomonadati > Pseudomonadota > Gammaproteobacteria > Cellvibrionales > Cellvibrionaceae > Candidatus Pelagadaptatus > Candidatus Pelagadaptatus aseana. Next base: position 239,108 of record NZ_BAABNJ010000002.1, read on the forward strand.
CCTGTCGGCTTTATCATGTTGTATCTGATGAAGTTCGACCTGTTGACCGGTGTGTTTACTCTGGTGCCTCTGGCGATTATCGATAAGCGACCCGGCTGTGATATGAAGGGTTTGTGGCGCAACTGGGGCCTGGTATTCCTGGGTAACTTTGCCGGTGCTTTGATGACGGCATTCTTTGCATCTTTCATTCTCACCTACGGTTATCAAATTGATGGCGGTGCGGTTGCAGACAAGGTTGCAGCGATTGGCGAATCAAGGACTCTGGGCTACAAAGAGCAGGGTATTCTGGGTTGGTTCACCATCTTTATTCGCGGCATGCTGTGTAACTGGATGGTGTCCATGGGTGTTGTACTGGCAATGATCTCTACCTCTGCGATCAGTAAGATCTTCGCTATGTGGATGCCTATCATGTTGTTCTTCTACATGGTATTCGAGCACTCCATCGTTAACATGTTCCTGTTCCCGTTCTCCATGATCATGGGTGGTGACTTTAATGTGATTGATTACTTCGTATGGAACGAAATTCCAACCGCTCTGGGTAACCTGGTTGGTGGCTTCCTGCTGGTAGGTCTGCCGCTGTACCTGACCCACGTTAAAGAGAGCAAGAGCAAGAAAACTGTTCAGGCGGAAGAATCTAATTCTGAAACTGCGGTTGTTATCTAATCAACCCGGGTATCTGAACTGAATATGACTCTGCCCATAACCGGGCAGAGTCATTCAGAATTCTAACCATTAAATTTCGCCCATTTAATTCCACTCATTTAATTTCACTCATTTAGTTTCACGGTTATTTTCCGGCACACCGCACGCAACGACAGGATCCTAATTCAGCCCATGGCCAGTTCCCTTTCCATTTCAAGCGGTCAGTACAGTCATAAGGGGCGCAAACAGCTCAATCAGGATTTTCATGGTATTTACGAGCCTACGGAGCCGTTGCGCAGTACCAAGGGGATCGCCATCGCATTGGCTGATGGTATCAGCAGCAGTCAGGTCAGTCAGATTGCCAGCGAGACGGCGGTAACCAATTTCTTTGAAGATTATTTCAGCACTTCAGAAACCTGGAGTGTCAAGCAATCGGCCAGACGAGTTTTGCAGGCTTGCAACTCCTGGCTCTATTCGCAGACTCGAAAAAGTGAATTCAGATACAACCTGGACAAAGGTTATGTCTGCACGTTCAGCGGTATGATCATTAAGTCCGCCACGGCGCATCTTCTGCACGCCGGGGATTCCCGGATCTATCGCCTCAATAATAAAGCTCTGGAAGTACTCACTCAGGAACATCGGGTTCAGATTTCCCCGGAAAAACACTACCTCAAGCGCGCGCTGGGAATGGATCAGCAGCTCGATTGTGACTATCGCCAAATCAATCTTACAGAAGGTGATACCTTCCTGTTGATGACCGACGGCATTTATGAATTTGTCAGCGATCGTGACATGGCGGCCTTGTGCGATGAACATCAAGACGATCTCCAGCTTGCGGCCAAGGCCATCACCCAAAAAGCGTTCGATAATGGCAGCGATGATAATCTGACGGTTCAGATTGTTCGCGTTGACAGTTTGCCAGACAGAAGTGCCAGTGAAATTCAGCAGCAATTAATTCAAAAACCGTTTCCGCCTTCACTCAAACCCCGTATGCAATTTGATGGCTTCACGGTGCTAAGGCAGTTGTATGCCAGTGCCCGCAGCCATGTTTTTCTCGCCGAAGATGATGCCAGCAAAGAAAAAGTTGTTATTAAAACTCTGGCAACAGAACTGCGGGAAGATCCGGAAGCGATCGAGCGATTTCTGATGGAAGAGTGGATCGCGCGCAGAATAGACAGCGCCCATGTTTTAAAATCTTTTCCCTTGTCACGGGAGCGCCAGTACCTTTACGTCGTAACGGAATACATTGAGGGCCAAACTCTGACCCAGTGGATGCATGACAATCCTGCTCCCAAGCTCGATGCCGTACGCGAAATTATCCGTCAGGTGGCTCGCGGTCTATTGGCGTTCCATCGATTGGAAATGCTGCATCAGGATCTGCGGCCTGAAAATGTCATGATTGACCGCAATGGTACGGTCAAAATAATCGACTTTGGATCGACCTGGGTAGCCGGTGTTGATGAATTTACCAACTACCCCTCTGATCGAAATATTCTGGGTACGGCCCAATACACCGCACCGGAATATTTTATTGGTGAACCCGGAAGCGCCCGATCCGATCAGTTCTCACTGGCTGTTATGGCCTACCAGATGTTATCGGGACGCTTGCCCTACGGTGCTGAGGTGGCCCGTGCAACCACGCGGGCACAACAGTGGCGCTTGAAATACCAGAGTGTGCTGGACGCCGAGCGCGATACCCCAGCGTGGATCGACTATTCGCTGAAGAAGGCCCTTAACCCTGACCCGAATAAGCGCTACGAAGCACTCAGTGAATTTATATACGACTTGCGTCATCCCAATAAAGCGTTTGTCAATCAGGCCCGGGCACCTCTGCTCGAGCGCAACCCAGTCGCATTCTGGCAGGGGGTGTCTTTGATGTTGAGTATGATTATTGCGGCTTTGCTTTACTGGCGCTGACTGAAAACAGGATTTAATGACTGCAACAGAACTTGAGATGTAATGGTTTTAAAAATACAAGAGATTCAAACCACACTAGCGATTCAGGAGAAATGCTATGAATAAACTCGACGTTACTGAAAAAATCATTCTTGAAAAACAGGCCAGAGGATTGAGTTGGGAAGCCATTGCCAATGAAATCGAAATGGGGACCGTATGGGTTACCTCCGCTTGCCTGGGTATGAATTCCATGCCCGAAGAGCCTGCTACCAAGTTATGTAAATTCCTCGATCTCCCGGAAGGGGCAAAAGCCGCATTGATGGCGTTCCCAACCAAAACCTGGGACAAAGAAGTACCACAGGATCCACTGATCTATCGTCTTTACGAAGTGGTTGGCGTTTACGGCGACACTTTAAAAGAAGTGATTCAGGAAAAGTTTGGTGACGGTATTATGAGTGCTATCGATTTCACTATGGACGTCGATAAGCAGGAAGATCCAAAAGGTGATCGTGTGATTCTTACTTTGAACGGTAAGTTCCTGCCCTATAAAGCCTGGTAAAACCTTCGATGTCTGAGTAACACTTCAGACAGTTCCAGCTGACATTCAGAGTAGCCATCGCGCCGCTCTGAATGTCGGGATTACCCATCAGAAAAGCTCGACGGCATCGCTGTTGTCATTGTCTGTTTGGGCCTGTGCCAGCATCTGCTGGATTTCTTCAGAGGGGGTTCGCAGTTGGTCGATCAGGTGTTTCACCTTGAGGCTTTGTTCGGTCTGAGCGATCAGCTTTGATTGGATCTTATGGCTGTAGTCGTGAATGGTGTCATTGATCATCTTTTCTTCGTCGGCACCCAGATCGGAAACCAGACCCAAAGTGATCATGGCATCCTGCAGACTCAGACTCATGTCCTGAATCAATGCTTCCACTTCGTTGTGGCATTCGCTGTTGGCCGCTTCCAGTTGTGCAATTTCTTCCACCAGGCCGTTTTCCGTTTCAATGGCCGACAGCACCATGTCCAATGCGTCCATCAGAATGGCCAGTACATCGATCAACGAATTTAATTCCCGGACCAACAGGGTGGTTCTCTGCCAGTTAAAGACGGCGCGGTTTTTGCCGAAACTGTGAATGCGCGGCAGTTTGTCGCTCATACTGAGAATTTCGTATTCCAGCCGGGTGGCAGGTGTGCCACTGTGATGGGGTTGTTCGGGATGGTCGTTGAGGATCAGTACGCCACAGGTTCCCAGATCCCTGAGGGCGACAAAAAAGATCCCCAGAAGTGTCTCGGCGTCCTTGCAGTGCATGCTCGATTGTATGAAGCGGTTGACGATTTGCAGGTTGGCCGACTCGCGCTGGATGTTATTGATCAGTGAGGAATGATCTTGCAGTTGGTTGGTCAGCTGTTGTTGATGGACATGACGTTCAATCAGCTTGTTGACTTTACAGGCCAGCTCATCCTTCTGATAGGGCTTGGCAATATAATCATTGCCCCCTTCGCCATAGGCGCGCAGACGACTGTCCAGATCATTATTGCCGGACATAAACAGAATTGGCGTGTGCTTGTCCTGTTCCCGTATTTTCTGGCAAATGCTGTAGCCATCACAATCCTGCAAGCCAATGTCGAGGGATACCAGTGCGGGTTGGTGCTCCTGATAGGCACTCAAGGCTGATTCGCAATCAGCGGCCTTGATGATCTCATAGTCGGCCAGTGCCGAATCAATCAATTCAAGAAAAAACGGGTCGTCATCGACTACCAGAATTTTATGCATGCTCGGTTTCTCTCTGCTGTTTCGCGTCTTTGAATTCTTCTATCCAGTGGCTAACGGCGTCACCGCTCATGGGCTTGGCAATGTGGTACCCCTGAATGATGTCGACCCCGATCTCGTGTGACAGAGCCATGTCTTCGGCATTTTCAACGCCTTCGGCAACGGTGGTCATATTCAATTGTTTGGCCAGTTCGATACTGGATTTCATGATGGCCATGGAGACTTCTTCCTGACAGGCGTTACTGACGTAGCTGCGATCGAGCTTGAGTTCACTGAAAGGCAGCATCTGCAGTTTTTCCAGTGAGGAGTAGCCGGTGCCGAAGTCATCGATGGACAGAACAAAACCCTGCAAACGCATGCGGCCCAGAACTTCCAGAGCCACTTGAGGGTTGCTGGTAATTTCCGATTCTGTGACTTCGATAACCAGTCGTCCGGTGTCAATATCATGCTGTTTGCAAATGTTGGCCAGTACCTCCGGCAGCTCCAGATTTTCAATGGCATTCATGGAAAAGTTAACGGCCATCTTGATGTCGATGCCATTGCCCAGCCAATGGGCCAGCTGGTCTACCGCTTTTTCAAAAACGCAGATTGAGAAACGGTAATCGAGCCCCATGCGCTCAATCTGCGGAATAAATTGGCCCGGGCTGATGATTTCACCATTGCTGCAACGGAAACGCGCCAGCGCTTCAACCGCCACAATCTGGTTGCTGTCGGTGCTGGTCTGGGGCTGATATTCGAGGGTGATGGCGTCATTGTCGATGCCCTCCCTGATCTCTTTGTCGGTGATGGAGGCTTGGTTCTCTACGTTGCAGCTGAGGGGTTGTTCCAGACGTTTCTGAATCAACCGGATCAACTGGGATTTTTCAAAGGGCTTTTCCAGGTGTCCGAGAAAACTCATGTTATAACTGGCGATCAGGTTTTTGGCTGAATTAATCAGGGCTTTTTCACCGCTGTAAATTACGATGCCTTCACCCGAGTAGTTGGCTGACAACAGGCGGATCAGTTCCAGGCCATCGCTGCCGGGCATATTGATGTCGCACAGCAGTATGTCGTAGCGTTTGCCGCCGGTGGTTTGCTTGAGGGCCTTAGCCACGCTGCTGGCACTGTCGATGTGCTTGAGACCGATTCGCGACAGGTGGTGACTGGCGTGATTGATGGCAAATTCATCGTCATCAATGATCAGTACCCGCAGGTGCGAGGCTTTTGCCAGATCCAGTATTTTTTCGCAGGCCGGTTCAACCGCAGCTTCGCCGTCAATCAAAGCATCCAGCTCACGCTGTAACAACGGTCGCAGGTGTTTGATGTGTTCTATGTAAGTGCCCAGATCATCGAGGCGGTTATCGATGATGTTATCTTCCAGTTTACGAAGACTGCAGGCCAGCGAGGATGCGCCCACTCCCAGTGATGACGATGCGAGCTTGTGGGCCTCAAACTGGATGGCGGGGTAATCCTGCTTTTCCCAGGCGCGGAACAGTTCCAGAGTGCCGTTTTTAAACAGATCCCGGTAGATCTCCAGCAGTTTTTTCTGGGCGTTTTTGTCGTTGCCGATATAACCATGCAAGACTTCTTGATCGATCAGATGGCCGACGTCAGTTGCCGATGTGCTTTGTTTCCGGGGTTTGCCTTCGGTTTTCAGTTCAGGTTTGACCTCATTCTGACGAAGGTTTTCCTGTATTTTCTGAAGCAGGTTTTCAGCCATGATCGGTTTGATCAGGATGTCGTTGATGCCAGCCTCCTGGCATTCCTGATAGGAGCGTTTAGAACTGCGCGCGGTGATGGCAACAATGGGAGTGGTACGCAAGCGATCGTTTTCGCTGGCGCGAATGCGGCGCGACAACTCAAAGCCGTCCATCTTGGGCATATTGCAGTCGGTGAGAATCAGATCAAACGGCTGCTGTTGCAGCAGTTTCAGGGCTTCCCGGCCATTGCTGGCGTGGTGGATATCCAGACCATAGAGTCCCAACTGTTCGGCCATAAAGTGCTGGTTGAACTCGTTGTCTTCCACCAGCAGGATTCGGGAGCCGGAATCGAAATGAAAGGATTGCGATGGTGCGCTCCCGGCGGGGACGGTTTCGGGTTGTGGTTCGATATCCTGGTCGCAACTGGGCAACTCAAACCAGATGCGTGTGCCGAGCCCCGGTTGGCTCTCGACACCAATGCTGCCGCCCATTTTTTCGATCAGCATCTTGGTCAGGGGCAGACCCAGCCCCAACCCCTGAACCTCGCTCTTTTCCCAGTCCAGTCGCTCGAATGGGATAAAGATTTTATCCAGTTCGTCCTCGGCGATGCCCATACCGGTATCTTCGATTTCGATGCGAGTCAGGCCGTTGCCCAGAGTCTTGGCCGATACCAGAATGCGACCCATTTCTTTATTGTATTTGATGGCATTGCTCAGCAGGTTAATAAGCACTTGCTTGAGGTAGCGGCGGTCGGCTTTCAGATGCAGTTCGGTGCTGTCACAGAACAGGCGAATGCTGCCCAGTAGCGGGTTGATGACCTGACGACAATCGGCCAATAAGGTATCCAAATGGATGGTTTGGATGTCGAGGTCAAATTTACCGGCTTCAATTTTTGACAGGTCGTCCACTTCGCTGAGCAGCTCAATCACATAGTGACAGATTTCAACGATGCGCTTGGCTCGATCCTGTGAATCCCCCTCGGGCTGGCTGGCAATCAGTTGCGCGTAGCCGGAAATGGCATTCAGCGGGTTGCGCACCTCATGCGCCAGAGAGGTCAAAAAGGCGGTTTTAATCTGATTGGCTTTCTCTACCCGGTTCTGCGCTTCTTTCAGATCCTGAATGTCAGTCACAACACCCAGCATGCGCACGGGTTGACCGTTATCGTCACTGATGACTTTGGCGCGCTTGGCGACCCAGCGGGATTCGCCATCGGGCTGGATGATGCGGTGTTCTACTTTGTATTCGGTGTCATTGGACTTGCTGAAATTAACCTTGGCCAGTGCTTCATCCACATCTTCGGGGTGAATCATTGCCTGCAGGGTTTCCTGTGGTATCAGATTGCCGTGGTCTTTGAGCCCGTAAAGGGCTTCCACTTCATCGGAGACTTTGACCTGATTAGTGGCAAAATCCCAGTCAAAGGAAACCACCTTGGCAAAGGCGTTACTCAGACGCAGATGCTCTTCATTGCTGGCCAGTCGCTGGGTCAGTTCGATTTCCTGAGTGATTTCCTGACGGATGGAGAAGTAAAACACCGGGCGTTTGTGGGCATCACAGATGGGGTGGATCTCGGATTTGACCCAGTACAGGCTGCCGTCCTTGCGCCGGTTGCAAACCTTGCCCTGCCAGGTGTTGCCCCGGGAGATGGTGCCCCACATATCGCGGTAGAGGTCGTCGGCGTGGGTGCCGGATTTGAGTATGCGGTGGTTCTGTCCCAGCAGCTCCTTGAGCTGGTAGCCACTGGTGTTACAGAACTCCTGATTGGCGTAAACGATGCGGCCTCGGGTGTCGGCGATGCTGATGATGCTGGTTTTATCGAGCAGTTGTCCCAGATCGCCATGCAGCATGGCGTTGAAACGATTAAACAGGGTGCCCTTGGCCCGGGTGAATTTGCTGAGGTAACTGGCAAGTTCTGCCTGGGTGTCCGGTTTCACCAGATAGTAGGTTTCAGAAATGGCCGCCAGGGTTTCTGCTTCAGCGTGATGGTACTGGTCACTGACAAAAATACAGGGGCAGCCAATTTTGCCGCGGGCCATGAGTTGCTGATAACAGGCGAAGGCGTGACCAAAATGCTGCCGGGTATCAAACAGGATGACGTCGAACACGGAAAGTTCGGCTTGGCGATAATCCAGTAATGCAATCTCTGCTTGCGTGAAAGTCCACCCGGCTTCAAGCGAGATGTCTTCAATCGCGCCGGACAGGCTGTCGGGCTCAGAGGTTAATAAATGCAGTTTTAATGTCATGAACGGACTGGCAACCTTTTTTATTGATTGTTATTGGCCTGTTCCATGGCAAGACCGCTTTTTCTGTAAGGTTTTTTGTGCGTTAAGTCGCGAGGCTAGCAAATCGGGCTTGCCGCTGACTATCGAAAAAGCGAATACCCTGACTATATAGGGTTTTTATTGCTCTATGTTGTTAAAAAATGACTCTTTATTTCTCTGTTGGCTGTTAAGAACCGTTTTGTGGCGCGCTTTTCATTGTTTGGGGCGCTGGTGGTGTGATTAAATAACCATTATTTTTTGGTGGTTATTGGGGTTTGGGCAAAAAATTATGTGTGACAGTTGCTCTTCACCGGATCGATTTTCCGGCGTCTTTAATGGCTATGAAAGCTATGAAAAGGGTATTGAATACGGCTGGAGGCTGAAGTCGTATCTGTTGGAGCCGGGTTTGCCGGAAGTGGTCAGTCTGAGATTCCAGAATGACAATATTACCTTTGCCCGCTCCTCAACCAACGCCATTATGTCGGGTCAGCTGGTGGCCGAAAGACCCGCGATTTCGTTTTTCTTTCCCCAGCAAAGCAGTCAGGGTGAAGTGGTTCTCAATGGCCGCCCCTGCAGGGATGAGGTGATTTGTGTCATGCCTCAGGGAGGGCAGGTGGATCTGATTCTGCCCAAGAATTGCCTGTTATACAGCTTTTGCATGGCCGCTGACTGGCTCGACTCTCTGGGTTACGGCTCGTTGGTGGATTTGTTGCAGGGTGAGGCCAGAATTCTGACCCTGCAACAACAGGAAGCCCAGGCAATCCGCGACTGCCTGCATCCGGTGGCGGAATACCTCAGTCACGACAGGGATCCCGCTGAAGCCAGTTGCCATATGATCGAGCAATACCAAGATAAGTTGCTGCCGCTGGTGGCCAAACTGGTGCCTGATAAGTTACCGATTTTCAGTGAATGCGGCAGCCGACAGGATCACGAGCACCTGCATCAGCTGCTCAATTACATTGGTGAACATCTCGACAGCTCCCTGACGGTGGATTTCCTGGCGGAGTGGCGGGGGATTTCCAGTCGTTATGTGCAGCAGCTGTTCCAACGCTATGTGGGGGTGTCGCCCAAGAAGTACCTGCGCTCGGCGCGGCTTAATGAGGTGCGTCGCAATTTGCTGCAGATAGAACCAAGAAGGGGACTGGTGACCGAAGTTGCCAGTCAGTATGGTTTTGATCATCTCGGTCAATTTTCCCGTGACTATAAAGCCCTGTTTGGTGAACTGCCCAAGGAAACTTTGTCTCGCCAGAGCTAGAGTTTCGGCTGTTTGGCGAAATTTTCTTGTTTTTTCCGATTTTGCACGGGTTTTGCCTGTGTTTCAGATGTTGGGGGCGTATTAACCCCAGTCAAAAGCGCGTATAATTCTCCGGCTTTATATCTGCGTCCGGGCCATTTCCAATAGCCGGGGCGTCATTATCAAAGGTTTTATTAACTGATGCGGATCTTTCATCGGAATACCGGTGGAAATCGGCGTTTTTTTATTTTTGGAGTACACAATGGCTGTAGAACGCACCCTGTCCATCATCAAGCCCGATGCCGTAGGCAAAAACGTTATCGGTGAAATCGTTGCCCGCTTTGAGAAAGCTGGTCTGAATGTTGTTGCGATGAAAATGTTGCACCTGGACGACGAAAAAGCCGGCGGTTTCTACGCTGAGCACAAAGAGCGTCCTTTCTTTAAGGATCTGGTTGGTTTCATGACTTCCGGTCCTGTTGTTGTTCAGGTTCTGGAAGGCGAGAACGCCATCGCCGCCAACCGTGACCTGATGGGTGCTACCAACCCGCAGGAAGCTGCTGCTGGCACCATCCGCGCTGACTTCGCTGAAACCATCGATGCCAACGCTGTGCACGGTTCTGACTCTGCCGCGTCTGCCGAGCGTGAAGTGGCTTACTTCTTCTCTGCTGACGAGATCTGCCCTCGTTAATTCGAGACAGTAACGTTAGACGATAGAGGTTATTTATCATGACTGAGCAACTGGCCCACGAAGTAGCAGGCACATCCACAGAGAAGACCAATATTCTGGGGTTCTCCGAGGAGAAGATGATTGCGTTCTTCGAGTCCATTGGCGAGAAGAAATTTCGTGCCACCCAGGTGCTCAAGTGGATCCACCAGATGGGTGTGGATGACTTCGATAATATGACCAATATCAGCAAGGTTCTCCGCGAGAAGCTCAAGCGCATCGCGGAGATCCGTCCTCCAGAAGTTATCCAACAACTGGATTCGGCTGATGGCACCCGTAAGCTACTGATTAAAGTCGAGGGCGGCAGCGCGGTGGAAACCGTACTGATTCCCGATGGCGACCGCGGTACCTTATGCGTGTCTTCACAGGTGGGCTGCTCCCTGGATTGCAGTTTCTGTTCAACCGGCAAGCAGGGTTTTAACCGCGATCTGACCGCCGCTGAAATTATTGGCCAGGTCTGGCTGACGGCCAAGTCCTACGGTCAATTTGGTGAAAACCGCCCACGCATCATCACCAATGTGGTCATGATGGGCATGGGTGAGCCGCTATTGAACTTCGATAATGTCGTCGATTCCATGAATCTGATGATGCACGATAATTGTTACGGTCTGTCCAAGCGCCGCGTTACCCTGAGTACCTCGGGTGTGGTGCCGGAACTGGATCGTCTCGGACAGTACACCGATGCCTGTCTGGCGGTGTCGCTGCACGCGCCCAACGATGAGTTGCGCAATGAGCTGGTGCCCATCAATAAAAAGTACCCCATTGCCATGCTGCTGGATTCCGCCAAGCGCTATATCGAGGGCCTGCCGGACAATCGCCGTAAAATGACCATCGAATACACCCTCATTCGTGAGGTCAATGACCGTCCCCACCACGCCCATGAATTGGCGGAATTGCTGAAAGACATACCGGTTAAAATCAACTTGATACCGTTCAATCCCTTCTCGCAATCGGATTACGAGCGCGTCAGTAACAATGCCCTGCGTAACTTTCAGGATATTCTGATCCGGGCCGGTTACACCACTACAGTGAGAACCACCCGCGGTGATGATATTGATGCCGCTTGTGGCCAGTTGGCCGGAGCGGTCAACGATCGCACCCGTCGCAGCGAGCGCTATCGCAATCAGCAACAACAAAAGCAGTACCAAACTGCCGAGCCTGTGCGTATTATTCCCTCCTGATTCAGGATAATCCCCTTAAGGACTCAAGAGGTAGCCGCTGATATGAAACCTTCTTTGTTGACTGCGTTAGTGATGGTCTTTGCCCTGTCGGGTTGTGTCACCACCATGGAGAGCACCAAAGATCCCGTGGATGAAAAGAAGGCTGAGCAATCTCATGTGGATGCGGGTTTCGCCTATTTGCGCAACAACGACAAAGAATCTGCCCGGCGTCACTTTCTCAAAGCCATGAGTATCAACAGTTCATCGGCCGGAGCCTACAATGGCATGGCTTACGTCTATCAGCTCGATAACGACATGGATAAAGCCGACGAGCATTTCCGCAAAGCCTTGATGCTCGATCCGGACAATGCCCAGGCGCGCAATAACTATGCCTCGTTTCTCTACCAAAAGGCGGAATACGCCGAGGCTGAAAAGCACCTGAAAAAAGTGGTTTCCGATTTTACCTATACCCGGCGCGATATGGCGTTGGTGAACCTGGGACGCTCCCAGTTGAAGCTGGGTAAAGAGGACGATGCGGTCGATTCGCTTCGTCAGGCCGTAGGTCTCAATCCTCGCCAATACCGAGCCCATATCGAACTTGCTGAGATCCTGTTTGAGCGAAAGGATTACCCGTCATCAAAGTTTTATCTGGATCAGTACAATAAATACAAACGCGGGCGCCCTTCGGCGGCCAGCTTGTGGCTGAAGGTTCGCCTGGAGCGAATTTTTGGTAACAAAGATCAGGAGGCCAGTGCCGCACTGGCTTTGAAAAATATGTACCCGTACTCGAAAGAGTATCTGGAATACAGTAAAACCATTACAGAATAACAACGATTAAATAGTACAACAGCAGGCTTTACCCTTAATGGAAATGGATGTAACAAGCGACAACAACAGTATGACCCCGGGCCAGAATCTGAAACAGGCCCGTCAGGCCGCCGAAATGACCGAAGAGCAGGTGGCCGAGCATCTGAAAATTACGGTGACTTATATCAGGGCTCTGGAAGCGGATGAGTATCACAATTTACCGGATACCCCCTATGTTGTTGGTTACCTCCGCTCCTACAGCCGTTTGGTTGAAGTAGATACCGATACGCTATTGGACGCTTTCCAGCAGCACCAGCAGCAGGCCCCCAATAACGAAGCGGCTGAATCCGAGTCTGAAAAACTCGGTGGCAGGTTTCCCTTTAAACAGGGCTTGAAGATCGGTGTTGCGGTGCTGGTTATCTGGGCTTTGGCGGTATGGTTGTTTGGTTCCGGAGATGAGCCACAATCGACGCTTTCCGAAGCCAAAATTCTGCCTGCACAGGAAGTGAAACCAACGGTTGCAGTGCCAGAACCTGATTCAGAGAACACACAAACTGCCGATGATGCTGAAGCAGATAATGGCTCCCAGTCGAGTCAGCAAGCTAATGCCACACAGGACATCAAAGCAGAGGAAGCGGTATCTTCTGCGGTTGAAGAGGTAACCTCAAACGTTGTAGATGCTATTGCAACTGATGAGCAAGCGGTTCAGTCTCAGCAACAGGATGCTGGCAGCTCTCAGGAGCAGCAGAGCCCGGCCATGGATACACTGGTGCTGAACTTCAGTGACGAGTGCTGGCTGGAAATTACGGATGCCAATGGCGATGTGCTGGCCGCGGATCTCTATCAGGCGGGTGACCGTTTTGAGGCTGCGGGAAAAGCCCCATTTGCAGTGATGATGGGTAACGTGCGAGCGGCACAGGTTCTGTTTAACGGTAAGCCCTTCACACTTCAGCCCAATGGCTTTCGAAAAACTTTGAGGACGGTGATTGAGTGATTCTCACCGCCCGCAATATATTGACAGATTAAGCAGTATAGACAGGCACTTTTCATGCACTTTGAATCCCCAATCAAGCGGCGTAAATCTCGCCAGATCATGGTGGGCGATGTTGCCGTAGGCGGCGATGCTCCCATTTCCGTTCAGAGTATGACCAACACGGAAACCACCGATGTCGCCGCTACCGTTGGCCAGATTAAACGCATTCAGGATGCCGGTGCCGACATTGTGAGGGTGTCCGTGCCTTCCATGGAGGCTGCCGAGGCCTTTGGCGAAATCCGCAAGCAGGTGGATGTACCGCTGGTGGCGGATATCCATTTCGATTACCGCATCGCCTTAAGAGTGGCGGACCTGGGCGTGGATTGTCTGCGCATCAATCCGGGTAATATCGGCCGGGAAAAGCGCATTCGCGCGGTGGTGGACAAGGCGCGGGATATGAACATTCCGATTCGTATCGGTGTTAATGCAGGCTCTCTGGAAAAAGACCTGCAGAAAAAATATGGCGAGCCAACGCCTGCGGCGCTGGTGGAGTCGGCGCTGCGTCATGTGGATATTCTGGACTCCTACGATTTTCAGGATTTCAAAGTCAGTGTTAAAGCCTCCGATGTGTTTATGGCGGTAGAGGCCTACCGCCAGCTGGCCGGTCAGATTGAGCAGCCTCTGCATCTGGGTATAACCGAGGCGGGAGGGTTGCGAGCCGGTACCGTGAAATCGGCTGTGGGACTGGGCGCTTTATTACTCGATGGCATTGGTGATACCTTGCGTATCTCGCTGGCAGCGGACCCCGTTGAAGAGGTCAAAGTAGGCTGGGATTTGCTCAAGAGTCTTAAATTGCGCAGCAAGGGCATCAACTTTATTGCTTGCCCCAGTTGCTCTCGCCAGAATTTTGATGTCATCAAGACCATGAATGAGCTGGAGACCCGCCTCGAAGACATTACCACGCCGATGGATGTGGCGGTGATTGGGTGTGTGGTGAATGGCCCGGGTGAAGCCAAAGAGGCCGATATCGGTCTGGCCGGTGGTACCCCCAATAATCTGATTTACGTGGATGGCGAACCGAACCAGAAGTTGCAACAGGACAATCTGGTGGACAATCTCGAGCGCCTGATTCGCGACAAGGCCGAGGCCAAAGCCGAAGCCGAGAAAGACCTGATTGCCAAGCAATCCTGAAACCGAATTTGTAAGAAGCTAGTTTAGGAACGACCTTGAAAAAGCTACAAGCCATTCGTGGCATGAACGATCTGTTGCCCGGCGATTCAGCCGCATGGCAGTACCTTGAAGCTACCGTAGCCGACGTTTTGCAAAACTATGGCTATCAGGAAATCCGTTTCCCGATTCTGGAACCCACCGAGCTGTTCAAGCGCTCTATCGGTGAAGTGACCGACATTGTTGAAAAGGAAATGTACACCTTCGATGATCGCAACGGTGACAGTGTTACCCTGCGTCCCGAGGGGACCGCCTGCTGTGTTCGTGCCTGTGAGCAGCATGGTTTGTTGTATAACCAGACCCAGCGATTGTGGTATCAGGGGCCGATGTTCCGCTATGAACGCCCCCAGAAAGGTCGACTGCGCCAGTTCCACCAGATCGGGGTTGAAACCTTTGGCATGGATGGGCCGGATATTGATGCGGAGCTGTTGATGATCAGTGCCCGCTTGTGGAAGCAACTGGGTATCAGTGATGCTGTGACCCTGCAGCTGAATTCTCTGGGAACCGCCGACGCCCGAGCCCGCTACAAGGAGGCTCTGGTCAGTTATTTGTCGGAGCGCAAAGAGCAGCTGGATGAAGACAGTCAACGCCGTCTCGACAGCAACCCACTGCGTATTCTCGACAGCAAAAATCAGGACACCCAGGCGCTGTTGAATGATGCTCCGGCGCTGCACGATTTCCTCGATGACGATTCCCGCGAGCACTTTGACAAGCTCAAGGCACTGCTCGACAGTGCTGGCATACAGTATGAAATCAATCCTCGACTGGTGCGCGGTCTTGATTATTACGGTAAGACCGTTTTTGAATGGGTTACTGACAAACTGGGTGCTCAGGGGACTGTCTGTGCCGGTGGCCGTTACGACGGTCTGGTAGAGCAGTTGGGTGGTCGCGCAACACCGGCGGTGGGTTTTGCCATGGGCGTTGAGCGCTTGATCCTGTTGTTGCAGGAGCTTGAAGCCATCCCTGAGGGCCTGAACCAATCGGTTGATGTCTACATTCTTGCAGTTGGCGATGTGATGGAGGATGCCTACCAGTTGGGAGAGTTGATTCGTGATCAACTGCCACACCTGAGAGTGATGAATCATTGTGGCGGTGGCAGTTTCAAAAGCCAAATGAAAAAAGCCGACCGCAGTGGCGCCGAATACGCTTTGATCATTGGTGAAGACGAGGCCTCACAGGGCATGGTTACCCTGAAACCTTTGCGCGTTGATCGCCCGCAGGAAACTCTGGCGATTGAAGATGTGGCCAAGGCGCTGCAAGCTTGAAATCATATTTGTAACGATTGAACACAATAAAAATTTAGGAGTCGTTTGTGTCTGCTCACCTTACCGAAGAAGAACAGTTGGAAGCGCTGAAGCGCTGGTGGAATGAAAACGGAAAATCCACAGTGGTGGGCGTTGCCGTGGTTGTGGCCGGTTATTTTGGCTGGCAGGGTTGGGAGGCCAATCAACAGCGTCAGGCTGAAATTGCCTCTAACTCCTATCAGGACATCATGGAGGCATTGGAGGTTGCTCCGGGCCAGCCGTTGTCGGAGGAGAAGCGTGCCACGGTTGTGCACCTGTCCGAAGGCCTGAAAGCGGATCATGAGAACAGCCTGTACGCCTCTCAGGCCGCTTTGTTTCTGGCCAAAATGGCCGTAGAGAAAGACGAGCTGGGTAAGGCGGCTGCAGAATTGCAATGGGTTATTGAGCGCAATGTCGATGGCAGTCTGACTCGTCTGGCTAAAAATCGTCTGGCCAGAGTTTTGCTGGCGCAGCAGGATTACGATGCAGCTCTGGCTCTGGTTGCTGACAGTGACAGCGGTGCGTTCAAATCGCTGTTCGCCGAAAGTCGCGGAGACATTTTGCTGGCCAAGGGTGATACCCAACAGGCCAGAGCGGCCTATGAGCTGGCTCAGCAGAGCATGACTGAGGCCGATCGCTCAAGGTTTGCCCTGTTGTCAATGAAGCTCGATGACCTGAAAACCGCGAGTGTTGTGGTCGAAGCTTCTGAAGCAATCAATGAAGATTCCCAACAAGAAAATAACGAAGCCGGAGAATAATAAATGAAGCCGTTATACGTGCTGCTGTTATCCACCCTGTTGGTGGCGTGTTCCTCAAATGACAGTGTCGACCTGGAACCCGCCGAGCTGGTGGATATCGAAAATGAAATGGATTTGGATGCCCTGTGGTCCGAAGATGTGGGCGCTGGAACCGGTGATGGTTTTGTCATTCAGGCTCTGTCGGTATTGAACGACAGCGTGTTTTCATCCGATGCCAATGGTCTGATCACCGCACTGGATCGCAACAACGGTGATGAGCTGTGGGAAACCCATCTGGAACAGCCGGTTTCCGGCGGCACGGGTGTGGCCGGTAATCTGGTGGTTGTTGGTACCCAGGCCGGCAACGTGATTGCGCTCGATTCTGCCACCGGTGAGACCCGTTGGCAGGCAGCGGTCGGTGGTGAAGTACTGGCGCCCCCTCAGGGTAACGGCACCGTGGTCGTGGTACAGACCCTGTCCGGTCGCGTCTATGGCCTCAACGCTAACGATGGCGCTGAATTGTGGATGCACGAGAGTGTGACGCCAGCTCTGACACTCAGAGGTACCTCCACGCCGCTGATCTGGGGCAATTCAGTGATCACCGGCTTTTCCTCCGGCAAGGTGGTGGCTTTGGACATCAATGAAGGCACTGCCCAGTGGGAACAACGTATTGCCATACCGCGCGGCCGTTCCGAACTGGAGCGGGTTGTGGATATCGATGGCTCGCCTTTGCTGATTGGCGACAGCATCTTCAGCGGCAGTTATCAGGGTCGTCTGGTTGCCATCAATCGCAATACCGGTAAAGGCCTGTGGGCCAAGCCGGAGTCTACCTACAATAACCTGGCCGGTGGCATGGGCTACGTTTTCGTTGCCGACGCTGATGGTAAACTGAAAGCCTATAACGCAACCAGTGGTGCGCTGGTATGGGAAAATGATCAACTGGCTCGTCGTGAGCTGGGTGCACCGCAGACGTTTGGCAGTTACGTTGCCGTAGCGGATTATGCCGGCTACGTTCATGTAATGAACCAGTCAGATGGTCAGATGGTTGCTCGCCGCAAGGTAGATGGCGACGGTGTCCGTTCGCCGATGTTGGGAGTGGGCAATATCCTGTACGTACATGGAAACAGTGGAGAACTGGAAGCACTGAGCGTCCAGTAATTCCAACCATGGGGCTTACTGGCCCCATGATTGACTCCGCGCGAGGCTGACCTGAAGGTGAGCCTCGCGTTGGCGTTTTTATACGACTACTTTTTGGTTAAAGCGGTTTTGTATAAAAAGCTGAGAGTGAGCATTCCCGGTCGGCCACCGAGGGGAAGTATTGGAGACGCGCCGTAAACCCATCCATGGGAGCTCCACTCCAGCATCCATGCTGGAGAGGGTCTCCAATACTTCCCCCCGGCACCCTCCCTAGATTGTGCCAATATCAGATGTGGCACAGATCAAGGATGGATGCCGGGTGCTGCTTTCTGAGACCGTTTGCCGCATGGATGCGGCAATCGAGCCTACACGGATGTATTTACGGCGTGTCTCAGAAAGCAGTATCCGGTAGCCGGCCGGTAACAAAACTGCCATGACTTGGCGTTTTAAACTGTTACGTTATTTAGAAAGAACAACTTTTTGGTTAAGCGAGAGAAATACCTATGTTACCTGTGATTGCATTAGTGGGCCGTCCCAATGTCGGGAAATCGACCCTGTTTAATCGCTTGACCAAAAGCCGTGACGCCATTGTGGCCGACTACGAAGGTTTGACCCGCGATCGTAAATACGGTGAAGCGACCATGTTCGACCGCAAGTTTTTGCTGGTGGACACCGGTGGTATAACCGGGGACGAGCAGGGCATTGATTCAGCCATGGCCAAGCAATCACTGTTGGCCATTGAAGAGGCCGATATTGTTCTGTTTATGGTGGATTGTCGCGCGGGCCTGACCGGGGTCGATGAAGAAATTGGTCGTTATTTGCGAGCCAATAATAAGAAAACCTATGTGGTGGCCAACAAAGTTGATGGCAATGACCACGATGCCTCCATTGCGCCGTTTTACGAGATGGGATTGGGTGAAATCTACCCGACCACAGCAACTCATGGCCGTGGCGTTAAATCATTGATGCAAGAGGTTCTGGAAGAGTTTCCGGAATACGTTGAAGACGAGCACGAACAGGCCAAGGGCATTCGCATGGCCATCGTGGGACGGCCCAATGTGGGTAAGTCGACTCTGGTCAATCGGCTGCTGGGTGAAGAGCGGGTGATTGTCTACGATATGCCGGGGACCACCCGGGACAGTGTCTACATCAATTATGAGCGCTTTGATAAGCCTTACACCATCATTGATACTGCCGGTGTCAGACGGCGTAAGAACGTCAAAGAAACCGTGGAGAAATTCTCCATTGTTAAGACCCTGCAGGCGATCGAGCACGCCAATGTGGTGGTGCTGGTGATGGACTCCCGCGAGGGCGTCGTGGATCAGGATCTGCATTTGATGGGGCAGGTGATCGACAGCGGCCGGGCATTAGTGGTCGCTCTCAATAAGTGGGATGGTCTGGAAGTCGAGCAGAAGGAAAAAATTAAAGAGCAACTGGAGCGTCGTTTGCGGTTTGTCGATTTTGCCGACGTCCACTTTATCTCTGCGCTGCACGGTACCGGTGTGGGTCACCTCTATGAGTCCATCGAACAGGCCTACAGCGCCGCCACTGACAAGCTCAATACCAATCATCTGACCCGCATTCTGGAAGATGCCGTGAAAGTGCATCAGCCACCGATGGTGAATGGCCATCGCATCAAATTGCGCTACGCTCATGCCGGCGGTCAGAACCCACCCATTATTGTGGTTCATGGCAACCAGGTGGATAAGGTGCCTGCGCACTACGTTCGCTATCTGGAGAAAACCTTCCGCCGTGCGCTGGATTTGCATGGCACCCCGGTCAGAATTCAGTTCAAGGGCTCTGATAACCCCTATGCGGGCCGTAAAAACCAGTTGTCTGATCGCCAGATTGCCAAGAAGCGCCGCCTTAAGCAGCACTTTGAGCACAAGGCGAAAAAGAAGAATAAAAAAGACAGAGGGCGATAATTTCAGGGGTAGGAAAATCCCCAAAGAGCCAACTATGCTGTCTTGATCATACCCAAGAGATGGACAGCTTATGGCCGCGACGTCCCATTCGTCTGGTGCCGAGTCACAGGCGGGCACCGCATCAGTCAGAGCGTCAGATAAGCAGCGGATTCTGCTGCTGTTTGCGCACCCCTCCCAGCACCGCTCAGAAGTCAATCGCCCGTTGTTTGAGGCCGCGTGTCAATGTCCGTATGTCACCGCGGTGGACCTGTACGCAGAATATCCGAATTTTGACATCGACATTGAGAAAGAGCAGCAGCGGCTGCGCGATCACGACGTTATTATTTTTCAATTTCCGTTCTATTGGTATTCAACACCGGCCATTTTGAAAGAATGGCAAGACCTGGTTCTCGAATATGGCTTTGCCTATGGTCATGAAGGTACGGCTCTGCGTGGTAAGACTTTTCTTTGCGCCTTGTCCGCCGGCGGTAAGGAACAGGCCTATCGCGCTCAGGGATATAACCACTTTACCGTACGAGAATTACTGCAACCGCTTGAGCAAACCGCCAGTCTGACGGGCATGCAATACTTGCCGCCCTTTGCTCTGTTTGCCAGCCGTTCAGCGCGGGAAGAACAGCGTCTGGATAGTCATTTAAAAAATTGGCGGGCACTGTTGCAACGACTTCATCAAGGCACCATTGACCCACAAACCGTTACTTCACTGACCACGATCAACGATTTGGATTTCGGCGGAGATGCTGATTCATCAGTGCTTAATCCGATGATGCCGGAGAAGGAATAGCCTATGACGTATTATCTGATGCAGGCTCTGGTGTATTTGGCTGCCGCGGTTATTGCAGTGCCGCTGGCAAAAAGATTGGGGCTCGGCAGCGTGCTGGGTTACCTGATTGCAGGTGTCATCATCGGGCCGGTGGCTGGTTTGGTGGGTGATGAAACCGTGACCATTCAGCATTTTGCCGAGTTTGGTGTGGTTATGATGTTGTTCCTCGTGGGACTGGAATTGCAGCCGAAAATGCTTTGGGAAATGCGCCACCGTTTGTTGGGGCTGGGAGGCTTGCAAGTACTGCTGACGACGTTGGTGTTCACCGGGTTGGGGTTGGTGTTGGAGCAACCCCTGTCGGTATCTCTGGCCATCGGGCTGATTTTCTCGCTGTCGTCCACAGCCATTGTGCTGCAAACATTCAATGAAAAGGGCTTGACCAAAACAGAGGGTGGCAGCAACGCCTTTTCCGTGTTGCTGATGCAGGACATTGCCGTGATTCCGATGCTGGCGTTTATCCCGATGCTGGCGCTGCCGGAATTACTGGATGCGGCTCAAAGTGTGTCCTCCATGGACGATCACCACCATCCAGAACTGAGTCTGGTTGCCGGCCTGCCCACCTGGGCGTACACCCTGGTGATTATCGCCAGCATTGCGAGTGTGATTGTAGCTGGGCATTTTGTCAGTCGGCCACTGTTCAGCTATGTCGCCGGCTCCGGCTTGCGAGAAATTTTTGTGGCCATGGCTTTACTGATCGTGGTCGGTGTTGCTGCGCTGATGAGTCTGGTTGGCTTGTCACCTGCACTGGGTACTTTTCTCGCCGGCGTGGTATTGGCGAACAGTGAATTTCGTCATGAGCTGGAATCCAATATAGAGCCCTTCAAGGGACTGCTGCTCGGGTTATTTTTTATCACCGTCGGTGCGGGCATCAATTTTTCAGTCTTGTCCGAGCATGTCTCGTTGATTGTTTTGCTGACGCTCGCGGTCATTGTCGGTAAGGCCATGGTGCTTTGGTTACTGGCGGTGCTGTTTAAGATCCAAGGCAGCAACCGCTGGTTGTTTGCACTCAGTCTGGCGCAGGCGGGAGAATTCGGCTTTGTGCTGTTGAGTTTCAGTGTCCAGAACCATGTGATTCCTACGGACGTCATGGCCATTTTACAGCTCGTAGTGGCGATTTCGATGTTTCTGACACCGCTGCTGTTTATTCTCTACGAAAAGTTGGTGCTGCCTCGCTTTGCCGCAACTGAGAGCAATACAGCCTTCGATACCATTGATGAACAGGGTAAGGTCATCATCGCCGGCATTGGCCGTTTTGGTCAGATTGTTAATCGTCTGTTGGTGGCCAATGGTGTGCAAACGGTGGTGCTTGATCATGAAGCGGCTCAGGTGGATAACCTGCGCAAGATCAACATCAAGAGTTTCTTCGGCGATGCCACCCGGCCCGAGTTATTGCACACCGCGGGTCTTGAGGAGGCATCGATGGTTGTGGTGGCAATTGACAACCGTGAAGCCGCCAGAACGCTGGTTCACTACATCAAAAAAACCTATCCGGAGATCAAGGTTGTGGCGCGTGCTTTTGATAAAGGTCACAGTTACGAGTTGATGCAATCAGGCGCAGATGACACGGTTAATGAAACCTACTTCTCGGCGTTGGAATTGGGTGGGCGAGTGATGAAGGGACTCGGCGTTCATCCATTTTTAGTCGAGCAAAAGCGCAAGGCGTTTTCAAAGATTGAACACGATGCCTCGGCACAGCTATTCAAGCAGTGGCTTGAGGGCAGTGATGGAGACCGCTTCAGTAACGATTACCAGCAATTGTTTATTCAGATGGAAGAGGCGATTAAGACCGGTATGGAGCGCGACCGCATTGACCGCCATGAAACCGGTGAGCGAGGTTGGACCCCGCCTCCCAAGGACTATGCAAACGACTTTGATTGATCCGATAGCCTCTCAGGGATTCAACGGCGGCAGTTGTTCGCGGTTGTTGTGGCGTTGACGCTGCCGATAGTCCCTGCGACTCTGTTTCAGTGCCTGTTCGAGTTGTGCCCATAGAGGGCCTGAATCGGTGTTGGTACCAAGGTGATAAGTGTCGGCGCCAATGGCGGTCAGTGCCTCGGTCAGAGATCGACTGCTGGCCGGATCCTCCGACCCGATCTTGCCTCGCCAGATGGCAATCTGTTTAAGGCAGAGACCCAGATCGCGGCGATCGATGGCGTCCTGAGCCTGACGATATGCGTAGGGTTCTGAGTCCAGATACAAGCTTTTCAGGTGTTGGCCGGTTTCTGCCAGTCGTTGCCACACCGGAGGAAGCAGCCACTTGCCCAGCAGTGCCAGAAACCCCAGGCCCAGACCCAGCCCCAATAACAGGCGCCAGTGTTTTTTAATCCGTTGCAGCAGAGTCAGACGGGCCACCAGAGTGATGGCTTCCAGTTTGGCGGACTCTATTTCTCCGCTGTCGAGGTTGTACCAGCGCAGTTCAATCTCGGGTAACTGATAGCGCCCCCCCTCTTCAAAGGTGAAGGTGACCTCTTCACTGCGGCTACCAGAGATGCCTTCAATCATGCTGTAGTCTTCCAGCAATTCGGGTTCTTTGGGGTAGGCGGTGAGACCCGCTTCAGGCCTTCTGGTCTGAATGGGGGGCAGGAACACCGGCGAGGTACCATCGACATGCACGGTAATGGTTCGGGTGATGGCATCACCCGCACGGAAGGTGTGTTCCTCCAGTGCTTCGAGCGTATCTACCGGCCCACTGAAGTTTTGCTCCATGGTCAGGCTATGGGCACCGACAAAGGGTTCAAGCTGGGGACTGGTTTGAGGCAGTACGCCTTCAAAGTCCAGTTCCGGTGTTTGCAGAACGATAGTCTGAGGTTGCCGGGTTTGCGGATCCGCGTAGGTGATGGTGATGGGCTTGCTGGGCAGTGTGTACTGGCCTGCTGCCATGGGGTAGAGGAGGTAGCTGCGGGTGGTGCCGTTCCAGCGCTCGCCATCAACAATATCCCCGAAACTGCGTGAGGCATTGGACGGTAAGCGCAGCATGACATTGTTGATCTCAAGATCCGGATACAGCGGAGCTCTGGGCATCCAGGTGGACACCAACACCGTCATGTTCAGAGTAATGGGGGTGCCGGGAAAGACCTTGTCCTGCGACAGCTCCAGACTCAGATAAACCGGCGCCTGATCCGCACGAACGACAGCCGGTTCGGAGGCGGCCAGGGTTAACTGGGTGGTGCACAGCAACAGGCATGCTGCGATCAGCAAACGGAATAATGTCATGGCTCTTTCCTTGCGGCCTCCAGCAGAAAGCGACTGCGCAGAAATTCTTCGGCACGGCTATCGACACTGCGCATCCATTGTTCGGTTGACAGGGCTTTGGCTTTTTTCTGTGGCACCTTGGATGGGTCCATTTCGGTGCCACCTGCCGCTTCTTTGTCGTAGACCACTTCATCGGCACCCTCGGAGCCGGTGCCGGTATCCCCGGCGAGACGTGCCTGTTCCACATAAATCAAAATGGCTTCGGCCACTTCTATATTACGGGCGGCGGCCTGATTGTTGGGGTCGCGCTCGAGCGCTAACTTGAAAGAGTTAATGGCCGGCCGATATTTGCGGCCATCGAGGTTGGCCATGCCCTGAATAAAGGCCGCTTCACTGGTATCGAGGCGGTTCAGGGTGCTGACCGCGTCGTCGTAACGGCCCCATTGATACAGTGCCATACCCTTCCAGAGAGGGTCCTGAAACTTCTGCGCGGCTTCCTCAAAGCGGGCGTCTTCGTAGGCCAGCCGCCCCTGCTGATCCGGGGTCAGAAACCAGTCGGCAATTCCCTCGGCGTAAGATTGGCTTGGGGTAAACATCAGGCAGGCCAGCAAGGCGGGAGCGCCAAGGCTCAGGGCCCAGCCCTTGCGAAAATACAGCAGCGTGATCAACAGCGCCGGCCAGGTGAACAGCCAGCCTTCGTCTTGCCACTGCAGGCTGTCATCGCGGGAGACGGCCTCGCGATAAGCCGAGGCCGCCCGGGCTTCGACTTCCTTGATATCACTGTCATCAGCCGTTAACCGAATGGCATCTATACCATCGATGTTATTGAGCATCTTCCATTGGTTGTCATCGTTGGTGGTGGCAACAAACAGGATCTTTGGTCCCTCGGCGGCTACGTGCCGTTCAAACGCGGGTAAATCGGCGCTGTTGATCTGGTCGAGGAAAAACACCATGGCACCGGGAACCGTTTCGGCGTCGAGAATGGTCTGTGCCTGTTTCAGTGCCAGTGAGGCATTATTGCCCGGCTCTGGCATGACCTTGACCGACAGTGCTTCAATAAAGGGCTTCAATACCTGTGGATCTTCGCTCAGGGGAACGACCCGATGACTGGTGCCGGCGTAAGCCACCAGTGCGGTGCGGGCGCCGGAACGCAATTGACTCAGGTCCAGCAATTTCTGACGGGCCCGCTCCAGACGACTGGGCTGCACATCGACTGACGTCATGCTTTCGGTAACTGCCAGTACGGCCACCAGCGGCGCTGTTTGAGCCACCAGTGGATTGGGCACTTTGCTCCAGGTGGGTCCGGCAGTGGCCAGCGTCAGCAGCAGAGCTACCAGAGCAATGCTGTCGATGGCTCGAAAGCGCTGGCGATTATCATCGCCTGCTGTTAGCGCCTCAGCCAGATGCGGTGCCATCATTTTAGGTGGCTTGTCAGCGGCATTGGCCAGAGCGCGCAATTGCAGCCAGAGCCAGATAACCACAGGTAGCAACAGCAACCAGCCCGGGCGCAGAAAATGAAAGTATTGCAGATTGTCCAACAACAGATTCATGGTGCCATCCTCCTGCGCAGCAGGAAATAACGGCGGAAGACAAAGGTCACCACCAGCAGCGTGGCCATCATCAGTGGGATGTAGGCTAGATTCTCCCGGCGTTGATAGGACAGCACTTCGACTTTGCGTGGTGTCAGTTCATCAATACGGGCATAAATGGTTTCCAGGGCCTCCTGATCACCGGCGAAAAAGAATTCGCCATTGGCTCGGGCGGCAATTTCTTTCAGGGTGGGAATGTCCACCTGATTTTCGCTCTGGCTATCATCGTCGGGATCTCCCACCGCAACGGTGAAAATCTCGACGCCACGATCGGCTGCAATGTTGGCGGCATTCAGTGGTGTCATACGGCTATCGGTATCGGCACCATCGCTGAGCAGGATCAGCAGACGCTGTTCCACTTCACTGGCTTCAAAGGTGCGAATGGACAGGCCAATGGCATCCCCTATGACTGTGTGAGGCCCGGCCATGCCCACTTCCGTGCCCTCGAGCAGCTCACGCACTGTGGCCAGATCTTCGGTGAAGGGGGACTGAATAAAAGCCTTGCTGCCGAATACAATCAGGGCAACCCGATCACCGTCGCGCTGCTCGATAAATTCACCGACGACGTCTTTTACCGCTGCCAGGCGCTGAATCCGTTGATTGTTGCTGTCGAGAAAATCGGTTTCGTCCATGGAGCCAGAAATATCGATAGCAAGAATCACATCCCGTGCGGCTTTGGTTGTCTCTATGGGCTCTCCCAGTCTTTCCGGTTGGGCCAGTGCCAGCAATAACAGCACCCAGATCACGGAGGCGAGAAGAATTTCAACTCGGCCGTGTTGCAGCACTACGGCGCCCTTGCGCGGCGTGGAGCCGCTGGCCGCTGCCAGTTGTTTGAAAAACGGAAAGCGCAGAGCCCTGACCTTTTCCCGGTGTGGCGGCAAATAGCGATGCACAATCCAGGGCAGTGGCAGCAGTAACAAAACCCAGAGTGAGGACCATTCAAACATGCTTTGGCTCCTCGGTTGCGGTGTTGTGGTGGCCTTTGATCCAGCTGAGCACCAGTTGGGTCAGCTTGTCACCGTTTGCGGTCGAAGATTGAGGTCGATAAGGTGCTTCGATCAGCTGTCGCCCGGGTCCTTCTGAAAAACAGACGTCGGCGCAGTGTTGATCAAGAAACTTGAGCCAGTCGTCCCCATAGAGGCTGGCCACCTGGGTGCGTGGGTAGGCGGCCAGTGCGGTACGGCGCAGAATGCTGGCCAGCGTATTGGTGTCATTGTTGGCGGCCAGCGCCTCCTGACAGGCTGCACGGCGGTAAGCATTGGCTTGCCAGCGACGCCAGGCGTTAAATGCCGATTTCAATATCAGAATGAAGAGTACCAGAAAGATCCAGTTCCAGAGTTCGGTTTGCGGCCACAGGGAAATGGGCTCCAGTTCGGGGATCGGTTCGAGCAATTGATTGAGCCCGACCAGATCCAGACCTTCAAACTCATTGCTGGAGGTTGCTGGCTCCACATTGCTGGCTGTTGCTTTTGTTACTTCTCCGCTCATGGCTGCTGCTTCACCGCTCATGGCTG
>NZ_BAABNJ010000002.1:265676-469168 GCF_040362265.1 Candidatus Pelagadaptatus aseana
GTCCAACATGTCCCCGGGTCCCGAATTACGGGCCCGTGTCGGCGACATGTTGGACGTCCGATTTGAAAACGCGATCGGCAGCGGCTCATGGCTGTTGCCTATACCCCAGCAGGGCTTGTATCTGGGGCAGGGTGGGTTGGCCTGCACTGAGTGGTAAGACGGGGACGCCCAGACGTTCCTGCCAGCCGTGAATGTAGGCCAGGCGCTCCTCGGTGAACTCTGCAATGGCGGCGCGTTTGACCGGATCTGTGGTGTTGAGCAGGCTCTGCAGCTCGCCGTCGGAGATCACCACATTCCAGTCTTCGGCAAGTGAGTGGGCCACCGGGTCGGTCACCAGAAACAGCAGTAAATCGTTGTGTTGGGCGATTCCGGTCAGCAGTTGCTCGGTCTGGTCATCAATATCGTCAAAATCACTGACAACCATCACCAGATGGTTGCTTTTGGCAATCCGTGCTGCCGCTTCCAGAGGCTTATTCAGGGGCATGGGGTCGCCGGGAATCACATTGGGGTTCATGGCGCAATTCATACGAGCCATGGCATCGACCATGCGATCGATATTGGAGCGGCTCTGCAGTGGCCGCAGCTCAACTAATTCGTTGTCATCGAACAGGATGCAGCCAATGCGATCGCCCTGATTGAGGGTGGTAAAGGCGGCAATGGTGGCGGCTTCGGCCGCCGTCACGGACTTCATATTCAGTTGGGTGCCGAAGTACATCGCCATGCGCTGATCCACCACCAGCAGGGTGGGGCGATCGCGTTCTTCGGTGTAGACGCGGACGTGAGGTTTGCCGGTGCGGGCGGTCACCTTCCAGTCGATGGTGCGTGAATCGTCTCCCGGCAGATAGCCACGCAGTTCTTCGAAATTAAGGCCGCGGCCTCGCAGGCGGGAAGCATGACGACCATTAAGAATACTGTGGGCCGGTTGCCTCGGTAACAAGGTCATGCGACGCGCCTGACCTTCCAGGCTCATCAGGTGAGTCTGGTCGACATGGATGCGAGTGTCGGTTGCCTCTTGAGTGTGAGGGGCTTCCGGAACTCCGCTGCGGCCTCTGGCAGCATAATCACGCATGGGATAGTCCTGATTGATTCGGTTAATGGTGGCTATTCATGCCTGAGGTATTCAGGGCAGCGCAACCAATTCAACAATGGTATCGATCACCTTGTCGGCAGAAACTCCCTGGCCGACGGCGGCATAGCTCAGGGACAGGCGATGCCGCAGGACATCGTGAATGATCGCGCGAATGTCTTGCGGGTCGACATAATCACGACCAGCCAGCCAGGCGTGGGCGCGGCTGGTTTTATCCAGAGCCAGAGACGCACGCGGGCTGGCACCCACATCGATCCACTGGGCCAGTTCCTCGCTGTAGACTTCCGGGGTGCGGGTGGCGTAAACCAGATCGGCCATATAGCGTTCCATGGCCGGAGCCACGTTGACCGCGGCGATTTCTCGGCGGGCATCGAAAACGGCTTGCTGAGGCACCAGTTCACTGTCGCTTTTGGCTGACTTTTTCGGCTTCTCAGCACCCAGCTCGGCCGCGGCAATTTCTTCATTGCGCACCAGTTGAATCACCAGAACTTCGTCTTCCACGGGTGGGTACTCGATCAGAACGTGCATGATAAAGCGATCCATCTGGGCTTCTGGCAATGGGTAGGTGCCTTCCTGTTCCACCGGGTTTTGCGTTGCCATGACCATAAACAGTGGCGGTAATTTATGGGAGGTGCCGGCAACCGTAACCTGACGCTCTTCCATGGCTTCAAGGAGCGCCGCCTGGACTTTGGCCGGGGCCCGGTTGATTTCATCGGCCAATACCAGATTGGCGAAAATGGGGCCTGCCTCAAAGTGAAATTCACCACCGGAAGCGGTCTGGTGATAGACCTCGGTACCGGTGACGTCTGAGGGCAGCAGATCCGGGGTAAATTGGATGCGGTTAAAATCCGCTTCCATATTATTGGCCATGCTCTTGACGGCGCGGGTCTTTGCCAGACCAGGCAAACCTTCAACCAGAACGTTGCCGTTACACAGCAACGCAATTACGAGCCGCTGAACCACGGTTTCCTGGCCAATAATCGAGGCGCGCATCAGTTGTTGAAGTTTCTCGATTTGCTCACGTGCTGACATGTGGCCTCCCTGGGCGAATATTGAATAGGTGAGTCGCAGACCTCTATATTTATAGACGATCTGCCTCCGGGCAAACAAGCTAAATTACTGCCCGAATAGACTGTGAAAAACCGCATTTGGTTTATGGGAATTTCCGCAATACTTAAACAGATTTAGTCATAGGTTAGTCGAACAGACTCTCTCGTCATGTGTTTTTCTGACAGATCAATGTGTGTTGCCTCTGCCGGTTAATTTACTCCACGCATCATAGGTGTCGAGAAAGATCTCTCCGTGCAGATTGTGCGGCAGGGAGCTGTGCTGAAAGCGATCCATGATCGGACCTTTTACCTCGGATAAGTGCAAACGAATTCCAGCGTTGTAGAGCTGATCGTTGAGGGTGATCAATCCCTCCATCGCACTGGCATCAATGTCGTTAATGGCAGAGCAAACAAGCAACAGATGTTTTGCCTCTGGGTAGCGGGCCACCAACCGGTTGGCCTGATCCTGCAGAAACGCGGTATTGGCAAAATAGAGGCTGGCATCGATTCGGTAGATGATCAGCCCGGAATCGGTGATTACCTCGTGGCGCTCGATGTTGCGAAAGTGATGGGTGCCGGGAATCAGCCCCATAACAGCGCTGTGGGGGTGACTGGAGCGGTACAGATGCAGGCCTATCGACAGCAGGATCCCTGTAATCAATCCCTGTTCAATACTTCCTGCCAGAGTGATGGCAAAGGTCGCGGCTAGCGCAGCAAAGTCTTTGCGACTGTAGTGCCAGCATCGGCGCATGGCGTCGATATCCACCAGTGAGGTCACCGTCAATAGAATCAGTGCCGCCAGGCTGGCAATGGGCAGATGATAAAAATAGGGGGGCAAAAAGCAGGTGGCCAGTGCAATGGCGATGGCTGTGATGGCACTGGCTGCAGGGGTCGCGGCTCCGGCATTAAACGCGACCGCCGAGCGGGACAGGCTCGCTGCTACGGGAAAGGCCCCGGATACGCTGGAGGCCAGATTGGCAGCGCCCAGACTGACGGCTTCGCGATTGGGGTTGATACGCTGACGTTGCTTGGCCGCAAACAGCTGAGCCGTTGACAGGGCGCTGATGTAACCGATGATGCTGATCAGTGCCGCCGACTTCAGCAGCTCAGACCAGAGTGACTCGGACCAGTCTGAGTGATGCCAGTCTGGCAGTCGGATGTCCGGTAACCCGGAGGGAATGTCGCCCACTACCGCCAGACCAAGCTGATGCCAATCCCAGTAGGCACTGCTCCCGGTGGCAATCGCCAGCACGACAAGAGGCGAACATTTCGCCACAGTGGCTGTCGTGGTGGATGTGACGCCGATTTTGGGCAGGCCGGCCTTGAGTAAGCGAGGTAGCAAAATCAACCCAGCCAGACTGATGCCACTTACCGCCAGTGTGATTGGATTGATGGTAACCAGCACCTGACTCAGCTCGTAACTGTGTGGCCAATCCTCCGAATCAACAGTCGGCATACCGATGATGTTGCTGAATTGACTGGCGGCAATGATCAGAGCCGAGGCAGAAATAAACCCGCTGACCACTGGCAAGCTGATGAAGTTGGTCAGAAACCCCAGCCGTAGCACACCTGCTGTGATTAATAACAAACCACTCAGCAGTGCCAGCAGCGCGGCTGCCACAATCCGGTCGTCGAGGCTGTAACTGTCGAGTGGGAACAACTGACTCAGGGCAGCGGCCGTCATAATCGATGTGATGGCAAAAGGCCCGATTGACAATGCCCCACTGCTGCCCCAGAAGCTGTAGGCCAGCAGCGGCAAAATACAGGCATAAAGGCCCAGTTGCGGGGGTAAGCCGGCCAGCATCGCATAGGCCATGGCTTGAGGGATCATCAGGGCACTGATGCTGGCAGAGGCAATGGTGTCCTTCAGTAATAACTGACGGCTGTATTCAGGGAGCCAGCCGGAGCAGGGCATAAATGGGCGAATATTGGGCTTCATATCATGACGATTGGCTGGCGTGGTTGGTTAAGCGCTCCGACACTATAGCCGACCGTCAGTTCAATGATGCCAAATGCAGATTGTTGATGGTCTGAGTTATCATCGTTTGCAGATACTGTTGCGGTAAAAATTATCGCTATGGCTGTGTCTAATTGCTGAGATTTTTCTGGCGATACTGTTTTGGAGACAGGCCATGCCAGCGTTTGAACGCATGAGAAAAATTTCCCGGCTCCGTATAACCCAGTAATTCGGCAATCTGTTCTATGGACATGTTGGTCGCCAAATATTCCTGGGCCAGCTGATTGCGAATCTCATTAAGCAGCTGGCGGTAGCTGCTGCCCTCGCCATCCAAATGTCTTCTCAGACTTCTGACGGAATAATTGAGCTTGGCGGCGACATCCTCAATGGATGGGAACTGCCCGGGAGAGGCAATCAACAGTTCCCGAACCGATTCAATCAGTGAGCTTTTACCGCCCAGCTTTTCCAGTAAAAGCTGACATTGATCCTGGAAGTAGCGAGAGGTCTCCATATCGTGCTTGGGTAATGGTGTATCCAGCAGAGCCCGGTCGAAATGCAGCTCGTTTTGATGGTGTCCGAGAATGACCGGGCACTCAAAGTAGTCCTGATAGGCTGACAGCTGGCTTAGGTCGTTGTGGATCAGATAGACAAAACGGGGTTTGATTGCAATACCCTGCAAGTACTGGCTAGCAGTAATGGCGGCCTGAATGTCACGGTCGCTGTAAATTTGAATCAGGTCGGGGGGCAGGGCGTACTGTGGAGTAAAAGCGATATAAGTCTTGTTGTTGTCTTCCTGAATCAGAAAGCGGTAGTGGCTGAAATTCAGGGTGCCCATTTCGGCCGCCAGTTGCAGAGATTCTCTCAGGGTTTTGGCACTGAGTATGGCGTAGCCATACAGGCCATAAGCTTCAGGCCGGAAGATTTCACCGAGTTTCAGGCCGATCAGTGGGTCGTCACTGATCGTCAGAATGTTACGGTAAAACTGAAATTCCTGCTCCAGAGTTATACCGGCCTCAGGATCAGACAGCATGGTTTGGGAGATGCCGGTATTGTCCAGACAGGCTTCCGAATCCAGCCCCATGGATTGCATTACCGACAGAACCGGACTGATGCCTTTGATGTGATGGGATATGGGCGGCGATTTGTGATTCATGGCGAGGGCCGTAGATGCGTCATTATTATTTGCTGATAAGGTTAATGCAGTTGGCCGAAATTCACAAATCTATGGCCCCTGACCACATTCTGAACAGTTTTTTATTCTCTTAGACTGGATTTACTGGCTGAAGCCAACAAATGAAATCCAAAGAATACAAAGATAAGAGGCTGAACATGGCTCAACAACTGAGAAACCCCAAGGTAGTGGTAATTGGCGCCGGAATGACCGGTATTCTGATGACCATCAAGCTGCGTGAAGCGGGCATTAACGATGTCATTATTCTGGAAAAGGCCGATAAAGTCGGCGGCACCTGGCGTGAAAATACCTACCCCGGTGTCGCCTGTGATGTACCTTCCTACAGCTACACCTACAAGTTTGAGCCGAATCCCAATTGGAGCCACCTGTTTGCCCGCGGTGACGAAATCCAGCAGTACTTCCAGATGGTGGCCGACAAGTATGGTGTGACCCAGAGTGTGCGCTTTAATGAGTCTGTGACCGATGCGGTTTACGATGAAGGCAAGTGGACGGTAAAAACCAGCAAGGGCGACACCATCATTGCCGATTTTGTGGTGGCGGCGACCGGCATTCTGCACCATCCGGCCAGACCTGATATCGAGGGTATCGACAGTTTCAAGGGCACCATGTTCCACTCGGCTGAATGGAATCACTCCATCGATATGAAGGGTAAGCGCGTTGGGGTAATTGGCAATGGTTCCACCGCGGCCCAGTTCATTCCCGAACTCATCAATGGCGGGGCCGAGGTGTCGGTGTTCCAGCGCACCCCTCAGTGGATTCTGCCGCTGAAAGATCGCAAGTTTTCTGAGACCCATAAAAAATTGATGCGCAAGAGTCCGGCTTTGCAGCGCGCCTTTAACCGTTTCGGCATCGCGTTCCTTGAGCAGTTCTTTACCAAAGCGGTTACCGGTGAGGGTAAGGTGCAGGGTATGGTGATGGAGAAATGGGTCAAGCGTAACCTGAAAAAACAGGTTAAGGATCCGGAGCTGCGCAAAAAACTGACACCGGATTATAAAGTCGGTTGTAAGCGCCTGATCATCAATAATACCTTTTTGGATGCCATTCAAAAGCCCAATGCCCATCTGGTTACCGATGGTATTGAAAGCATTACAGACAAAGGCATTGTCACCAAAGATGGCGTTGAACATGAGCTGGATGTGATTGTATTGTCCACCGGGTTTAAGCCGACCGCCTATATGCGCCCGATGAATATGGTGGGCCGTGATGGTCTGCACATTGACGAGGCCTGGAAGAAAAAGATCAAAGCCTATCGCTCGGTAAATATGGAGAATTACCCCAACTTCTTTTTGATGCTTGGCCCCAATACGCCCATCGGTAACTTTTCTGTGATTGCCATGAGTGAAGTGCAAACCGATTACATTCTCAAACTGATTGGCCGCTGGCGTCAGGGTGAATACGATGCGCTGGAGGCCAAACCCGAAGCCATTGACGAATTTATGGCGTACATCAAAGAGGGCATGGCCAATACCGCCTGGACCGGCGGTTGTCAGAGTTGGTACCTCGATGGCGATGGCGATCCCATCCTGTGGCCATACACCTGGGGCCAGTGGGTGAAGGAAATGCAGGAGCCGGATATGGCGGCGTTCAACACCCAGACGTTTGCGGCAAAAAAATCAGCCAAAAAAGTTGCCAGAAAACCGGCAAAAAAACAGGCGGCTAAAAAAGTGACCGAGAACAAATCTTCGACCAAAAAAGATGAAGTGGTCGCTTGAATTTCCTCTCGGTAATTAATGAAAAGCCACAGACAGGTTCTGTGGCTTTTTTGTTTTTCCTGAATGTCTCTGCTTGAATAAAGAACTCAGGTAACAAACTGCAGAGCGAATGAATACGCAAAAGAATAATAATCAGCCCACCGTTTTGGCAATCTGGTTGCGGCCTCTGGTCGAATATTTACAGCGTGAAGGCCATGATGCCAAGGCGATTCTGGCTCTCACAGGTGTGGATATTCGTCAGGTCTACATCCCCGGCGCACGTCTTCTTTTGGCCAATGCCGCACCTCTGTGGGAAGCGGCAGCACAAGCCACTGGAAAACCTTTTATTGGTATTGAAATCGCTCGTTATGCGGGCCCTTTACAGGGCGGAGCTCTGGCTGTTGCCATGATGGCCAGCCGCACATTGTACGAAGCCCTGCAGCGATTGAGTCGTTTGATTCCACTCATTTGTGAGGCGGTGGATATTGTTCTTGAACGACAGGACAATTCGCTTTTTCTGCGTTTCGATGTGCAGGATCCGGTATTACACAATCCGGGTGCCATGGATCCGGCGTTTCTGATTATTTTTAACTTGATTGAATCCGGTGTCACTGATGCTTCCGTAGTCCGCTGCTTGTGCTTTGGCAGAGAGGAGCCGGAGTCGGAGTTAAAAGACTATGTGCAAAAACTCTGTTCGTTCCCTGTGACTTTTGGTTTCGGCGAATACAGTCTGGAGCTTGACTGGGACAGGGCGCAACAGCAAAACCCCTATTGGGATCCGTCGCTGGCACGTTTGTGTGAACAACAGGCGCTGGCTGAGGTAGCGCGTTTAAGTGAAGATAATCTGATTGGCCGGGTCTGCAAAATGATCGTTGATCGCCTCAGCGATGGGCCACCTTCCCAGGAAGAGATAGCCTGCTTGCTGAATATGTCCGCTCGACATCTGCAGCGACGTTTAAAAACCCTCGGTACCAGTTTTGGTGAATTGTTGCAGCAACAGCGACTGGATCTTGCCTGTCACTATTTGCAGGATCCGAATATGACCTTGATCGAAACCGCTTTTTTGCTGGGTTTTCAGGATCAAAGTAACTTCAGCAAGGCATTCAAAAGCTGGCAGGGCGAGCCACCGGGGCAATACCGCAGCCGCTTGCTGGGGGGATAGTCAGTCAGAGTGATGCTTGGTCTTTGATGACTGATTTTAATGTCGCAATTTCACCATAATTAACGATTTCAGCACCAGACCTTTTTGGCCTTGGGTCTTAATCTTTACCGCACAAATAACAAAAAGCGGTACAGAGGAAAGACTATGAGCCAGCCCAAACTGTTAGTGAATGCCTTTATCGCAGTCTGCCTGGTGGCTGTCTGGGGTGGTGTGGCCTGGCGCTACTGCGGACCAGTTCAGCCTCTTACCGAGGCAGAAGTAGACCGTTATTTAAGCCTCTTTACTCGCCATATGATGGAAGTGGGTATTCCAGACGGTGAACCGGAAGCCAGTCTTAAGCAAAGTCTGGCCGAGTTGCGCCACTTTGCCGAAACGGACGATGGCAAACCTTTCTATATGATCAATCTGATGCGGTGGCGTGAACAGGCGGTTTTTCGCGAGGGCATTGCCGGTGTTGAGGGTGTCGATGTGCAGGAGGCCGACCGACTCTACAATGAAAAATTGTTTATGGAGTTGCTGGGGAATGCCAGCCACACCGCCTATCTCAGCAGTACTCTGCCCAATGCTCTGAATCTCGGTGTCTCCGGTGCTGCGGATCACTGGGGTGAAGTGGGTATCTTCCGCTACAGCAGTCGTCGTGATTTTTTCAACATGGTGTCCAGTGACAGCTACAAAGACATCATGATCTATAAAATGGCATCCATGCGCGATATCGCTCTGGTACCTTCGCAGCCCCATGGCCTGCTGTTTAATCCAATGCCCAATATCCCGGTGTTGTTGGCTGCAGTTTTTATTATTTTCTACTTGTTGTCTGTTGTTGTGCAGCTCTGGTCTCTGGCCCGCAAAGCCTGAGGTGACAAAAGAGTTTAAGTGGTTACGGAAACTTGAAAGTCCCGGAGCTGATTTTTTCAGGAGCAAATTATGAACAGCCATGAGCCTACCAAAAGCAGCTATGAGCCTACCAAAAGCAGCCATGAGAACAGCGTAAACAGCCATGAGCCTGATATAAACAGCCATGAGCCCAACATAAAAAACCACGAGCCCTTTGATGTGTATCTGGCCGATGTCTCGTATTTCAGTGGCAAGTGGGAATCCTATTTACGCTACAAGCAAATCCCCTTTAATCGCATCGAAATGGATGCCGCTCTGGGCGTTGAAATCTATCGCCATACAGGGATGCGCAAGGTGCCTGCGGTAAAAACCGCCCGAGGAGAATGGTTGAAAGACACGACTCCGATGATTGACTGGTTTGAGCGGCAGTACCCACAGGTTCAGGTTGTCCCCGGCGATCCTGTGCAGCGCTTTGTATCGAAGCTGGTAGAAGATTACGCCGACGAATGGTGTTGGCGCTCGGCCATGTACCATCGCTGGCGCAGTGATGACAATGCCGGTTTTCTTGGTCATCGCATTGGCCGGGAAGTATTCAATGACTGGCCCATGCCGGTGTCGCTGGCGGGCAAGTTGTTCAAGTATCGCCAGCGTCGCACTTTTATGTGGGGCGACGGCCTGGATAACAACAGTGAAAGTTATATTCACGACCACTATCCCCTGGTGGCACAAGCCTTAACCGACATCTTGCAGGATCAGCCTTTTTTGCTGGGCGATAAGCCATCGTTGGTGGACTTTGCCTTTATGGGACCGTTTTTTCGTCACTATTTCTGTGATCCGGTACCGGCCAAAATTATGCGGGATCAATTTCCCCAGGTGCTGGCATGGGTGACCCGGGTGTGGAGCAGCCGCGCATCAAGACCTGTTAATGATCCTGAGATTGGCAAAGGTGATTTCGATGATTTTAGCGCGTCTGGCTGGCACATCATTTTTAAAGAAATTGTTCAGATTTATTTGCCTTACTTGCAGGCCAATGCCAAAGCTTTTGATGAGGGAAAAACCCGTTTTGATTTTAGCTGTGATGCGGTGCATCTGAAAAAATTGCCGGTGGTGCAATATCGTTGCTATTGCCTGCAGATGCTAGAACAGCAGTATCAATCGCTGTCAGAGCCGGAGCGTCAGTCCGTCGATCAGTTGTTCGCCCCCTTCGGTGAACTGCTGCTTAACAGTCACACTGAATCCGGACTGGTTGAAGAGCTGCAACTGCCCTTAAAGCCCAGAGGTGAGATTGGTCTGCGCGAAAAATTCCATGCGTTCTTTGTGGGAACGCCATGGGACATGATCAAAAAATAAAACCATTACGACAAAAATGAGTGTTTGGAGGTGTGTATGTCTGACCGATTTTCCGGAAAGCGAGTGTTGGTGACCTGTGTCGATCGCTATATGGGACAGCCGATTGCCGACGCTTTTATTGCCGAAGGCGCAGAGGTGTTTACCGATACCTCTGCTCTGACAACTCAGGCACAAATAAATGACTTGTTGCAGCGTGTGGGCGAAATCGACGTTCTGGTAGCCAACTTTGCTGAAGACCCTAACCCGCAATCGGTGGTTGCTATTGGCGACGAAGAAATCGAGACGTTGTTCTCCGGTATGGTCACGCCCTTGATGCGAATCGTACGCAGTGTGGTTCCGGCTTTTATTGAGCAGGGACACGGCAAAATTGTGGCCATGACCAGCGCTGCGCCATTGCGTGGTATTGCAGGTTACAGTGCTTACTGTGCTGCACGGGGCGCACAGAACGCCTTTGTTCGTGCAGTGGGTTTGGAAGTGGCGGCACAGAATATTCAGTTCAATGCCATTGCCCAGAATTTTGTCAAAAACGAGCGCTATTTCCCCGACGAGTTTATCGAAAGCGATTTCTTCAAAGAAAAATTTCTACCGCAGATCCCCACGGGCAAGGTGGCAGAAGCAGAGGAAACCGGTGAGCTGGCTCTGTATCTGGCATCTGAAAAATGCACACATATGGTAGGGCAGGTTATTCCCTGGGCCGGCGGCTGGAGCACCACTACTGGCTAGGGCCATAGCTGCCCTCAGCTGCGTTGAATCTCGCTTATTTAGAAACACTAAACTGCGCTCAATTCGCCTTGCTGAGAACAGCTATGACCTCTAGCCATTTTTTTTTTGAGTTAGTGTGAAATGAACAAAAAAGGATAACTCTCTGTGAAAAACACAAAAAAAAATCAGACAAGCGGTTACTATCAAAGTCCCTGGTCCTGTGAAGACGGTGGTGCAGAGCGAACCCAGGTTGTTACCGGCTTACCGGGGCTGAATATTCAGCCGAATGAAAAGTTGGTGGTGAAGGCATCGCGGCGTCTGTCTACCGGCAATATGGTGGTGCTGCGGGATCCGGGCGAAGTCTATTTGATGACCGTGGACACCTACCGCAGCAAATTGGGCTTGCCTTGTTTTTCCCATGTTGAAAAGCTGGACCCGCAGACTCTTAAACCGATTAAGAAGTCGGTAAAACTCAAAGGCGGAAAATGGTGGCCGGGCGGTTTTTGCGTGCATCGCAATGGCGATCTGTACGTGACCTTTGGCCGCTATATGCATCGCCTGAATCCAGACTGTGAACTGCAGGCTTCCTATCAATTACCGGTTAATCTGCCCTACAACTCCCATGTGGTACTCGATAACG
Source organism: Candidatus Pelagadaptatus aseana (assembly GCF_040362265.1). Classification (NCBI taxonomy): domain Bacteria; kingdom Pseudomonadati; phylum Pseudomonadota; class Gammaproteobacteria; order Cellvibrionales; family Cellvibrionaceae; genus Candidatus Pelagadaptatus; species Candidatus Pelagadaptatus aseana. The sequence goes on from NZ_BAABNJ010000002.1 coordinate 277,338, forward strand.
GTTTGCTTGTTACCAAGCCCATCACTTCTGAGGAACAGTCATATTTGACGGTTATGGATCCCGATACCATGCAGCCGGTCTGCGCCGATGAACTGATGCCGGAGCCGTCCATTTCGCGGTTGAGTGCGTCCGGAAATTGCGTCTATGTCACCGGCATTACCACCATTTATCGCTATCACTTTGAGGCCGATAAAAATGAGCTGGTTCTGGATAAAGACTGGTCGTTGAACTATGTCGGTGGCAGTACCCAGCAATACGGTTGGGATCCGGTAGTCGCCGGTGAACAGCTCTGGTTTATGGACAACGGCAAGCACCGCATGGGTGAGACGTCCCTGTCGATGTTAAATGCCGGAGTCAATCCAACCCCCAATAATGTTATCCGGGTGAGTCAGCACAACAGTGACGACTACGACATTACCCCGGTATGCGGCTTATCTCATGGTTCCGTCACCAATCCGCCACTGTTTTGTAGCAAACGCAATATTTTATTGGCCTACGATTCGGCCAATGCGTTTTTAAAGGCCTGGCAGTTTGATCCGCAATCGCGCTCCCTCATAGAAATTTGGCGTCGGGAGGGTTTTGGGATTGGTGGTCACACCATCTACTACGCCGATAGCGGTGAAGTGGTTACCGCCGATTACCAAAGTTTGAAATCGATCAAGGGTTTGCGTGAAGGCGAACACAGTGTGGTGTTGGATATAGAGACTGGCCGCGAAAAAGCGCGGGTGCCCATGAATAATTATTGGCAGTCCGCGTGTTTTCCGGCTCCGGGTTGGGGGCGCGACTTTTACTGGTTGGGCCTCGATAAGCTGACTTATATCGCCGTCGAGTGAGTACACACAGAGGAGATAAAAAATGAAACAATTTAAATTTGAAATCATCAGCGGCCTGCTTTGTTCGGCGGTTTTCGTTGCGGCATTGGCATTCTGGGGAAACTGGAGTGGCGGTAAAATGACTCGAGCCGAAGTGGATGAATACCTGCAAGTCATCGACAAAAATTTGCAATGGCCCGAGCCCATGAAGTCCTACATGATGACTTCCTTGAAAGAGTGGGGTTATGCGGATGATGGCAAGGAATTTATGATGCTCAATATGATGCGCTACCGCGATGAAATTCTACAATACCCCGGAACCATCAAAAGCTTTCAGGGTACACCGAAACAGTCCAACTACACCTATGAATTGGGTACCAAAGAAATTCTTCTGGGGCAGGGTGGTTATCCGGTGGCCTGGGGGGAGGTTAATTTACCCCGCAATGTGGCTCGTGCCGATGATGCCGAGGCCAATACCCGATGGAATCGGGTTGGCTTTGCTCGCTATCCGAATCGTCGTGGTTTTTTCCGATTGATGGCCGATCCCGAGTATGGAGAGCAATCCGCCTATAAACTCATGGGGGCCAGAACCAATCTGATTCCGATGACTCCGCAATGGGTAATTCCCGATCCGCGCCTGATTATTGGCCTGGGATTGTTGATTGTATTTTTTGCGTTGGCCTGGGTTCGTGCGCGTTTCTGGCCAAGCAAGTAAATCCTTGGACGTTGTATTCATTTATTTCTACTATGTGCGGATAACAACAAAGTCTGAACCAGAAGACACTGAATAATAAAAAAGGACGCTTCAATGAATCCCATCATTCGCAATACTCTGGCTGCAGCAATGGGCACAGTGGTTGTTTCATCATCCCTGACTGTGACAGCGGCAGTTTCTGGCGAAAATTTTTCACCTTATGTGGGAGATTACCCGGATCAGGTATTGTGGGGCGATACCCATTTACACACCAATTTATCGCTGGATGCGCGGGCTTTCGGGGTCACCCTGTCACCAGAGATGGCTTACCGTTTTGCCCGGGGCGAAACCGTCACCAGTTCCAATGGCAAACAAGTAAAATTGTTGCGCCCTTTGGATTGGCTGGTGATTTCGGATCATTCCGATGCCCTGGGGGCGATGAATGAATTGATCAAGGGCAACCCCGAGTTGATGGTGGACCCCACTGTCAAAGACTGGAATAAGCGGATTAATCAGGGTGGCGAGACGGGGTTGATGGCGGTGATGGATGTGATCAGCGCCTTTACCAAAGGCAAAACGCCCGATGTGCTGACGGCCAAGCCCTTTGTCAAAAGTGTCTGGGAAGACTACACCGCCACCGCGGATCACTTTAACGAGCCGGGTCGGTTTACCGCGATGATTGGTTATGAGTGGACGTCCACCACGGCCGGCAATAACCTGCACCGCAATGTGCTGTACCGCGATGGCGCTGATAAAGCCAATCAGGTGATGCCTTTTACCGTACTCGACAGTGATAACCCGCAAGATCTCTGGCAGTGGTTGGACAATTACGAGAAGCACACAGGTGGCAATGTACTGGCCATTGCCCACAATGGCAATCTCAGTAACGGCACCATGTTCCCCATGGAAAAAACGTTCTTCGGTGCGACTCTGGATAAAAATTACGCCGAAACCCGAGCCCGGTGGGAGCCCCTGTATGAAGTAACCCAAATCAAAGGCGATGGTGAGGCTCATCCCTATCTGTCACCCAATGATGAGTTTGCAGATTACGAAACCTGGGATAAATCCAATTTGGGGCCCAACCTCAAGAAGCCCGGTATGCTGCAGTATGAATACGCCCGCGAAGCACTTAAAAATGGCCTCAAGCTGGAACAACAATTGGGCGTCAATCCCTACAAATTTGGCCTGATAGGTTCAACGGATTCTCATACCGGCTTGCCCACCACGGACGAAGCCAACTTCTTTGGCAAACATTCTGCGGTAGAGCCCAATGCCAAACGCTGGAAGAAAAAAGTCGGCGAGTTTGGTGAGATTTCCCACCTGTCATGGACCATGGCGTCTTCCGGTTATGCCGCAGTGTGGGCAAAGGACAATACCCGGGCCAGTATTTTTGATGCCCTAAAGCGCCGGGAAACCTACGCCACTACCGGTAGCCGGATGAAGCTGCGCTTCTTTGGCGGCTGGGATTACCGTGATACGGATGCCGGCGCTCGACCACTGGCTGCTGTCGGTTACGCCAAAGGGGTTCCCATGGGAGGAGATCTGACCGCAGCTCCCAAAGATCAGTCCCCGACTTTTTTGATTGAGGCCAGTCGCGATCCGGAAGGCGGCAATCTGGACCGGATTCAGGTGATCAAGGGCTGGCTCGACGCCAAGGGCAAAACCCATGAGAAAATCTACAATGTCGCCTGGTCTGGTGAACGGCAATTACAGGCCAATGGCAAACTCCCCGGGGTTGGCAATACCGTGGATGTAAAATCCGCAACCTGGACCAACACCATTGGCGCTTCTGAACTGCGAACGGTCTGGAGTGATCCCGAATTCGATCCCCAACAGCGAGCGTTCTATTATGTGCGGGTCATTGAAATTCCGACGCCTCGCTGGACCAGTTACGATGCCAAGCGCTTTGACGTAAGAATGGACAGAAATGTGCCCATGATTACTCAGGAGCGAGGCTACACCTCGCCGATCTGGTATACCCCCTGACACAATCCGCCAGCCCTTCAGGGGCTGGCTGTTCTTGATCAGCTCTGGGGTGCTTCTGGTATCGCTCCGAAAAAACCAATCACCGTGACCACGCGCCCTGACTCGTCCGTTTCCACCACATCAAAGCCCGGCATCACCAGCTTGCCATCCTGATGGATGGCCCAGTGATAGCGATAAAAGCCGTGCTGGCAATCAAAACCGCTGCTTCTGGAATAGACCGCGCCCGGCAGTTGTTGATGAACCTCATGAACATTGGCTTCAAAACCGTCAATACCGGTGACATCGATGGAGGGGTCTACAAAACGTACGCTCGGAGACAGGGCTTTTTCCAGATGACTGCGAACCAGTTTGGGGTCAGATTCGTTCCAGGCTGCGAGCATATGATCGAACGCTTCGGGGTAATTCGCCATGGGGTACTCCTCAAATGGGTGGTTAATAAACCGACACTGTGTCGGTATTTATCAGGTTAACAAACCGACACTGAGTCTGTAAACTGTTTTTATGGCCACGAATGAACAACGACGTGCGGTGACCCGCGCCAAACTGATTGAAGCAGCCCGTCAGCATTTTGCTGCCAAGGGCTATGACGAGACCCACACCGGCGAGATACTTAAGCATGCGGGCGTGTCACGTGGTGCGATGTATCACCACTTCAAGAGTAAGCAGGAATTGTTTGAGGCGGTGTTTATCGCTGAGTCCGATAAAGCCATTGCCGAGGCCAGCGATGCAGCCGGCCGTGATGCTTCACCCTTTAATAACCTGATCGCTGCCAGTCTGGCCTGGTTGCAGGTGGTGCGGCGCGCTGAAGTGGCCAGCATCTTACTGGAGCAGGGGCCTCAGGTTCTGGGGTGGCAAAGGGCCAGGAGTCTGGAGGCCGAATCCAGTTTGGGCCTGATGGTTAAAGGTCTGCAGGCGGCTGTCGCGAAAGGGGAGGTAAGCGTGCCTTCCATTGAAATGGCCGCCAGACTGATCAACGCCATTCTCGCAGAATCCGCTCTGACGGCCTTGTATGATGAACCTGCTGTCTCCGTCAGTGATCAGGAGCAGGCCGTACGCCAACTGATCGAGGGCATCAGGACGCCCTGAGATCGACCGGTTCACTGTGGTCCGATGGACTATCCTGCTCCGACAGCTTCCATTGTTGCTCCGCTACCTGTTCCTTGATCAGTTCCAGTGATTCCAGAACGGCGTTCTGAATGATTGGCATCAGCTGCTGGGCCTCGGCTTCGGCCGGTGCCTTCAGCAGATTGTTGATGATATTGGCGGCCAGTTGCTGGCGGGAATCGGCCAGATCGTTCATCAGCGTAATCAGCACGTCTTCCACCAGCTCAACCGACATGCCCTCCATGGTTTCCTGAATCTGGGGGCCGACTATGGGCAACAGATTTAATCGCTTGATATTGCTGTTGCGATCCAGGCTCTGGTGAACCAGAGATTGCAGGTATTTGCGCACTTCCGCTTCATTGTGCTCATAGGCGTGATCCAGAGCGTGCCCCAGACGGCTTCCCAGCCAGGCTACAAGTTCTTCACTCTTGGGGCCGAGAACATCGTCACGGATGGCGTGAGTGACCGGATTGCCTTTGCGAATTTCATCCTGAACGCCACTTAGGACGTTGATGACTACGCGATCTGAGATTTCCTCCGTCAGAATGCCCAGGTATTTTTGAAATTTCTGGTAGAGATAAGTCTCTTTGATGTCGATGATGCCGAGTTTCTGCAGGCGATAGAAAATGGAGATGACCCGCAGAATCCGCAAAAAGCGGAAGGAGCCAATGGGGATGCAGCCCAGTACGTCATACCAGTGAACAAAGGGGTAGAAGAACCAGCGATGGTAGGTTTGTTTGTAAATGGCCACACACCAGCGCAGGGTCAATTCCACCAGATAGATCCAGACAAACACCAGATCGTAGGCGACAAAGTTGATGTGCACCTTGGTGGCGTAAAAGTCATGGAATTGTGGCGACAGATAGTGAATGCCGCTGGCAATCCATTCGCTGGTGAACATCCAGTCAAAGATGATCCAGCTCAGGTTGATGGTGACCAAAACAATCATCATCAAATCCAATACAAACCAGGGTGTTTCAGGGTTATTTCTCAGGCGCTGTAAATCAAAGCGAATCTTCATAGGGCATCAATAGGGAGTGTCAAATAGGGCATCAAAATTATGGAAATGATGTGTCTATCTTACTCGCTGTTGTGGTGAAGCAAAGGGGGGCTTGCCATAGATCAGGGTTATGCTGGTTATTTGTGCAGTTTGTTGACTTTGACGACACGGCTTGTATGATGCGCGCCAATTCGATCAAATCCCGAACCCGCCAATGGAGGTGTATCCCATGCGTCGCTTTGTCAAACTGGTAGCCATCAATCACAAGGTTGTTTTACGTGGCAAGCTCTCAGGTCGCATGGGGGTTGAAGGCGAGCGTTGCGGAGCTTTTTGGTTCTGAATGCCATCTCGTAGGCAGGAAACTGTCATCTCGAACGCATGTGAGAGATCTCTCGTTAACGCTCAAGATGACAATAAAACAAACAGATATTATTGCCCCGGCAGCATCTCAATATTGGGGTTATCAAACACACTGCCGCCCGGTTCCAGAATCTGCATATAGCGATCAAAATACAGGAACTGCTTAAGTAACATGGTAAAGGCCCGCGGAAAGCGGATGCCGTAGTTCTTACCAATTTCACCCAGCTGAATCATCATGTCATTGATGTCGTCGGTCTTGCCTTGGCCAAGATTGCCCATCATGGTTTCCGGGTTAACCGACTGCATGGAGCTGAACAGGTTGCGGATATCCACCGTCAGTCGATCCATGTTCACTTTTTCGCGGGTGATTCCCACCGCCACCATGGCTTCGGCAATGCCGCGGTAGTCTTCATTACCCAGAGCGGTAAACAGTCTGAACATGGCCTCCCAAGCTTCCGATTTCACCCGGCCCACCATGCCAAAATCGATAAACCCGACCCGACCATCATTGAGCAATAGCATATTGCCGCTGTGCAGATCGGCATGGAAAAAATCACAGGCTGTCAGGCTGGCAAACCAGGTGTTCAGAGCGCTGAACAGGGCGTTGGCCGGATTACCCCGATGCTGGCTTAACGCGGCTCGGTCAGCCATGGAGCAGCCGTAGAGGCGCTCCATCACCAGAACCTTGGGCCCGGATACCTGACGATAGGGTTTCGGAGCGACAACGTCCTGATTGCCGGTGTTCTGCAGGAACTGACGGAAGTGATCAAGGTTGTCAGCTTCTTTCTCAAAATCGCACTCGTCGATCATGGACTGGTACATTTCTTCGATGATGCCGGCGATGGCTTCCTGATCCATATTGGGCAGGATCAATTCCATCAGGCGGGTCATCAGATACACCGTGTGCAGATCCACCATGATTTCGGTGGCAACACCCGGCTTCTGGACTTTGACCACCACATCTTCACCGGTCTCCAGCACCGCGGCATGGACCTGGGCGATGGAGGCAGACGCCAGCGGTTCCGGATCGAAATAGCTGAAGGTTTTGTTCAGAGGTTGGTTCAGATCCTTCTCAACAATCTGTTTGATTTTGTTGAAAGCCATGGGCTCGGTCTGATCCAGCAACAGTTGGAACTCTTCCACGTACTCGGTGGGGAATACCGATGGGGAACTGGCGATAAACTGACCGAATTTGATGTAGGTGGCGCCCAGAGCTTCAAACAGTTCCCGCACTTCTTTGGCGGGCGGTACTTTGCGCTTGATCAGCCATCTGGCCGCTCGCGGGTAGAGCTGAATCACGGTCTGAGTCAGGCGAACACTGCCGCGCAGGCCCAGTTCTGCGAAACCGACAGAGCTGTTACCTCGATCGACCGGTTTAGGTAAAACGCTGATGGACTTGGGTAAACGGGGCAGTTTAGGCAGACGGGCCATTGGAAAAATACCTTGTGAAAATACGATATAAAATCATGCAAAAGATTTTTGGAAACTGCCCCCTAATTGACACCAAGGGTGTCATCCTGAGCTTGGGGAAGGATCTTAATGAGATTCTTCCTCCCTTTGGTCGTCAGAATGACCAAAGGGATCGATTGCCGTCAGAATGACCAAGGGAAGCGATAGCCTTCAGAATAACAAAGGAAGCGTTGGTCGTAGTGATAAAGGCAAGCGATGCCACTCAGGCCAGCAGGTTCACCAAAATCTTTTCATAAATCCGCGACAGAATGTTCAAATCCTCGGCGCGAACGCACTCATCCACCTTATGAATGGTGGCATTCACCGGCCCCAACTCCACAACCTGAGCCCCGGTAGGCGCAATAAAGCGGCCATCGGAGGTGCCCCCGGCGGTGGACAGCTCGGTATCGATACCGGCTTCGGTCTTGATCGCGGCCACGGCGGCGTCCACGAGCGGACCCTCGGCGGTCAGGAACGGCTGACCGCTCAGGCGCCAGTCGATGTCGTAATCCAGATTGTGCTTGTCGAGAATGGCCTCGGTGCGCTGGCGCAGGATCTCTTCAGTCAGCTCGGTTGAGAAGCGGAAGTTAAAAATGACATGGACTTCGCCGGGAATCACATTGGTGGCACCGGTACCGCTGTTGATATTGGATACCTGAAAACTGGTGGCCGGGAAAAAATCGTTGCCGTGATCCCAGTGTTCAGCGGCCAGTTCGGCCAGAGCCGGGGCAAAGCTGTGGATCGGGTTTTTGGCCAGATGCGGGTAGGCCACATGACCCTGAACCCCCTTGACGGTTAACCAGCAGCCCAGCGAGCCACGGCGGCCATTTTTAATGGTGTCTCCGGTTTCAGTGGTGCTCGATGGCTCACCGACCAGACACCAGGTGATTTTTTCATTGCGCTCTTCCAGCCGCTCCACAACTTTTACTGTGCCGTTGGTGGCCGGGCCTTCTTCGTCGCTGGTAATCAGAAAGGCAATGCGTCCTGTGTGATCCGGGTGTTTGGCGACAAACTCTTCGCAGGCAATGATCATGGAGGCCAAGCTGCCCTTCATATCGGCGGCACCGCGGCCATGGAGCATGCCATCAACAAAAGTGGGATCGAACGGTGGTGTTTGCCAGTTGGCTTCCGGGCCGGTGGGTACCACATCGGTGTGTCCGGCAAAGCAAAAAATTGGGCCGCTGTCGCCGCGAACCGCCCAGAGGTTGTCGGTGTCGTCAAAGCGCAGATGCTCACATTTAAAGCCTATCGCCTCCAGGCGTTCGGCCATCAGCTGTTGGCAACCGGCATCTTCAGGGGTGACGGAGCGGCGGCTTATCAGGTCGCAGGCCAGTTCCAGAGTAGGGGTCATTGCAGTTGCCGGGGTTGTGTCAGTCATAGTCTTTGCAGAGCTTCCAGAATTAAGGGGTTTACCCGCGAGGCCTGGGTAAAAGTAAAGTCGTGACGGGCGCCAGTCAGGGTTTTCAGCTGCATTTGTTGCACCTGTTGTTGCATGGCAATGGCACCGTCAATGGGGCAAATTTTGTCCTGATCCCCCCAGATTACCGTAAACGGAATCTGGCTTTGACCCACCTGATGATAATCATCCTTGAGATCGTAAAACGGGTAATTGTGCAGTGTCGAGTTCAGAGCATAGGGCGTGCCCTGAACCCGAAACTGGGTCGCAAATTGTTGCGGCGTGTCGGCACTGATCAGACCGTTGTCTACCGCTGTTTGCAGAGCATCGACAAACCTGTCCGGTCCGGCCAGAGTGAGTAACTGTTCACCAATTACCGGTTTGGCCAGCTGTTTAAACAGCCCGGTATAGGGCTGCAGAAACCCGGCCGGTGCCAACAACACCAATTGTTTTGCCCGCTCGGGGTAACTGGCGGCAAAACTGGTGATATTGGCGCCCCCCATGGAGTAACCCACCAGCTTTAACGGCTGTTGCAGGCCCAGACCATCAAGCAGTTCTTTGAGTTCGCGCACATAGAAGTCGCGATTGTAGGTTTGCTCGGGGCGATCGGAATGGCCGCGGCCAAAGTGATCGTAAGTCAGCACCCGATAACCGGCAGACACCAAATCCGGCACGGTGTTTTGCCAGACAAATTTGGGGGTGGAAAAGCCGTGCACCAACACCACCACTTCGCCCTCTTCAGGGCCGTGCCACTGGTAGCTGATGCGACCGTCAGTGAGACTGATGCTGTTACCACCGGCGTGGTGGAAGGTATCGGTCAGTGGCTGATACTTTTGGTGTGCCTGAAACAGCGCAACAGCCAGTGCGGCTAAACCGAGCAACACGAGAGCCGCCAGTGACAGTAAGGTGATTTTAACAACTCTCATGGCGGCTTCCTGTTTTAGACTCCTTTTCGGGAGGGCTTAGTTGTGAGCGTGCAGCTCTTCGTTCAGGGCAATGGCGCTCTTGTTGGTTTTGCACTCAACCGCACCGGTCACAGAGTTGCGACGGAACAACAGGTCGGATTTGCCGGCCAGATCACGGCACTTAACGTGCTCAACCAGCTCGCCCTTGTCGTCCAGTACGGCCACTTTGGTGCCTGCAGTAATGTACAAACCGGCTTCCACGGTGCAGCGATCGCCCAGAGGAATGCCGATACCGGCGTTGGCGCCGAGCAGGCACTCATCACCGACAGAGATGACGATGTCACCGCCACCAGACAGGGTGCCCATGGTGGAGCAGCCACCACCCAGATCGGAACCTTTACCCACGAATACGCCGGCAGAGATGCGGCCTTCGATCATGCCCGGGCCTTCGGTGCCAGCGTTAAAGTTAACAAAACCTTCGTGCATGATGGTGGTGCCTTCACCCAGGTAAGCACCCAGGCGCACGCGCGCGGTGTGGGCGATGCGAACACCGGCCGGTACCACGTAGTTGGTCATTTTCGGGAATTTGTCGACGCAGGATACTTCCAGCAGCTCGCCGTTAACGCGGGCCTGCAGTTGACGCTCGGTCAGCTCGCTCAGATCCACTGCACCCTGGTTGGTCCAGGCCACATTGGGCAGTACGCCAAACAGGCCGGCCAGGCTGGTTTGATGGGGCTTAACCAGACGGTGGGAGATCAGGTGCAGTTTCAGGTAGCCCTCGGGCACTGAAGTTGGAGCTTCGTCAGCAGCCAGAATGGTAGCAACCAGAGGGCGCTTGCTGCCGGCAAAGGACTTGGCAATGGCAGCCTGATCCGCGGCACCGGCGGAATCCAGAGCGCGGCTCAGTTCTTCCAGTTTGTCAGCGGCAATGTCGATTACCTGATTGCCCTCGCTGTAGCCCAGCACGTTGCTGATGGCAGCGGCTACGTCAGCGGATGGATTCATCAGAGGCTGAGGGTAGAAAACTTCCAGCCATTCGCCGTTGTTGTTCTGGGTGCCGACACCGAGGCCGATTGCGTAGAGTTGAGTCATGGTCAGTTTCCGTTTTAATCAGTAATAAAAATTCGATATGCAGTAAGTACTGCCTTTAGGCAAAAGTGGATTCGTAATTAGCTGCTTTAAAGCCCACTTGCAGCTCGCCGTCTTTGTCCAGCAGTGGTCGTTTAATCAATGTGGGGCTGTCTAGAATCAGTTCAACCGCAGTTTGTTCGTTCAGGCCATTCTTCTGTTCATCTGTCAGCGCTTTCCAGCTGGTGCTGCGCTTGTTGATCACGGTGTCCAGCGCCAGTGTGGTAATCCACTGTTTCACCTGATCGGCTTCCAGGCCGTCTTTGCGGAAGTCGTGAAAGCGGTGCTCGATATTGTTGTCGTCCAGCCAAACGCGGGCTTTTTTGACGGTGTCACAGTTGGGGATGCCGTAAAGAGTAACGTTCATAGGGGTCAGTATTGCCTGAGAATAGTAAAATGTGGGTCTGATGACGCCAAAAGCCGAGCATTTTACTATGAATGCTGGCTCTTATGTACGCATTTTTACTGTCCGTGTTTTCTTGCGGCAAGCTTTGGCTTAACCCTGTCTTTGTCAGGGTTTTGACCTGGTCGTTTATCTCGACATTAAGGCGCCGAGTCTTTATAGTTCGCCACCTTGCCAATATCCCTCTCAGGCCCCGGTATTTGGGCCGCTATCTTCAGGAATTTCCCGTGATTACAACCGCTAACATCACCATGCAGTTTGGCGCCAAGCCCCTGTTCGAAAATATTTCCGTCAAATTTCGCGATGGCAATCGCTATGGTCTGATTGGTGCCAACGGGTGTGGCAAATCGACGTTTATGAAAATACTCGATGGCAGTCTGGAGCCCTCGGCTGGCAATGTGTCGTTTGGGCCCGATGAGCGGGTTGGTAAATTGAGCCAGGATCAGTTTGCCTTTGAGGAATACAGCGTGATTGACACCGTGATCATGGGGCACAGTGAGCTGTGGCAGGTGAAGCAGGAGCGGGATCGGCTCTACAGTTTGCCGGAGATGTCCGAAGAAGAGGGCATGCAGGTCGCGGATCTGGAAGTGCGCTTTGCCGAGATGGATGGCTACAGCGCCGAGAATCGTGCCGGCGAGATTCTGCTGGGTGCCGGTATTGCACAAGAGTTGCACTACGGTCCCATGAGTGAGGTGGCCCCGGGCTGGAAGTTGCGGGTGCTGTTGGCGCAGGCTCTGTTTTCCGATCCGGATATTTTGCTGCTGGATGAGCCCACCAACAACCTTGATATTGATTCGATTCGCTGGCTGGAGTCCGAGTTGAACTCCCGCCAGAGCACCATGATCATCATCTCGCACGATCGTCATTTTCTGAATTCCGTGTGCACCCATATGGCCGATATTGATTATGGCGAGCTGCGCATCTACCCCGGCAACTACGATGACTTTATGACGGCCTCGACCCAGGCCCGGGAACTGTTGCAGGCTGAAAACGCCAAGAAGAGTGCCCAGATTGCCGAGTTGCAGCAGTTTGTCAGCCGCTTTTCCGCCAACGCCTCCAAGGCCAAGCAGGCGACTTCACGCGCCAAGCAGATTGAAAAAATCAAGCTGGAAGACATTAAGCCTTCCAGTCGTGTCAGCCCCTATATCCGCTTTAAGCAGGAAACCAAGCTGCATCGCCAATCGCTGATTCTGGAAAAGCTGGGCCACGGTTTTGATGGTGAATCCCTGTTCAGTGACGGCAACCTGATTCTGGAAGCTGGTTCCCGACTGGCTATTATTGGCGAAAACGGTGCCGGTAAAACCACCCTGCTGCGCTGCCTGATGGGTGAGCTGACGCCCAATGAAGGCACGGTAAAATGGGCGGAGAATGCCACGCTGGGCTATTGTCCGCAGGACAGTACCGCCGATTTTGATTGCGATCTGAATCTGTTTGACTGGATGAGCCAGTGGCGCAAGCCGAAGCACGATGATCAGATTGTCCGGTCAACGCTGGGGCGCTTGTTGTTTTCCTCCGGTGATTTCAAAAAACAGGTCAAGGTTTGCTCCGGTGGTGAAAAGAACCGACTGTTGTTTGGCAAGCTAATGATGATGGACACCAACGTGATGTTGATGGACGAACCCACCAACCATCTCGACATGGAATCCATCGAGGCGTTGAATCTGGCGCTGGAACATTACGAAGGCACCCTGATTTTTGTCAGCCACGACCGCGAGTTTGTGTCTTCGCTGGCGACCCGGGTGATTGATGTGCGCCATAAGCAACTGGTGGATTTTCAGGGCACCTACGAAGAGTATCTGGCCAGCCAGCTGGCCGAGCAGTAGCGGTCAGACTAATAATTACGGGATAACACCATGAGTGATCAAAGTTTTGCCAACCTGTCGCTACCACCTGCCCAGCTGAAAAATCTTGAACACCTGGGTTATCGGGAGATGACGCCGATTCAGGCGTTGGCCCTGCCGCTGGCTCTGGCTGGCAAGGATCTGATTGCTCAGGCCAAGACTGGCAGCGGTAAAACCGCCACTTTTGCTTTGCCTTTGCTGAAACAGCTTAACCCCAGAGACTTTGGCACCCAGGCTCTGGTGCTCTGCCCAACCCGGGAGCTGGCAACCCAGGTGGCTACGGAAATCCGTCGGCTGGCCCGCTACCAGCAGAACATCAAAGTGGTGACCCTGTGCGGTGGCCAGTCCATTGGTCCGCAGATTGGCTCATTGGAGCATGGTGCTCATATTGTGGTGGGCACTCCGGGGCGGATTAAGGATCATCTACGCAAGAAGACCCTGTCTCTTAAACGCGCTAAATGTGTGGTGCTGGATGAGGCCGATCGCATGCTGGAGATGGGATTTATCGAGGATATGCGAACCATCATCGAGCAGACACCGGCATCAAGGCAGACGCTGTTTTTCTCGGCCACCTTTCCTAAAGATATTAAGGCCATCAGTGTTCAATTTCAGAAAGATCCCGAGCATGTGCAGGTAGAGTCTCTGCACAACGATCAGCAGATCGATCAGCAGTTTTATATCTGCCAGAAGAGTGAGCGGCTGGAGAGTCTGGTTAAATTGCTCTGCCTTCATCAGCCACAGGCGGCGGTGGTGTTCTGTAACACCAAGCAGGCCACTCAGCAGGTGTGTGCCCATTTGCGTGAGCAGGGTATCTCGGCCAGTGCCCTGCACGGGGATCTTGAGCAGCGTGATCGTGATCAGGTGCTGGTGCAGTTTAAGCAGTTGAGTTGCACCGTGTTGGTGGCTACCGACGTTGCCGCTCGAGGCTTGGATGTGGATGATCTGCCGTTGGTGGTGAACTACGATTTGCCCCGCGATGCCGAGGTCTACGTGCATCGCATTGGTCGAACCGGCCGTGCCGGTAAAGCGGGGTTTGCGTTGAGCTTGTTGGCCGATTCGGAGCGTTATAAATTCGATGCCATTGCCGATTATCAGCAGCGAGAGTTGGAGTTTGAGGCCGTTGAAACGCTTACGGTAGAAGCTGCCACGATTCCGGCGCCGCCGTTTGTAACCCTGTGTATTGCCGGTGGCCGTAAAGAAAAAGTGCGCCCGGGTGATGTGCTGGGGGCGCTGACCGGTGAGGCGGGCATCAATGGCAAGGCGGTGGGCAAGATTACGGTGATGGACTATGTCACCTACGTCGCCATTGAGCGGGGGCAGGCCAATAAGGCGTTGAAACGCCTGACGGATGGCAAGATCAAAGGTCGCAAATTCAAGGTGCGTAAACTGCGTTAAAACGCATCAGAACTTACCCTGCAGTTCAGGGTTTTAAAACCTTTTTGGGCTTCTTGCGGTTGGGGTAACAGCTGCGGCAAATATCGCACACCGTGCCATCACAGCCGCGGGCGGAACAGTACTCCCGGCCATAAAAAATGATCTGCAAGTGCAGGGCATTCCATTTCTCGGCGGGAAATAATCGCTTCAGATCTTTCTCGGTTTGCACCACGTTTTTGCCTGAGGTAAGTCCCCAGCGCTGGGCCAAACGGTGGATGTGGGTGTCCACAGGGAATGCGGGAATATCAAACGCCTGTGCAACCACGACACTGGCGGTTTTATGGCCGACGCCGGGCAGTTCTTCCAATGCTTCCATGTCGGCAGGCACTTCGCCGTTGTATTTTTCCACCAGAATTTGCGACAGCTCGGAAATGGCTTTGGACTTGCGCGGTGACAGGCCGCAGGGGCGAATAATGGCCTGAATGGCTTCCACCGGCTGCATCGCCATATCAAAGGGATTGTCGGCCAATTCCCATAACGCCGGGGTGACCTGATTGACCCGCTCGTCGGTACACTGGGCAGAGAGTAATACAGCCACCAACAGTGTATAGGGGTCTTTGTGATCCAGAGGCACGGGTGTTTCCGGGTAGAGTTCCTCAAGGCGGTTCTGGATAAATTCGACGCGTTCGGCCTTTAGCATCCGTCTTAACCCTTCTGCAGGAAATGCTTGATGCGTTCGGCGGCTTCTACGCACTCTTCCAGTGTGGCCACCAGTGCCATGCGCGCGTGATTTTCGCCCGGATTCAGGCCTTCGGCTTCACGACCAATAAAGCGACCGGGCAACACCGTAATGTGCTGTTCGGCAAACAAACGCTGGGCAAAATCGATATCGCTGATGCCATCGAGTTGTGGCCACAGGTAAAAACTGGCGTCGGGCTTGCTGACGTTCAGGTGGCCATCAAGAATGTTCAGCACCGCATCGAACTTGGCGCGATAGGCGTCGCGGTTGGCTTTGACATGCCCCTCATCGTTCCAGGCGGCAATCGAGGCCAGCTGCGATGTGATGGGCATGGCGCAGCCATGATAGGTGCGGTATAGCAGAAACTTGTTCAGTACCTCGGCGTCACCGGCCACAAAGCCGGAGCGCAGACCGGGCAGATTAGAGCGCTTGGACAGCGAGTGGAATACCACGCAGCGCTTGAAGTCGTCGCGGCCAATTTCAGCGCAGGCCTGCAGCAGGCCAACCGGTGGGCGGTCTTCATCGAAGTAGAGTTCGGAATAACACTCGTCACTGGCGATAATAAAGTCGTGTTCGTCGGCCAGCGCAATCAGCTTTTGCAGGGTGGCGGTGTCGATCACGGCACCGGTGGGGTTGCCCGGGGAACACAGAAACAGCAGCTGACAGCGTTGCCATACGTCCGCCGGTACGGCATCGAAATCCGGGATGTAACCGTTGTCTTTGGTGCAGTTCAAAAAGTGCGGTTCGGCGCCGGCCAGAAACGCCGCCCCTTCGTAGATCTGGTAAAAGGGGTTGGGGCTGACTACCAGTGGATTTGAAGTTCGGTCAATCACCGCTTGGGCAAAGGCAAACAGGGCTTCACGGGTACCATTGACGGGTAATACATGATCTTCGCCGTTGAGGCTGCCTTTATTCAATTTAAAGCGGTTTTGCAGCCAGCTGGCAATGGCCTCGCGGAGTTCCGGCAGGCCCTTGGTGGTGGGATAGTTGGCAATGCGTGGCAGATTATCAACCAGGGTTTGCAGCACAAACGCGGGAGGTTCGTGTTTGGGCTCACCAATGGATAAGGCGATATGAGCGAGATCTTTGGGGGGCGTAACCTCGGCCTTTAAAGCGTTAAGCTTTTCAAAGGGGTAGGGCTGTAAAAGAGTCAGATCTGGATTCATTAGTGTGACCTAAAAAATAATATTGTCATTCAGGCGACCGAAGGAAGGATCTCTCTGGGAGATCCTTCCTTCGCTTAGGATGACATGTTTAAGGGCTCAGGATGACATGTAGGTTATGCAGTGAGCTACTCACCCTGTACCTGTTGATCGAGTTGTTTGCAGATGTCCTGTTGCAGCTCATCGCACAACTGTGGGTCGCTGAGCGGATTGCCGTCTTTGTCGGTAAGGAAAAAGATGTCTTCGACCTTTTCACCAAGGGTGGTAATTTTGGCGTTTTGCAGCTGAATGTCGTATTGCAGGAAGATGCGGCCAATCAGGGCCAGAAGTCCGGGGCGATCAGGGCTGATCACTTCCAATACCGTGGTATTGGTATTGATGTCGTTACTCAGACTGGTGCGAGTCGGTGCCGCAAAGTGTTTGAGCATTCTCGGTGTGCGACGCTTGACGATGTCGGAATAGCGGTCGGTCAGGGCCAGTTCTTCCGCAAGGGCACCATGGATTTTGTCTCTGGTTTTATCATCCAGCTCAACCGGCAAGCCATCTTCCTGAGTGACATAGAACGTATCGATGGTGTAACCGCCGCGCTCGGTGTTGTAGATGCGGGCGTCGATGATGCTCAGGTTGAGGTTGTCCAGTGCAGAGGCAACGGCGGCAAAAATGTTGTCGCGGTTTTGAGTGCGCAGGAAAATTTCGGTGATGTCTGCCTGATGTGCATCTTCGTTGTTGCGAATCAGGATCAGGTCTTGCGGACTGTTGTGCTGCAGAATGGCCTCACTCTGCCAGACAATATTATCGACACTTTCACGCAGAAAATAATCGTCACCCAGATAGTCCCACAGGCGCAGTACCATATCCTCTTCGGCGCCGTTGATGATCATTTTGCGCATCGCGGCTTGCTGGGTTTCCTCGATCAACTCTTTGCGATCAATCGGGTTTTCCAGACCGCGGCGCAGGGCGCGTTTGGTTTCGGTGTAGAGTTGGCGCATCAGTGTGTCGCGCCAGCTGGTCCAGAGGGTCGGGTTGGTGGCATTGATGTCCGCCACGGTCAGCAGGTACAGATAGTTGAGATGCCTCTGGTCACCCACTTCGTTGGCGAAATGATGGATCACTTCCGGATCGGACAGGTCCTGTTTCTGTGAGATCTGACTCATCAGCAAGTGTTTTTCCACCAGCCAGACAACCAGACGGGAATCGCTGTTATTGAGTCCGTGGCGTTGACAGAAGTCCATGGCATCGACCGCGCCCAGTGTCGAGTGGTCGCCGCCGCGACCCTTGGCAATGTCGTGGTAGAGGCCGGCTATGTAGAGCAGTTCCGGTTTGTCGATACGCTTGTGGACTTCCCAGGCCAGAGGGAATGTCTGCTCGGCCTCTTGGTAGCGGAATTTGCGCAGATTTTTAATCAGCAACAAAGTGTGGGCATCCACGGTGTAGATATGGAACAGGTCGTGCTGCATCTGGCCGATAATGTTTTTGAATTCCGGCAGGTAGCGCCCCAGGATGTTGTAGCGCTTCATGCGACGCAGTTGTTTGAACAAGCCGTGTTCGCTGCGCAATAACTGCATAAACAGATCTTTGTTTTTGGTGTCGTCGCGAAAATCTTCGTGAATCAGGTTGCGGTGCTGACGCAACAGGCGGATGGTTTCCGGGCGCACACCTTTGATGGTCGGGTTTTGCCCCATCAGGACAAAGATTTCCAGCAGTGCTGAGGGCTCTTCCAGAAACACAGTCTCTGTTGAGGCTTCGATATAGCCGTTGCGGAGGCGAAAGCGGGGGTTGATCGGGCGAACTACATCATCCAGTTCGTCATTGAGAATGTGTTCGTCAAGGTAGTGCAGCAGGACATCATTGAGTTCGGCCAGTGATAACACCACCCGGTAATAGCGGTGCATCAACTGCTCAACGGCAAGCTTACCGTCCTGATCCTTGTAGCCCATCACCGCGGCCAGTGATCGCTGATGATCAAACAGCAGGCGTTCTTCGGCGCGGCCGGCCACCATGTGCAGGCCATAGCGAATCTTCCAGAGGAATTCTTCGCCGTTTTGCAGCAGGGCAAATTCTTCTTCGGTGAAAAAGCTGTGACCTTCCAGCTGTTTCAGGGTGCGAACCTTGAAGTGACGTTTGGCCACCCAGGCGATAGTTTGGATGTCGCGCAGTCCGCCCGGGGCATTTTTCACGTTCGGTTCGAGATTGGTTTCGGTGTTGCTGTGCTTCTTGTGGCGCTCGATCTGTTCCTGCCATTTAGCCTGGAAAAAGGCTTTGGAGTCCCACATATGTTCAGGCTGGATACTCTTCTGCAATTGCAGGCACAGCTCGCGATTGCCAACAAGAGTGCGTGATTCAATCAGGTTGGTCATCACGGTGATGTCTTCTGCGGCAATTTCCAGACATTGATCAATGGTGCGCACGCTGGAGCCAATATCCAGACCGATATCCCAGAGCAAGGTGACCAGACCCTGAGCGGATTCCATATCTTCCGGCTTTTCTTCGCTGAGCAACAGCAGGAGATCGATGTCCGAGCGGGGGTGCAATTCGCCGCGACCATAGCCACCCACGGCCATCAGGCAGACACTGTCGCTCCAGGTAAATTGATGCCAGACGTAGTGGAGAATGCAGTCGATAAACAGTGATCGGTCGTAAATCAGGTTGCGAATTTCTTCGCCTTCTTCAAAGCGGCGATCCAGTTGCACATTGGCGGCGTTGATGGCGTCTTTGAATACGGGAATATAGCGACCTTCAGAGGCTTCCAGACTTTTGCGAAAGCGAGCTTGGTTAAAGAACGACAGAGGTCCTTCAAAATAGGGCATTTCCATGGTGCGAATGTCTCTTAGAAGGATTCTTCGCCGCGTGCAGTCAGAACTTCCACTCCGTCACTGGTCACGGCCAGGGTGTGTTCCCACTGGGCGGATAGGCGTTTGTCGCGGGTTTCAACGGTCCAGCCATCTTTCAAAAGCTTGGTAGCAGCCTTGCCAGCATTGATCATGGGTTCGATGGTGAACGTCATGCCTTCTTCCAAAACCAGACCGGTACCGGCCTTGCCGTAGTGCATAACCTGAGGCTCTTCGTGAAATACATCGCCAATGCCGTGACCACAGTATTCACGCACAACTGAGTAGTAGTTCTTTTCAGCGTGTTTCTGGATAACTTCACCAATATCCCCCAGGCGGCAGCCGGGCTTAACCAGTTCAATACCCTTGTATAGGCATTCCTGAGTAATTTGGATCAGTCGATCGGCGTGGGGTGCAGACTTGCCCACGGTGTACATCTTGCTGGTGTCACCATACCAGCCTTCGTAGATGACGGTTACGTCGATATTAATGATGTCGCCATTTTTCAGAATCTTTTTCTCGGATGGGATGCCGTGGCACACCACCTGGTTGACCGAGGTGCAGACGGATTTGGGGAAGCCCTTGTAGCCCAGGCAGGCGGGAATGGCTTTTTGCACATTGACGATGTGTTCGTGAATGATGCGGTCCAGTTCAGCTGTCGTTACCCCGGGAACCACGTATTCTTCAATAAGCTCCAGACATTCGGCAGCCATGCGGCCGGCAATGCGCATTTTTTCGATTTGTTCGGGGGTTTTGATGCTGACTTTCATGGTGACTGTACGGCTCGTCTGACAAAAATGGTCGGGTATTGTAAACCATGTCTAGGGTAGCTTGTAGGGTGTTGGGTGGCGGCCTATAAATCTGTCGGGTACTGTTTTTCCGTTCCGTGGTGCATCCATGCACCGTCCCGCGTCCATCCATGGCGCTAGTCACTCCAAAACAGTACCCGACAGCTTTATAGTCCTTATCGGCAAGATAGGATTAGCTTGAATCTACTGCTTAGGTTGCTTGAGGGGTGTGGCTCTCCTGAAGCGCCTAGCGCCAGGGATGAGCGCGGGACGGCACATGGATGTGCCACGAAGCGGAAGGAGAGTCACATCCCTCAAACAACCGGGCGGATTCTTTAGCCTCAAATGCCCGATTTTCTTTGTTTGTAAGGCAGGTTTGTGGTATAAAGCGCGCCCCTGCTCATAAAGGGCCGGGAAAACTACTTTAGATAGATAACGTCACACATACTCCGACACGTCTTTTCGGGTGCTCTGGAAATCGGCCATTGCCGTGACAGGGTTGGAAAGATGGGGTGTATGGAGGCCTAACCCAAGGAAAACTTGATATGCCTACTATTAGCATGCGCGATATGCTGCAAGCTGGTGTCCACTTCGGTCACCAAACTCGCTACTGGAACCCAAAGATGGGTCAATACATCTTTGGCGCTCGTAACAAAATTCATATTGTAAACCTGGAGCACACTCTGCCAGCTTTTAACGAAGCTCTGGATGTAGTTAAAGCTCTGGGCTCCCAGAAGAAGAAAGTTCTGTTTGTTGGCACCAAGCGTGCTGCTTCCAAAGTAATCAAGGAACAAGCAGAGCGCGCTGGTCAGCCATACGTTTGCCACCGCTGGTTGGGTGGTATGCTGACCAACTACAAAACCATTCGTGCTTCCATCCGTCGCTTCCGTGATCTGGAAACCCAAAGCGCTGACGGTACCTTCGATAAGCTGACCAAGAAAGAAGCTCTGATGCGTACCCGTGCCATGGAGAAGTTGGAAAAATCCATCGGTGGTATTAAAGATATGGGCGGTCTGCCTGATGCTCTGTTCGTAATCGACGTTGAACATGAGCGCATTGCCATTCAGGAAGCCAACAAGCTGGGTATCCCTGTAATCGGTGTTGTTGATACCAACAGCAACCCAGACGGTATCGACTACGTTATCCCTGGTAACGACGATGCGATCCGCGCTATCAAACTGTACGTTGGCGCTGTTGCCGACGCTTACGCTGAAGGTGCTGCATCTGCTCAGTCCGCTCCTAAGCAAGCTGACGAGTACGTTGAAGCCAATGACGGTGCTGCCGAGCAGTAATTGTCATAAAGCGCCCTTATAAAGGGCGCCCGGAATGTATTTCCAGTGGCTGCCAAGGTGGCCACAAGAGCAAGAAGGGGGCATGGCCCCCTTTTTCGAGTTTTATAAAGCATCCAAATTTAAGAGGACATGATCATGGCAGCTATTTCTGCTTCCCTGGTAAAAGAACTGCGCGAGCGCACCAGTCTGGGCATGATGGAGTGTAAAAAAGCTCTGAAAGAAGCCGACGGTGACATCGAGCTGGCAATTGAGAACCTGCGTAAGGCTTCTGGCCTGAAAGCTGAGAAGAAAGCTGGTCGTACTGCGGCTGAAGGTGTTGTTGCTGTTAAAGTAGCCGATGACGCTTCTTTCGGTGTTGTAGTTGAGGTTAACACCGAGACTGACTTCGCTGCTCGTAACGAAGATTACCTGGCGTTTGTTGATGTGTGTGTAAATGCTGCATTTGACGGTAAGACCGCTGATATCGCTGCAGGCCTTGAAGATCAGCGTCAGGCGCTGGTTCAGAAGGTTGGTGAAAATATTGGTTTCCGTCGTGCTGAAGTTGTAGACGGCGGCGTGGTTGGTGCTTACGTTCACTCCAACAGCAAGATTGCGGTTCTGGTTAAGCTCGAAGGCGGTACCGATGAGCTGGCTCGCGACGTTGCCATGCACGTTGCTGCTGTTAACCCTCGTGTTGTTAGCCCTGAAGACATGCCGGAAGACGAGCTGAACAAAGAGAAAGAGATCATCAAGGCTCAGCCGGATATGGCTGGCAAGCCAGAGGACATTGTTGAAAAGATGATGGTTGGTCGTATCAACAAGTTCCTGAAAGAAAACAGCCTGACCGAGCAGCCTTTCGTTAAGAACCCTGACGTAACTGTTGGTCAGCTGGTTAAAGACGGCGGTGCCACCATTGCTCAGGTAGTTCGCTTTGAAGTGGGCGAAGGTATCGAAGTTGAAGAAGCTGACTTCGCTGCTGAAGTTGCCGCTCAGCTGGAAGCCAGCAAGTCTTAATTTTGCGTTAAGACAATCGGAGGTCGCCCTTTTGTGGTAAGCCTCTAATTTTAAGAAGGCGGGGGTCGATACCTCCGCCTTTTTGCTGTTAAAATCCGGTGAATTTTGTCCTGCCATTGAATTAGCACCAAGCGGAGCACCTCTATGCCCAATACCAGAGAAAAGAAATACCAGCGGATTCTGCTGAAACTCAGCGGGGAAGAATTGATGGGAACCGAAGGTTTCGGAATCGATCCCAAGGTTTTGGATAAAATGGCTCTGGAAATTGGTCAATTAGTCGGTATCGGTGTTCAGGTTGGGCTGGTTATCGGTGGCGGTAACCTGTTTCGCGGTGCGGCTCTGAGTGCGGCTGGTCTGGATCGTGTTACCGGCGACCATATGGGCATGCTGGCTACCGTTATGAATGCTCTGGCCATGCGTGACGCTCTGGAGCGCAGTAATATCTCTTCCCGCGTTATGTCGGCCATTCCCATGAGTGGGGTGGTGGATCACTATGACCGACGCAAGGCTTCCCGTTTTCTGAAAAGCGGTGAAGTGGTTATTTTCTCAGCTGGTACCGGTAACCCGTTCTTTACCACCGATTCTGCAGCCTGTTTGCGCGGCATCGAAGTGGAAGCGGATATTGTACTGAAAGCCACCAAGGTTGATGGTGTTTACACTGCCGACCCAATGAAAGATCCCAATGCCACTCGCTACGAGCGCCTGACTTATGATGAGGTGCTGGAGAAGAAATTGGGCGTTATGGATTTGACGGCCATTTGCCTGTGCCGTGATCACAATATGCCTGTGCGTGTTTTCCGTATGGATAAAACCGGCGCACTGGTCAAAATTATCCAGGGTGAAGATGAAGGCACCCTGATTGAAGAGGGGAATCAAGAAAATGTTGGATGAAATCAAGCAGGAAGCTCAAGAGCGCATGGGCAAGAGCATCGAGGCGCTGGGTACTAACTTCAACAAAATTCGCACTGGGCGCGCCCACCCAAGTATTCTCGATGGCATTACCGTCAGCTACTACGGTGCGGATACCCCGCTGAATCAGGTCGCTAATGTCTCGGTTCTGGATGCGCGTACCCTGTCTATCAGTGCCTGGGAGAAGGCCATTGTGCCGGAAATTGAAAAGGCCATTATGAAGTCGGATCTGGGCCTGAACCCCTCCACCCAGGGTGAGCTGATTCGCCTGCCAATGCCGCCTTTGACTGAGGAAACTCGCAAGAATTACATCAAGCAGGCACGCGCCGAAGCGGAGAACGCCCGTATTTCTATCCGCAATATCCGTCGCGATGCGCTGGCAGACGTGAAGGATCTGCTGAAAGAAAAAGAGATTACCGAAGACGATGATCGTCGCGCACAGGATGAGATCCAGAAAATTACCGACAAGTTCGTTGCCGATGTGGCCACCGCTCTGGCGGCCAAAGAAAAGGACTTGATGGAAATTTAATTATTGGGGCCGGCATGGACGCAGGCCCGCACTCGAGGATGTATCGTGAGTGATGATTCGTTAAGACATGTTGCTGTCATCATGGACGGCAACAACCGCTGGGCCAAGCTGAACGGCAAAATGGGCGTGCAGGGACATCGTGCCGGCGTCGAAAAAATCCGTGAGGTGCTGCAGTCCTGCAAAGAGCACGGTGTGGAGGTCTTAACCCTGTTTGCTTTCAGTAGTGAAAACTGGCAACGCCCCCCTAAAGAGGTAGAGGCTCTTATGGGGTTGTTTCTTTCCTATCTGAAAAACGAGGCCAAAAAGCTGAAGGACGAGCGGGTTCGGCTCAGGGTAATCGGTAATCGCAGCCGTTTCAGTGAAAAAATCCAGAAAGCCATTTTTGATGCCGAAGCCATTGCCTGTGAGGGTGAGCATACTCTGGTGATAGCCGCGGATTACGGCGGTCGTTGGGATATGACTCAGGCTGCGCGAAAGCTTGCTGAAAAGGTTTCTGAAGGTCGTATGGCGGTTGATGAGATCGATGAAGCCGCTCTGGATGCCGGTATGTCAACCTCGGGGTTGCCGGCTCTTGATTTGATGATTCGCACCGGCGGAGATCACCGTATCAGCAATTATCTGTTGTGGCAGGCGGCCTACAGTGAACTCTATTTTACGGATGTGTTGTGGCCGGACTTTGGTGCCGATGACCTCAGTGGTGCCATTGCCGATTTTCACAGTCGCCAGCGGCGCTTTGGCAAGACCTCAGAGCAGGTCGAGCAGGGCCAATAACAACAATTACAAAGAATTAAGGGGAGCCTTTTGCTCAAGCAACGCATTATTACAGCGGTCATTCTGGCGGCATTGTTTCTGGGTGTTATTTTTCTGGCGCCGTTGCAACAGTATGCACAGGTTATTTCGGTGGTGGTTGCTATCGCTGCCTGGGAGTGGGCCAATATGTCCGGCTTCAAAGCCCAATGGCAGAGGGTTCTCTATGCCATCGGTATTCTGCTGTTGGCCATGGTGGCAGCAGGGTACAACGGCTACTACGAGACCGGCGTATTTTCCGGTGAAGAATTGCTTTCGGTGTTTGGCGCGGCCGGGATCTGGTGGGCGGTTGCTCTGTTGTGGGTACAATCCTATCCAGCCAGTGCGGTGCTTTGGGGGCGTCGCTGGACTCGCGCGATTATGGGTGTGTTTGTTCTGGTGCCCACCTGGTTGGCGTTTATTTTCCTGCGAACCCAGCCGAACGGTGAATGGCTGATTATCCTGTTGGTTGTGATTGTGGCCGCTGCCGATGTAGGCGCTTATTTTGTCGGCAAGAACTTCGGCAAGCGTAAGTTGGCGGTGCATGTAAGTCCCAAAAAATCCTGGGAGGGCTTCTGGGGCGGTTTTGCATTGTGTCTGTTGCTGGCAACCGGTTTTTGTTACTGGGCTGGTGAGGGTTATCAACTGGTCGCTATTGTGGCGCCGGTCGCACTGGTGTCGGTGCTGGGTGATCTGATGGCCAGTATGGTCAAACGTGAACGCGGCATAAAAGACAGCAGTAATCTGCTGCCTGGTCATGGTGGGTTTATGGATCGCGTCGACAGTCTGACCGCCGCTGCGCCAATCTTTTCTCTGGCGATTCTGCTTACCGGCTGGGAAATGCCGGCTTTTTAAAGCTTGCCCCCTATTCAATCCATAGAAATCTCTGATACCCACGACCATGCAAACGATTACAGTCTTAGGTTCAACCGGCTCCATTGGTGTCAGTACACTGGATGTGATAGCTCGTCACCCCGATCGCTATCAGGTATTTGCTCTGACAGCCCACACCAGTGTCGAGAAGTTATTGCGGCAGTGCTGTGATTGCCGGCCACGTTTCGCCGTTATGCGCGATGAGCAGAGTGCCGAGCAGTTGCGGGCAGGATTGCAGGCGAAGGGCCTGGAAACCGAGGTGCTGGCCGGTGAATCCGGGCTGGAATGGGTGTCAGCGCACGATGATGTGGATTCCGTTATGGCGGCGATCGTTGGTGCGGCGGGATTGGCGGCGACACTGGCGGCGGTCAATTCGGGCAAAAAAGTGCTGCTTGCCAACAAAGAATCACTGGTTATGGCCGGCGGTTTGTTTATGAAGGCTGTGGCTGAATCCGGCGCCGTGTTATTACCAATCGACAGCGAACATAATGCGATTTTTCAGTGTATGCCGGCCAATTACCAAAACCTGGAGCAGGCGGGAATTCGCAAGATTCTGCTGACCGGCTCGGGCGGCCCCTTTCGGCAGACGCCCCTGTTGGATCTGGCTCAGGTGACGCCGGATCAGGCCTGTGCCCATCCAAACTGGAGCATGGGGCGTAAAATTTCTGTGGATTCGGCGACCATGATGAACAAGGGGCTTGAGTTTATCGAAGCATGCTGGATGTTCGGTGTGCGCCCCGATGATATTGAGGTGGTCGTGCATCCTCAGAGTATTATTCATTCGATGGTCGAGTACGCCGATGGCTCGGTGCTGGCGCAGATGGGGAATCCCGATATGCGGACTCCAATTGCCCATGCCATGGCCTGGCCTGAACGGATTGAATCGGGAGTGGCCAGTCTTAATTTTACCGATTTGGCGCGACTCGATTTTGAAAGCCCTGATTACCAGCGCTTTCCCTGTTTGAGGTTGGCTACCGAGGTGGCGGCCCGTGGAGGTACCCTGGCGGCCACCCTCAATGCGGCCAATGAGGTGGCGGTGGATGCTTTCCTTGGTGAACAAATTGGCTTTACCGATATTCCGAAAGTAATCGAGCAGGTGTTGAATGGCAGTGATTGCCATGAACCTGTGAATCTTGATGTGGTCAAAGTTGCGGACGCTGAAGCCCGGGAGATGGCCTATCAATGGGTGGCCAGGTTGCAGCGTACGGCCTAAGGCCGGTTATCTAAGACAGGAAATACATAATAATGATGAGCAGTCTTCTGACCATACTGTGGTTTTTTGTGGCGTTGGGTGTGCTGGTAACAGTGCACGAATTTGGTCATTTCTGGGTCGCCCGTCGCTGTGGCGTTAAAGTGCTGCGTTTCTCTGTGGGCTTTGGCAAGCCCCTGTGGGGTTGGACCGATAAGCAGGGTACGGAGTACACCGTAGCGGCCATTCCCCTCGGTGGTTACGTCAAAATGCTCGATGAACGCGAGGGAGAGGTTGCCGAAGCCGAGCTGGATCAGGCTTTTAATCGTCAAGGAGTTTGGCAGCGGATCGCCATTGTGGCTGCCGGCCCCATTGCCAATTTTGTACTGGCAATACTGTTATTCTGGATAATGCTGATTCCCGGAACCACCGATCTGTCGCCGCTGATCGGTGAAGTGGAGGAAGGGTCCATTGCTGCGGAGGCCGGACTTGAGGCGGGGCAGGAAATACTGGCAATTGATGGTGTGGCTACCAATACTCGTCAGGATGTTTTGCGTCAGGCGGTTACGCGTATGGGGGAGGATGGACTCATCCGTTTTACCGTCAAATACCCGGATTCCTCTCTGCAATATGAATCACAGGCCAATCTCAATCAGTGGCTCAAGGATGAGGGTGATCCCGATGTGATTGCCGGCTTGGGTATCACTTTCTTCCAGCCCGAATTCAAGGCCATTGTTTCTGATGTGGTATCTGGCAGTCCTGCAGAGCAGGCTGGTCTGTTGCCGCAAGATGAAATTGTCAGTGCTGACGGTATGGACATGACTGACTGGAACGCCTGGGTGGATTATGTGCGCGCCAGGCCAGATCAGAAAATAGAAGTGGGTTATCTGCGCGGTGGCAGTGTGATGACGACCGTCATGGTGCCTGAAAGAGTTGAAGTGGATGGCGGTGAAGTCATTGGTCGGGTCGGTGTGGCTGTGAAAATGCCCGAGTGGCCAGAGCATATGTTGCGCAAACAGCACTATGGTGTTTTCGAAGCGGCCGTTAAAGGGGCAGAAAAAACCTGGGAAACCTCGGTTTTTGTGTTGCTTTCTTTGAAAAAGCTGGTGGTGGGAGAAATATCCACGAAAAACTTGAGTGGACCCATCACCATTGCTAAAGTGGCGGGCGCTTCCGCCAAAGCGGGAATGGGTTATTACATTGGATTTCTGGCATTGCTGAGCATCAGTCTGGGGGTCTTTAACCTGTTGCCGATTCCGGTCCTGGATGGGGGACACCTGTTTTACTATCTGATTGAGGTGGTAAAAGGCAGCCCGGTACCGGAAAAAATACAAATGATCGGTTATCAGATCGGGATGGTTTTAATTGCCGGGGTTATGGTTCTGGCGCTTTATAACGATATTATGCGTTTTTAAACTGTCTGGCCTTTGGTTCGCCACGGGTACGTCTGTAGCCAAAATAAGTGAAAATAATACTTTAGAATTTTATCTATGAAGCCTTTGCGTTCGCTCTTTATCTGTTTGTTCCTGTTTCCTGTTCTGGCTTTTGCCCAAAGCTTCCGAGTTGATGATATCCGCCTCGAGGGGTTGCAGCGCGTGTCTGCAGGAACTGTATTTGCGGCACTGCCACTTCAGGTGGGTGACACAATTGATCCCTATGTGATTCAAAGAGCCACGCGTGCACTGTTCCGCACCGGTTACTTTGCCGATATTGAGCTGGGCCGTGATGGTGGTGTTCTGGTCATCAAATTACTTGAACGCCCGGCTATCAGTGAAATTGTGATTGATGGCAACAAGGCCATCCAAACCGAAGACCTTTTGAAGGGTATGACCGAAAACGGTTTGTCGGAAGGTCAGATTTTCAAACAGGCCACTCTGGATGGTCTGACTCAGGAACTCGAGCGTCAGTATGTTGCTCAAGGCCGCTACAGCGCCTCTGTAAGCGCCGAGGTTGAAGAGCTGCCACGCAATCAGGTGAAGTTGTTGGTTAATGTCGATGAGGGCAAGGTTGCCAGTATTGAGCATTTGAATATTGTCGGTAACAACGCCTTTGAAGATCAGGA
This sequence comes from Candidatus Pelagadaptatus aseana, assembly GCF_040362265.1. Taxonomy (NCBI): domain Bacteria; kingdom Pseudomonadati; phylum Pseudomonadota; class Gammaproteobacteria; order Cellvibrionales; family Cellvibrionaceae; genus Candidatus Pelagadaptatus; species Candidatus Pelagadaptatus aseana. The sequence continues at coordinate 305,941 of NZ_BAABNJ010000002.1, forward strand.
ACTGCTGGACCTGTTTGAACTCAAAACCACCGGTTGGTTGTCTTGGCTCAACAGCAATAATCGCTACTCCAAAGAAAAAATTACTGGTGATCTTGAGCGACTGGAAAGTTACTACCTCGATCGTGGTTACCTGCGCTTTCGCATTGATTCCACTCAAGTGTCTCTGACCCCGGACAAAAAAGGTGTCTATATCACCATCAACGTTGATGAAGGTGATGTTTATAAAGTCAGTGAAGTGGCACTGGCCGGTGACCTGGTGGTTGAAGAGGATTCACTGGAGAAGTTGTTCCTGATGAAAGAGGGGCAGACCTTTTCACAGGTACTGATGACGACTACCTCTGATTACCTGACTCGTCGTCTGGGCAACGAAGGTTATACCTTTGCCGAAGTGCGCGGTATTCCGGAACACAACGAAGAAGACAGTACGGTAAAAGTTACCTTCTTTATGGATCCGGGTAAGCGCTCCTATGTACGCCGTATTGATTTCCGCGGTAACACCAAAACCTCTGATGAAGTGCTGCGTCGCGAAATGCGTCAGATGGAAGGTGGTTCCGCCTCAACCGCTCGTATCGAGGCCTCCAAGGTACGCCTTGAGCGCCTGGGCTTCTTTAAAGAAGTGAATGTTGAAACCATTGAAGTACCCGGCACTTCGGATCAGGTGGATGTTGAGTATAGTGTTGAAGAGCAGCCATCGGGCAGTATTGGCGCCAGTGTCGGTTTTGCTCAGGGCTCCGGCGTTGTATTGGGTGCCAATGTCCAACAGAACAACTGGTTTGGTACCGGTAAACGCGTTGGCTTCAATATCAGTACGTCGCAGTACCAGACGGTGTACAGCTTTAACTATATGGACCCGTACTTTACCTCGGACGGTGTAAGCCGTGGCTTTAATGTGTACTACCGCGAGCGTGATTTCGAAGAGGTTAACGTATCGAGCTACAGCACCGATTCCTACGGTGCCGCTGTGAATTTTGGTTACCCAATCTCGGAAATCGAGCGACTGAACTTTGGCATTGGTGTCAGTAATATCACCATTGAAACCGGTGATTTCGCGGCACAGGAGATTGCCACTTCTCCTAATTTATTTGCAGGTATTGATGAAGAATATGTCTTAGAAACCAACCTGGCCGACTGTCAGGATGATCAAGACGATCTTACAACAGCCTGTATTTTCAGTGGTGCCAACTTCGATGATCAAGTCACCAATAACCCTGCTGGTTGGATTGATGAAAACGGTGATAACTTTAATATTGTCAACTTCACCGCCAGCTGGCGCCAGTCCACTCTGAATCGTGGCCGCCTGGCGACCCGCGGTGCCTCTCAGTCTTTGAACTTTGAAATGACATTACCTGGCGGCGACCTTGAATACTACAAGCTGAGCTACAAGGGCCAGTATTTCCGACCGCTGACCAAATCCCTGACCTTGCGCCTGCGCACTGAGTTGGGTTATGCGGATTCCTTTGGTGATACCGAAGGTCTGCCGTTCTTTGAAAATTACTACGCCGGTGGTTTTGGTTCGGTCCGTGGTTTCCAGCGTAACACTCTGGGGCCCAGAGCGACTGCGGCTGAGCAATACGCTTTAGCGGCCATTGATAGCGATGGCGATGGCGACATCGATGGTGACGATAAAATCGTATATGTCAGCGATGGCACTAACTTATTGACTAATACCGTCGGCGATACCGATGATCCTTTTGGTGGTAATGTTCTGATTGAAGGTAGCGCGGAAGTTCTTTTCCCGATGCCGTTTATCAAAGACCAGCGTTCGCTGCAGTCGGCCTTCTTTATCGATGCCGGTAATGTTTTTGACAGTGACTGTGGCGAAGAACAGCTGAACTGTTTCGATGTGGATCTGGGTAAACTGAGTGTCTCCGCCGGTGTGGGCGTTACCTGGATTACCGGTTTCGGTCCATTGACCTTCAGTGTTGCCAAGGCCATTAAAGAAAATGATTTTGATGAGACTGAGTTCTTCCAGTTCTCGCTGGGTTCTGCCTTCTAAATAAAGCTATAACAAACGGAGTAACAACGTGAAAGCAATCAAACTTTTTTCCATCGCGCTGGCAGCCATGCTGGTTTCATCTTTTGCAGCAGCCCAGGGCAAAGTGGTTGTTTTCAATATGCAGGCCGCTCTGATGCAAACCAATTCTGCTCAGCAGACTCTGAAAGCTCTGGATAGCAACTCTGATTTTGCCGCCATGAAGAGTAAGTTCGAATCCCTGCGTGCTGAACTGATTACCATGGACAAGGATTTTCAAACCAATGGCATGACCTGGAGTCAGGAGCAAACCGCAGAGCATCGCAAAAAAGTTGAGTACAAGAGTGCCGATTTGAAGCTGGCGGCAGAAAAACTCAAGGCCGAGCGCAACGCAGTGGTTCAACGCATTGTTAAGGAACTGGGCCCTAAAGCGAAGAAAGTTCTGGATGAGCTGGTCAAGGCTGAAAATATCGGTTTGGTGCTCGACAGTGGTGCGGCCTTCTTTGCTACGCCAGAGTTTGATATCACGGGTAAAGTAACGGCTATGCTGAACAAGCAGTAAGCGCTCAGACTCTTCTGTGAAACTCCCGGTTATTGACTATCAATACCGGGAGTTTTTGTTTTTGGATTCTTATTTCTAATCACAGGGTTTACAATTAATCCTTATCTTTAATGCTACCAAGTCCTTCGTTGGAGATTGTCCGTGACCAATAAAACCCAGTGGACACTTCAGGCTCTGGCCGATTTTCTCGGTGCAGAACTGAGTGGCGATGCCCAGACAGTGATCTCGGGTCTTAACACCATTCAGGATGCCAGTGACAATCAATTAGCCTTTCTCGCCAATCCCAATTATCAAAAGTATCTCGAAACAACCAGAGCGGCAGCGGTGATTCTAAAGCCCGAGCTGGCTGACGCTTATCCGGGTAATAAACTGATACTGGCCAATCCCTATCTGGGGTATGCGCGACTGACGTCTCTGTTTGATCATGCACCACAGCAGTCGACCGGGGTTCATACTTCCGCGGTTGTAGATGCTTCCGCAACCCTCGCCGATGGTGTTCGGGTGGGTGCCAATGCGGTTATCGAAGCGGGCGTTGTACTTGAAGAGGATGTGATCATTGGGCCCAACAGCTTTGTGGGAGCCAACAGTCGCATCGGTCGCGCTTCCAGATTGCATGCCAATGCGACGATTTATCATGGCGTTACCATGGGGGCACATGTTGTCATTCACAGTGGCGCGGTGATAGGGGCCGATGGTTTTGGTTTTGCCCCGAGCAACGAAGGTTGGATTAAGGTGCATCAATTGGGCGGTGTCGTACTCGGTGATCGGGTAGAGGTGGGGGCCAATACCACCATCGATCGTGGAGCACTCGATGATACGGTGCTGGAGAACGGCGTTATCGTCGATAATCTGGTGCAAATTGCCCACAATGTCCGCATTGGTGAAAACACCGCCATTGCCGGTTGTTCGGGGATTGCAGGCAGTACCACCATTGGCAAAAACTGCACTCTGGCCGGTGGCGTGGGTTTGGTGGGCCACATCGATATTTGTGATGGCGTTCATGTCACCGGTATGAGTCTGGTGACCAAGTCCATCACCAAACCCGGATCTTATTCTTCAGGGACCGGTATGTCCTTGAGTGCTGACTGGCGTAAGAGCGCGGTAAGGTTTAACCAGCTGGATAAAATGGCCTCACGATTGTCAGCGTTAGAGAAGGGCTTTAAGTCCCGCAACGATTGATCAATAGCTATCAGATACTCAGGAGTTAACAAGCAAAGATTATGGACGTTCGAGAAATCAAAGAGTATTTACCACATCGCTACCCCTTTTTGTTGGTAGACAGGGTGGAAGAACTGGTGGAAGGTGAATATATTCGCGCCTATAAAAACATCACAGCCAATGAAGATGTATTCAATGGCCACTTTCCTGAGATGCCCATTTTTCCGGGGGTGATGATCGTAGAGGCGATGGCACAGGCGTCTGGTATTCTTGGCTTTAAAACTCAGGGCAAGAAAGCCGGTGAAGGCTCTCTCTATCTGTTTGCCGGCGTTGATAATGTGCGCTTCAGGCGTCAGGTGATCCCGGGTGATCGTCTGTATCTGGAGTCTAAAATTGTTTCATCCAGACGCGGTATCTGGAAATTTGAATGTCGCGCCGAAGTGGATGGTGAATTGGCCTGCGCGGCCGATATTATGTGTGCTGACAAGCAAGTTTGATCTTGGGAGTTGAAAATAGATGACGACCAGTCTGATTGATTCAAGAGCGATAGTTGACCCTTCCGCCAAGCTGGCAGAAGGGGTCAGTGTTGGCCCCTGGTCAATTATTGGACCCGATGTGGAAATCGGTGCAGGTACCAAAATTGAGTCCCATGTTGTGATCAAGGGGCCTTCGATCATTGGTAAGAATAATCACATCTATCAGTTTTCGTCTGTGGGTGAAGACACTCCGGATATGAAGTATCAGGGTGAGCCTACGCGACTGATTATGGGCGATAACAACATTATCCGCGAAGGTGTGACCATTCATCGTGGCACGGTTCAGGACAACTCTGAGACAGTGATTGGCAATGACAACTTGCTGATGGCTTATGTCCACGTTGGCCACGACAGTGTGATTGGAAATCACTGCATTCTGGTGAATAACTCGGCTTTGGCAGGTCATGTCCATCTGGGGGACTGGGCGATTCTGGGTGGCTACACTCTGGTGCATCAGTTTTGCCGAATCGGCGCCCATGCGTTTACTGGATTTGGCAGCCTGGTTGGCAAGGATGTGCCCGCCTATGTCATGGTGAATGGTAATCCGGGGGCCGCCAAGACCATCAATGCCGAAGGCCTGAAGCGTCGTGGTTTCAGCAAATCCGATATAGCCACCATCAACAAGGCATTCAAACTGATTTATCGCCGGGGGCTGACCATGGAAGAAGCCCTGAATGAGCTGGATCAGTTGGCGCAGAACTGTGAAGCGCTGAACTTGATGATTGATTCTCTCAAATCCTCTACTCGCGGTATTTTGCGCTGATACCAGTCAGTTAAATCCGTCAGACAATTTCTCAGGAGCAATAATGCGCATAGGTATGGTGGTCGGTGAAGCTTCCGGGGATATTCTGGGGGCTGGTCTGATGGCCGAGTTGGCACGAAAATACCCGGGCGCCAAATTTGAAGGTATCGGTGGCGAGCGCATGCTGGCTCAGGGCTTCAATAGCTTTTTCCCTCAGGAACGCCTTGCTGTAATGGGCATTGTCGAACCTCTCAAGCGGATTTTTGAACTGCTTAAAATCCGTCGCACCTTAATTCAGCATTTTATCGACAATCCGCCGGACGTGTTTATTGGCATCGATTCGCCGGATTTCAATTTAACCATCGAGGAGCGACTCAAAGCGCAAGGCATAAAGACCGTTCACTATGTCAGCCCGTCGGTTTGGGCCTGGCGGCAGAAACGCATTGTTAAAATTGCCCGATCCGTTGATCTGATGTTGACCCTATTGCCTTTCGAGGCAGCCTTTTATCAACAGCATCAGGTGCCTGTTTGTTTTGTCGGGCACCCTCTCGCCGATGAAATTCCGCTGGAAAACGACGCCACTGAGGCTCGACGTGAACTCGAATTGAACCCTGAGGGACGTCTGGTCGCATTGATGCCCGGCAGCCGCGGTGGTGAGGTCAAAATGCTGGGGCCGGCTTTCTGGCAAACGGCGCGCTGGTGTCTGGCTCGTGATCCGGCTTTGAACTTTGTGGTTCCCGCTGCCAATCCTGCCCGCAGGGCTCAGATCGATGAGCAGTTACAGGACTTTGAGGATCTACCGGTGACGGTGGTGGATGGTAAATCTCATCAGGTCATGGCTGCGGCCGATGTGGTGATGATGGCTTCCGGTACCACCACGTTGGAAGCCATGCTGTTGAAAAAGCCCATGGTGGTGGCTTACCGGATGGCTTGGTTATCATTTGCCATCATCTCCCGCTTGGTTAAGTCCAAATACGTCTCGTTGCCCAATCTGTTGGCGGATAAGCCGCTGGTGCCGGAAGTACTGCAGAAACAGGTAACGCCGGAGAATCTGGGACGTGAATTGATGGGGTATTTGGATGATGGGGATAAAACCGGCCAATTGAAACAGACTTTTCATGCCATGCACTGTGAACTCCGCCGAGACGCCAGTGTCAAAGCCGCCGCCGCGATTGCCGAACTGATAGAGGATCGATCCTGATGGAGCCGTTTGTCAGTAGCTATCAAGGGCTGTTGGGAGCCGGAGTCGATGAAGTCGGGCGTGGCCCTTTGGCTGGTGATGTAGTGACTGCGGCCGTGATTCTGGACCCGGGCAAACCCATAGCGGGGTTGGCAGATTCCAAGAAACTCACCGAGAAAAAACGAGATGCACTGTTTGATGAAGTTCAGGAAAAAGCACTGAGTTTCTGTATTGCACGTTGTTCGGTAGAGGAAATTGATCAACTGAATATTCTTCAGGCCAGTTTGCTTGCGATGAAGCGTGCAGTCGAAGGGCTTGAGGTTCAACCCGAGCATGTCTGGGTGGATGGCAATAAAATTCCCCAATGGCACTACCCGGCAGAAGCTGTAGTGAAAGGTGACAATCGGGTTGCCGCCATCAGTGCTGCCTCCATTCTCGCCAAGGTGACCCGCGATCGGGAAATGGTTGCGTTTGACCGGGTTTACCCCGGTTATGGTTTTGCCGGGCATAAAGGCTACCCCACCAAGGTGCATATGGCAGCGGTGGAAAAACTGGGCGTCACACCCATTCACCGCAAATCGTTCGGGCCCATTAAGGCCAAGCTGGATCAGATGACACTGTTTTAGGTATCTGATTTGGCTGTGGATGAACGGGGTTAACAACTGAGTTTAATACAGCAACAGGTACCGCTATATGACTATAGAGCAATCCATTAAACAGCAGGAGCAAGCCCTCGAAACGCCCCTGAAACCCCCATCGCTGTTGGACGCTCTGTTTCCCACTCTCACCCTGATTGCTTTGCTGAGTTTGTCCGTGTACCTGTTTGGTGACGACTCTTCTTACGGCTCCAATCAAATTGTTCTGATTATCTCGGCACTGGTTGCAGCCATTGTCGGCATGAAAAATGGCCTGAGCTGGAACCAACTGGAAAGTGCCATGCATCAGGGGATTGCCATTGCCCTGGGAGCCATTCTGATTTTACTGGCAGTGGGCATGTTGATAGGCAGCTGGATTCTCTCGGGTACTGTACCGACGATGATCTATTACGGTTTGCAGTTGCTGGATCCGGGTTGGTTTTACGCTGCCAGCTGTTTGATGTGTGCCATGGTTTCCGTTTGTATTGGCAGCTCCTGGACCACGGCTGGTACCGTTGGTATTGGATTGATGGGTATTGCTGCGGGTTTTGGCCTGTCGCCAGAAATTACCGCCGGCGCGATTATTTCCGGCGCCTATTTCGGGGATAAATTATCCCCCTTGTCTGAGACAACCAATCTGGCACCGGCCGTTACCGGGGTGGAATTGTTTGATCACATCCGCCATCTCAGCTGGACTACCATCCCCAGTTTTATCATCGCTATGAGTGCGTTTATCTGGCTGGGCATGGGTGAGCAGGTGGCTTCCGGAGGCGGTGAAATGGATGCCATGATTGCTGTGCTGGATCAGCAGTTTAATGTCTCTGGCTGGTTGCTGTTGCCTCTGCTGGCGGTATTGTTATTGGCCTGGCTGCGAGTACCGGCACTGGCCAGTATTCTGATTGGCGCTTTGCTTGGGGCGTTAATGGCGTTGTTACTGCAGCGGGATAATGTTGTGGCGTTTGCCGCGGCACCGGAATTGGCCTTGGGCCTGCAATTGTTCAAAGGTATTTGGACATCCTTCTATGATGGTTATCAGGCTACTACGGGCAATGAAGTGATTGATAAATTACTGTCCCGTGGGGGAATGAGCTCCATGCTCAATACCGTGTGGTTGATTCTCTGTGCCATGGTGTTTGGTGCAGTGATGGAGCGCACTGGTTTACTGGCCAGATTGATTCGGGGTGTCCTCGGCATGGTCAACAGTACCGGCAGTCTGATTGTCGCCACCATCGGAACCTGTATCGGTACCAATGTCGTTGCCGCGGATCAGTACATTTCGATTATCCTGCCCGGTCGTATGTTTAAAGTGGAATTTGCCCGACGTGGCCTGAGCCCACTGAACCTGTCTAGAACAATTGAGGATGGCGGTACCATTACTTCACCGCTGATTCCGTGGAATACCTGCGGTGCCTATATGGCCGGGACTCTGGGTGTGGCAACGCTGGCTTATTTGCCCTACGCCTTCTTTAATTTGCTGGGGCCGTTGGTAGCCATTATCTATGGTTACTGCAATATCAAAATTGCCCGAATTGAGCAGACCGAAACCCCTGAGCTTATGAATGGCGAGGATCTTCGCCCCAGCGTTTAAGCTTGCCGGTATCGAGATCGAACAGATCCAGCACCCGGCCGACGCTGTGGTCGACAAGGTCATCCAGCGTTTGTGGGCGGTTGTAGAAGGCCGGAACCGGTGGCGCAATAATGGCGCCCATCTCCGACAGACTGGTCATGGTTTTCAAGTGGCCGGTGTGTAAAGGCGTTTCTCGCACCATCAACACCAGTTTACGTCTTTCCTTGAGAACCACATCGGCTGAGCGGGTCAGCAGATTGGATGTCACACCGGTGGCTATTTCGGACATGCTGCGAATGGAGCAGGGCGCAATGACCATACCGAGGGTTTTGTAAGAGCCGCTGGAAGTACACGCCGCCAGATTTTTTATGGAGTGAACTTCGTCGGCCAGCGCCTTGACGTCATCGGGCTTCAAATCGGACTCATAGGTCAGAGTCAGCTCGGCGGTCTTACTCATAATCAGATGAGACTCGACGTCGAGTTCTTTCAGGGCTTCCAGCAGACGAATGCCATAGATGGTGCCAGAAGCACCGGAAATTCCAACAATAATGCGCTTGCGATCTGTCATGAACGGGTCAGCTCTGAGTATTTCGAGCTGCCTAGTATACCTGCTGTCGGAGCGGATGGAATGGTTGAATCATACTGCAGGTAAGAAGTGCTCCGCGGTTACGAATTGTCATGCTCAACAAGCCCGACAGCTGTGCAACCGCGGTTTGGCGAGATCATGCCAGGGCTTCGTTCTCGGCTATTTCGTCTTTCCACTTTCTCTGGAAGGCTTCCAGAGCAACTTTGTATTCGATCTGAAATTGCTCTTCGATTTCATGTTCCAGTTTGGGGGATACCTTACCAACAACATGCTCGACGGAGTGAACCCGCTTGCCAATTTTTTGCCATTTTTCCTCGAAGGCCGCGAGGTTGGCTTCGTAGTCAATATGGTGTTGCTCGTCCAACTCGGCTTTGATTTCATCAAGCTTGTGGGCGATATAGGTTTCAACACTGTGCAGTCTGGACTCTAGGGTATCTTTCAAAGACATGTGGTACCTCCTTTGAACTCGAAAGTTACGGCTATTAACAGGATTGCCCTTCTAGACTTTGTGTTTGTCTTGGGGTTCCTTTCCAGGAGGAATTTATAGAAAAAAATTAGAATTGGCCTCCCAAAAAGCCATAAGAAATGTGAAGTTTTTCTTACTTTCTTTGCTTTCAGGGGGCGTTTATTAGGAAGTGATAATTGTAAAGTGATTTAGATCAATAGTTTTCTTTTGGCGGCTTCAAATTCTTCGTCGGTTAAGCTGCCGTTGTGTTTGAGCTGCTCTAATCGCGCGAGCTCGTCCACAAACGAAGCCGTGTCATTGTGACCGATATCGGTTTCCGGATTGCCGTTGGATGCTTGCACCGGGGATTCCTCAGGCAGAGATTGCAGTGACGATTCCACCTTGCCGAACCACCCGGAAATGGTGTTGGCAATGGCTTTCAGTGCCGCCCAGATTTTAGGGAGCAACCAGATGGCGATCAGGATAAATGCCAACAGGATACACAGAAAAATAACCGGGTGATTGAGTGCCGCCCAAAGCCCACCAAATACCATCAGATCTTCGGTGATGGAGGCACCCCAGTTGCTGAATGGTTCGGGCGATGTGTTGATAATGGCTCGGGTGCCTGCTTTGGTGGTGTGGCTGGTGGCGGCCAGAGTGCCGCCCATAATGCCGGAGGCAATTTCAAGTGCCGGGGTAACATCACCTACGGCTCCTGCTGCCAGCAGGGCTCCGGCGGGGATTCGAATAAAGGTGTGTATGGTATCCCAGCCGGTATCCACTCCCGGGGTTTTATCCACAAAAAATTCGACAAAATACATCAGCCCGGCGGCACCAATAACCATCGGGTCCTGCAGTACTTCCAGGTCCGGTGGCAGATCCAGATTACCGCTGCTGCCTGCCAGACCCAGTACCAGTAATGCGGCATAGAGATTGATGCCGCTGGCCCAGGATGCTCCCATGGTCAATGCCAGAGTGCCGATCAGTGCTTCGTAACTTTCCATAGAGGATTAACTCAGGTTTCCGTTAATAGTCTGCGGCTGTACTTGATGAGACAGCCTAGTCAATGCCAATCTGCAGGGTTTCTTCACGAGTGGGAATGGATTTGATAAAGAAGTCTTCGGGGTTCAGATCCGGCCAGCGGGAAATATAATCGACCATCATTTGTCGGTATTGCTCATGTGCCAGGGCAAAAGTTTCTGCCTGAATATTCTGGCCCGCATACCGGCTGTCTTTAAGGTATACCATGCCGCCCACGCCTTCATAGTAGGGCTTGAAGAATTTCACCTGTTGGTGGTGTTCCGGGAAATACTGTTCAAAATGGTAGTGGGCACTCAGTAGTGTCCCCGATGCCAGATCAATTTTGTTGGTAACAAGCAGATTGATCAGCTGCTGAAAGGTATTGGCTTTGATGACATTAAGCCCCAGATGCTCACCAAAAAAGCGATACTCACTTTCAAATCCCCGCACAATACCAACGGTCAGTTCCATACCCTTGAGGTCTTCATAGCCCAAATCCTGCCAGTTGGTTGTACGTTGGTCTTGCAGATAAAACGCGGTGGGGTAAAAGCGAATAAATGGGTAGATATCGGAAATGGCCTGCTTTTCTTTGGGTAGAATCTGCAGGGTTCCCAGCAGCAAGGGGTATTTGGCCGAACCATAGTGCTCAACGGCCCGACCCGGGGGTAAAAACAGGAAGCGGCACTCGTCGTGATGCTGTTGACAGTAATTTCCTGCCAGTTTTGTCACCAGACCCTCGGCACCGACATACGGCATATAATCAATCGCCAGAATGTTGACCGGATCTTTGGCCTGCAGCCACTGGGGCATTAAGCTGAGTGCCATACAGGCAAGCCATTTCATCAGTGGGTTTACAGAACCTTCAGGACTCAAAATATCACTCTCTGTGTTTCGCTTCTCACTTCAGTATATGCCATGAGTGTCATTGAATCACCTTTATCCACTGACCTGCCACAGGCTCCGTTCTGGGGTAGTGGCCATTGATCAATCGCAACAGTTGCTCGGCATTTTTATCCAGCTTCTGGTGCTGGGCAATGCGGTTGTAGGTGGTATTGGCATTGGCTCGCACGTAGTGGATGGTTTTCGATTTGCCTGATTTCAGCGTTGCTTTGGTGGCAGGGCGGAAACTCAAAATGCTGTCAAACAATGGCTGATCCACAGCATCGGTATAGTCCCCCTGCAGGGTTTGACCTCTGAGTGTATAAACCAGTCTGCCGCGATAGATCACCGCAATGCGTTGCCGCTGTGCTGAGTCGGATTCGGGCACAATGCCACTGTGTCCTGCAAATCCACCCGGAGCAATGGTTTGTGATTGTTCCAGCTGTTTGATGCCGAGGTTTTTATTGATGTAAGCATCCGGCCCCCAGCGTTGCTTCAGGGTGTCTATGGTGATGGCCAGTTGGGCCGATTTATCCGGTGCCTGAGCCAGTATCTGGCTGCGCTGATTTTCGGTGGTCCAGCCCTTGGGGAAATCAATTTCAAACGCCAGACGTTTATGGCGGAAAGTATTCTTGTGGGTTAACTGGGCATCGTAATTGACTCCGAAGACCATGCCCTGGGTTTTTTCCCGAAAGCGTTCGGCGTTATCGGTGTACTGGGTTTTACGTTCGGTTTTGGCGGCTTGGGCAATGGCCTGCTGCAGGCGGGTGTCGTTGCGTGGGTGGCTGGCGAATACGCCATGATAGGTGGTGCTTTTTTTACCGGATTCGCGAGCCATGCGTCTGGAGAACTTTTCCTGATCCTTTAGCAGGCTGATCACATCAATCATGGCCTGGGGATCATAACCACTGCGGTTGAGGTACTCTGCCCCAATGCTGTCGGCTTCCAGTTCCATTTCCCGGCCATAGCCCATGACCGCAGCGGTACTCCACATCTGGGTGACATCGCCCACCACGCCACTGCCAGTAGCAATGGCGGCTGCTACAGACAGAACGCTGGAGCCTTTTCTCGCGGTATCCTGCCGCACGGCGTGACGGGCGGTGACATGAGCAATTTCGTGGGCGATAACCGCCGCTAATTGCGCTTCGTTTTGCAGGTAAGTCAGCAGGCCCCGGTTGACGTAGATATAACCGCCGGGCAGGGCAAAGGCATTGATATCTGGCGCATCAACCAGGGTAAAGGTGTACTGGATATCGCTGCGATGGCTGTTGCGTACCAGCTTCTGGCCGATTTCATTGACGTAGGCCTGAAGCTCCGGGTCGGGGTATATGGGTGTTTTTTCCAACAGTTTTTTATGCAGTTCCTCACCGATGGATATTTCCTTGCTTTCGCTCATCATCACCAGATCCGGCGTGCCGGTGGCAGGATTAACCGAACAGCCGCTTAAGCACAGGTACGTCAGTGACAGAATCACCGCGGCAGCAAGTCGACAATGGGGTTGGCCTGATCTGGTCATAATGTTTCCTCTACCGGTCTGAGCCGCCGGTATTAAAGAAACCAGTCAATTGTTGCGACATGGCTTCGCAGGCGTTGCTCTGCACTCTGGCGATCAGGGGGATGGGAATGATCACAGCCGGCATATAGGACGTGCCCGAGGCATCGGCACTGATTTCGCCCAGGTTTTTGCTTTCTTTCAGGTCCCAGATGGTGGCTTGATAGTCCGATTCTTTTTCCCAGCTGCCAAACCCAAAACAACCGCCGCCGCCGACACTGATGGCGCAGCCAATGGAGCCGGAACTCTTGGTGGTTTCGGTATTGCCATTGATCCAAATGATGTAGCGCAGGTTGCGCTGTTGCAGTGCCGTAGCAATTTGCTGGTTGCGCAACAGGCGCTTCATATCCTTGAGCCGCATCGGGGCGGTGCGAGGTTCGAACCAGGGGTAGAGCTGATTGATAAACGCCAGTTCATCGATGACTTCGATGGGGGTGTTACTGCGCAGTTCATCCGCAACACAGCTCACCAGACTCAGTTCGGTTTCGTAGTTGCTGGAGTGGCGACGTCCCAGAACCAACGCCTGTTCGCCTTGTTGCCACTGGCTGTTGGTGACCGAGGTTTTGTGCTCGTCGACAACCACGGATGTACAGCCTTGAAGCAACCCAATCAGCAGCAATATTTTGAGTGGTTTGATGATCTGGTACATGATTATTCACTCTGGGTTTGTTGTGCCAGCCATTGTTGCAGTTCGGCAACTTTGGGTGTGGTCAGGCTCAAGTTGGCACCGAAATCACGCAGGGCAACCACCACTGCAAGATTGAGTGCTTCCTCCTCCGACCTCAAGAACGCGGTGGGGGTTTTGCCATAGGCGGTGACAATCCAGTCAGCCTGAATCTGTCCCTGATTGTCGTAGGCTTTGATTTGATATTTGATCCAGACTTCGAACAGTTTCAGCCGGGTCTCACGGGGTGTGGCGTACTGAAATTCCAGTGCCGTAGGGTGCAGCCACAGCTGGGGCTTTCCTGAAAAATTGGCGGGCATGGATTCCCGCACTTCGAGGCTGGTAAACATAGAGGGCACAACCGTGCGCAGCATTTCGGCCTGACTGTTGCCGAGGGTTATTGTGCGACTCCAGCGGCGTTTGTCCTGTTCAAAAAAACTGTAGTTGCGGAAATCCTCATCCAGAATCAGGCCGCCATCAACCGGCATTGGCTGAATCAGTGGCTTGGGGTAGTTGCCGGAGACTTCAACGGTACTTTCACAGCCAGTCAACAGTGTCATGGCGATCAGCCAGCATAAGGCAAAACGTAAATGGGTTGTTGTGACCATGTGATTATTGTTTTCCTATGGCTCAGGGCGAAAGTCGTTCAGCCCAACAAAACTGCCGCCATTGCGATGGGTTAACTCTCGCATCAGTGCGGCAAAACGAATACCTGTGCCCTGCAAATGGGCGGGTCGGGCAAACTGCACCGGGAAGCCTACGGCATGTATGCGTACCATGCGCTCACCGGAATTGCGTTTGTGGTTCAGCCTGTCTACGGTTTTGACCACATTCTGGATGGATGCCCCGGTAAACTCATCGCCCAGTACATAGAGGCTGATTTTCTTATTGGGGTCGTAATAGCTTTTGATGGCTTTCTCAATGCCTTCCACCGGGCTGCTGTTACTGAATGGGTTCCAGTTACGCAGGCGCTTGATGATGATGTCCCGGCGCCCCGGTGTATCCGGAATCCATTCACGGCGATAGTTACTGAACATGTAATCGCCCATGTCGTTCATGATCTGAATGCCTTTAACCTGTGGGTAGACTTTCAGTGTAGCTATTAACTCGTCGATCATCCTCGGCCAGCTGTAGTTGAACATACTGCCGGAGGTGTCGATGATAAAAATAATGTACTCGCTGTCGACCGGGATACCGCCAATAACACTGCTTTGCTGGTTGGCCTGTTGACGTTGCAGGCGCTGCATTTCCTCGGTCAGACTTTGCAGGGCCAACTGCAGTTGCCCCTGTTCATCGGCGCTGCCCGCGCGGGATGACGCCAGAGCGCTGTGCTGTTGTTCCAGATTGCGCAGACGGGTTTTCAGCAGGGCAATGCGCTGATTGTACTGTGACAGCTGCTCGTGTTTGGCGTTGAGATCGCGGTTGAGTACGGTGGTCTCGCCGCGCACTTCAAACAGGGTTTGCTGCAGGGCTTTAAACTGCTGCTCGAGATTGACTTCGGCCTGTTCTATGGCAATGGGCAGGGTTTTCTTGGTGATCAACAGCAACAGGACAATCGCACCGAAGCCGCAACAGATGACGTCGAGAAAGGACATGCTGAATACTTCGGTCTGGCGGCGTTTGAGCATCAGGGCCAGTCCTCCGAGGGCGTGATAAAGGACCCTCGATTGCGTTGTGCCATCTGCCAGAAGGCGGCGGCTGCCATGGGGTCTCCTTCCATGGGCTGGAGAATGATGTTGATGGGAATGCCGCTGGGCAGTTTGTCCATGGCCCGGTTGAACAGTTTGATGCGATCGCTGGCGCTGACTTTGTTGGATTTGTTGGCCACACTGCCCCGGGTGGGCAGGCCGTCGGTGATCAGGAAAATATTGTCTGGTCGCGGTGACAGGCGATTGATGCTGGCAAAGGCCTCTTCCAGATTGGTGCCTTTGTTTGGCACGCGCTGGCGCAGGTTAAGGATGGCTTGCTCCAACTCAGCACTGTTTTCCACTTCCAGCCAGGAGCCCTCTGTGTTGCTGATGGCGGCCGTGACATCGGTGTTGAAGGTGTAAATTTGATAGGCACTCTGTTGCGGCAAGCGGGCAGTCAACCATTCCACCGTGGCCAGAGAACGCTGCCACTTCTGTGAGCGACGTTTACTGGCATCGTCCATATTGCGACGTCGGATAATATTCACCAGACGCTCGTCGAGCATACTGGCTGACGCATCAAGCAGGATCAGAACACGGGCGCCGTCCATTTTCATGCCCGTGAGATACTGGCGGTTACCCTGTCCCAGAAACTGGCGCACGTTGTTGCCCTGACTTTGTTGGGCCAGCAGCGCCTGTCGCTGTTGTTCCAGTTCCTCCAGCTGCTGCTGCAGGGCTTCAACACTGTCTTGGGGATTGTCTGCCTGAAGTTTTGCCAGACTGGCTGACAGGGTTTCTATCTGGCTGTTGATGCGGCTTGCCAGCCCTGTGGCTTCGGCCATTTGCTGATCCAGCTCAGACAGTGTGTTGCGAGCCCGCACCAGCCCCTCCTGACCGATCTGTATGTCTTCTTCCAGCAGTTGGACTTCGGCCAGCAACTCGTTGTTTTCCTGTTTGATGGTGTTGTCGACATCGTGCTTGATGATCAGAAAAATCAGCGCCACCGCCCCGAAGCCGCAGGACATGATGTCCAGAAACGACAGGTTGAATGTGGAAAAGGGGCGTTTGCGGGCCATGTTCGATAACGCTCTATTGGCTGTCGGTTTCGACGCTGAGGTGACGCAACAGCTTGTCATCACAGTAGCGCTGGGTATCCAGTACCTGACGCTCCTGCATCAATTGCAACTGATGGCTGAAAAACATCACCACAATACTGATCATCAGGGCGACAAAGGTGGAGTTGAAAGCCACGCCGAGGTTGGCGGTAACCCCGGCAATATCGCCTTCAATCGCCAGATGGGCCTGACCCAGAGCGTTGCCAATACCGCGCACGGTACCAATAAAACCAATTGAGGGAATGGCCCAGGCGATGTAGCGCACCATGGATAATTCGCTGTCGAGGCGATCGGATTCGATGTCACAGTTTTCTTTCACTGCCGCACTGGCGGCCGCGATATTGTGGCTGGTGCGAAAGCGCTGAAGAGCGGCGAGGAGCGTTCGAGGCACCAGATAGTCCTGTTGCTCTCGGGGTAGCTGATGGATTGGTTGGGCAAAGGTTTCCGTGTCTTCCGGCAGGATATGACTGCCCTCTTTGACGCGCAGCAGTGGCAGGTTGAGCATGCGTCGCTCGACGGTCACCTGACGGGCCTTGTAGGACATGATGGCCATGGCCCAGAGCATCAGTATAAAGCAGGTTTCCTGCTCGTAGTCGCGCAAGACTATGTACCAGCTGCGTTGCACCACATAGGGTTCACCGGAGGCCTGTTGTTCCATTTGCTGCTGCAGGATGGCATCGGCGTTCGGGCGGATCATGGTGACGTAGACGCTGTGGACAATGATGATCGAGATCATCAGGGCAAACAGCTGGTAGATAAATTCGGAGCTGGCGTTGCGCTTCATGGTTTGTCTCAGTAATTATTTTTAAAAATTATATATCCGCAGGAAAACTGATGGATAAATCTTCCGACACTTCTTCACTGGGGATAAAGCGCCCCCGGGTTGAGGATGTGTTGCTGATGTCTATGGGCTTTTTTGATGTGGCGTTCGCGTCTGATGTGGCATCCACGTCTGGTGCGACGTCCGCGGTCTGCTCGGATGGCTGTTGGTTACTGGCATCGACTGTGTCCGGAGTGTTTTCCTCCGCGGCCTGTTGTGCCCAGACAGTTGCCGCCGGTATCAGCAGCGCCGCAATCAGAAAACCGGTGCGAATCAAAGTCGTCATTATTTGTCCTCTATGATTACGCTGCGAACCACGCGAAAACCAACGCTGTCCTGAGCACCGCTGCCGCTGTCGCGCCAGGCCAGACGCAACTCACTGATGCTCGCGCTTTTCCAGCTGGAACCGCGAATAACGTGATGATCACCACTGGCGGGGCCTGACGGGTTGGGGCTGGCTTTGAGTGATAGTCCGGTTTTGATGCCATAGAAATCGTGCAGCCACTCGGAGACATTGCCGGCCAGGTCGTAGACACCGAGATGGTTGGCAGGGTAACTGGCAACGGGTGCGGTCACCGGATACTTGTCGACATAGCGTGGAAGCGCACCGCCCGCCAGTGGCAAGGCTTTGGTGTCAGCAAAATTGCCGCTGTGATTGGGAGGGCTCAGGCCGGTACCGGCCCAAGGGTAGGTGCGCATCCGCCCATTTTCATAGCGCGCCAGCCAGGCCCACTCGGCTTCAGTGGGCAGACGATAGCCATTGTGGTCCGGATTGCTGTCGGTCAATTTGCCGTCTTGGAATTGGTACACCGGCTGCAGCCCTTCCTGTGCGGAAAGCCAGTTGCAGAATTGCGCGGCTTTGCTCCAGCTTATTTTAACGACCGGTTGCTGCTCGCCATTGAGGCTGACCCCTTTGACATTGCCCGAGGAGTGATAGCGTTCAAACTGGCGAAAATCCTGATTGCTGACGTGCTTCGGTGAGGCGTAGAAGGGCCGGTCAATTTTGACCTGATATTGGGTTTCGTTGGCGCGGCGACCCTGTTCGCGACGGCTGGCTCCCATCATAAAGGTGGCATCGGGTCGGTACAGGGCGATGGCCTGACCGGTGGCCGTTGTGGTGGTTTGCGGAATATTTTGCCAGCGCGACTGGGCGTTGGTTAACAGTGAGACGTTGAGGTGCTGGGCCATGTCCGGTCTTGGGGTCAGGCGCAGGGTCTGGCTGGCAAAACCGGGGTGGCTGATCTGAATATTTTGTGGCGCTGCCGGTAACCGCAGTGAATAGCGAGCCTGATCCTGATCGGTTGTTGTCGCCTGTTGGGTTTGACCGTTGACGTTCACGCGGGCACCGATGGGGACGATATTGAGGTTGATGCGTCCCAGAATCGGCGCCAGTGTCAATTGCAAGGGTTGCTGCTCGTTATTGTTCTGCGACAGTGTCAGGGTTCGACGCAGGGTTTTGAAACCGGCTTTGATGAGCATAACATCGACCGTGGCGCCGGGGTCAACCGCCGCAGTCAGGGGTGTTTCACCCTGATAGACGCCATTGATGGTTACCTGAGCGCCCGTCGGAGAAGAGCGGATGGGCAGTTGGGCGCTGGCCGGATTGAGATCTATCGGCGGCAGCACCAGAGCTTTATCGGTGCTGATGTTCAGGGTTTGCAACCAGTCGCTGAAACCGGGTTTGCTGACCTGAATTTGCCGAATACCACTGAGCAGCTGCAGTTCGATGGGGGTTTGCCCCTGCAGCTCACCATCAACACGGACATCAGCGCCGCTGGGGTTGGACTGGAGGGCGGCATTAACCCAATCCGGAGTCAGGGTAATCTCAAGTTTCTGGTGTTGGCCTTTACCCTCAATGGTCAGACTCTGTAATAGGGGTTTATAGCGCGGTGCCACCACCCTCATTTGATAGGATCCGGCTTCAATGCCATCCAGTTTTTCACCGCTTTGGCCCACGGCCTGATCATTGAGAAATATTTCCGCGGCTACCTTGCTGTGAACGGTGAGCTTGCCGGGCAGCGGTTGCAATTGCAGCTGTTGATGCCAGTTTTTTTCAGCGGTGGTCAGTTCGATCTCAAGGCTTTGGTTGCGATAGCCCGGTGCGCTGATTTCGATGCGGTGTTTTCCCGGTAACAGCAACAGACGATCCCCCAGATTGACTTCCAGAAGGCTGTCACTTTGCACAAACAGGTTGGGGGCATTGGCGCTGATGCTGACGGTGCGTGCCAGCATCAGATAGGCAATGATCAGCAGACCGATGGCGATCATGCCGGTAACTGCCAAGGCAAAGTTGCTGCGACGACGGGGGCTTTTGTCGCTCTCGGGCAGGGGCGTCTCAAAGGGGGATGGGCGTTTGTTGTTTGTGTCCATGTAGGGTTGCGTTACCTGTCCGGAGGTTAACTGTCGAGGGCTATTTTTTCGGTGCACTGAATGGTCACTGCCGCCGCCAAACCGTCAGGGGTAATGACAAATTCCTGTCGAACATCCCGGTAGCCAAGACGACTGCCCACGGCAACGTATTTACCGGGAATCAATTGCAGCTGTTGCTCGGCGAATTGCCCCAGTTTACCCACCTTGTAGACCGTGACCTCGGTGGCGTTATCCGAGTGCAGGGTGACGCTGACAGGTTGTCTGGCCGTGGCAATGATTTGTTGCAGAGTATTGATCTGCGCTTGCAGAATCGGGCCGGGATTACGGATCGCCCGGGCATCTTTCAGGGTTGTCTGGGCCTGTTGGTAAACACTGTCGTTGGACAGTCGCAGCGGCGCATCAATCAATTGCTGCAATTGCTGGTGCAGTGTGGCTCGGGCGCCGGTGCGCAGTGATCCTACTTTGGCCTGAATCAGACTCTGGTCCGTCTTCAACGCCAGATCGTAATTGTCCTTGGCCTCTTGCCAGCGCTCCTTATTTTCCAATTGCTGGGCGCGATTGAAATAGCGATTAAGATTCAACTGTTGTTTCTGGTCGGCGACTTGCTGCAAGCCGGACTTTGGCGCGCTGGATTCTGGCTGCAGGCGCTGCGCCAGCAGAAAAGCCTTGGTGGCATCACCGTATTGCTTGTTATGCAGGGCGTTGTAACCGCGCCCCATGGCGAGTTTGAAATCCCTCTGATTGATGGCTTCGGTGATGTCGCTGTGCTGTTGCTGAACTTTGGGGTCTTTGTTGTCCAGCTCCCGTGCCTGTTCAATCGCGGTCAGTGCTTCATCGAGTTGCAGGGTTTGTTGCAGGCTGCGCGATTGTGCCAGCAAACTCATGACCTCAGGTAAATTCTGTGCCCGTTGCAGACCCTGTTGGGCATCTGGGTTGTCGGGCTGGATGGCGCTGGCCAGGGTCATTGCTTCCAGTGCCTGTTTGGGCTGATGTTCGGCGAGTGTCTGCTGACCCATGGCCAAGGCCTGTTGAAAATGACTGTCGGCGGCGGCAAGAATGTCATCAAAGCTGGTCAGAGCCTGCTGATAATGTTGCTGGGCTTCAATAAACTGGCGTTGGCGATAAAGCTGATCAGCCTGCTCCGCGTGACTCTGGGCCGAGGCAAAAGCTTGGTCTGCCCAGAGTTGTACCGACATTTTTTCCAACTTGGCCTGCCGGTCCATTAACTTGGCCAGAATTTCCTGAGCCTGACGTCGGGCTTTGGTAGTTTGCGCATCCTGCCACGGGGATTCCAGCCCGGTTGTGGTTGCAGGCGATGCCGGGGCAGTGGATGACGATGCGGCACTGGCGTTGCTCGATTCGGAATCGGCAGCGGGTAAGGGGGCGGAAATTTTATTGGGCAACCACAGTGCGATGATCAGCAACACCAGCACCAGAATGGTAAATAGCAGTAATTCTTTCTGATGGCGCTGCCACCATGGGTGATGATCCTCAGTCGGGGTCTCGGTTTCCCACTTGCTGTCGGGTGTGTCGGTCATAGGGTTGTTCAGGGCAATAATTGTGTTTAAAGGCGCAGTGGGTGATTGGTGTCAGCTGGTGGTTTCAGCTTCCGGTTTCAACATCGTACAGGTCTTTTAACAGCTCGCGCCATTGTTTGTACTGATTGTCGACCGTACCGCTCAGGGTGATGGTGCGATCTTCCAGTTCAATGACCTGTGGCTCCATTTCCGCTTCCAGTGATTCACCCAATTCCATCAGGGCTTCGAGATGCATTTCGGCTTCAGCGCGTTTGTCGTAGCCGCTTTTGATCAGGAAACCGCCACCGGCAATGGCCACACCGCTGCTGGCTCTGGCGGCAGAACTGTCACTGGCGGCACCGGCGATGCCGGCGATGATGGCGGCGATGCCCATAATGGTATCGGTGCGCGCCTGACTCTTGAGTTTGCGCATGGCCACGGCTTCTTTGTAACTCATGCCGCGCCATTCCTGATAGGGGTCGTACATCTCCTGGGTGAAGTTGTCGTAGTAACCCTGCATGGTATCGATAAACAGGTAGTCCCGTTCGCGAATCATGCGAATGCGCTGCATCATGGGATCGTTGTTGGCCGGGAGTCTCTGGATGGTGTATTTGCCATTGCTGTTGCGCACATGGCCACCAAACGCCGCGGGTGAAAACTCCTGAGCAAAACGTAATTCTCCGGTGGTGCGAATCCCGCGCAGGGCGTTGCCATCAAAATTGTCGCGGCGGTACTGCAGCATGTCGTTGGCAATGCGGTGATAAAGGTTTTGAAAAGGCTCGATCACCGGAGTCCCTGGCCGGGTTTTACGGTACGCGTATTTACTGGCCCGCTCCTCATAATCCCGGGTAAACCAATGGCGGCCGGTGGCATCGCTGACGCTGATTTCCAGTGACAATTGTTCGCCATCGGAGTGGAGGATTTTGCCGGAAACGGTGACGTCGGAACTATTCTGGGTGATGGGCACCACTCGCACGGCGCCCCAGGCCGCACTGGCTTGCAGGGAAGACATCAATTGCATCGGCAAAAAGCGGGATTCGGCGTTGCGGATTTCAGCGAAGGTCAGGGTTTCATCGTCGCGATCGAGTTGCTCCAGATTGGGATCGAACAACTTGATGCCCACATCCAGCAGTTCGGCTTCGGCAATGGCGGTTTGTTGCTGCTCAATGGCGATTGGCTGAGTGGTTTTCACCACGGTGGTGCTGCTGCAAGCTGACAGTAACAGGCTCAGAGCGGCCAGCAGCAGTGAAGATCGGACGGTTGCAATGGGCATCCTTGTGCCATTGTGACTGTTCACGCGAATCCCTCTTATTGGCTGTTTTTGTACTGGCGGTATTCTTCCCAGAGTTTTTCCCTGAGAACCGGATCGGTTTCCTGCTCGGCTGCTTCGCGAATCTGGCGGGCAACCACATCATCGTCACTGCCATCGGGAATATCGGCTGGCGGCGGTGAGCGCTGGCCCTGAGTGTTTTCCCGGCTGCCAGAGCGCTCGGCGATCGTCTCGTTGTTGGTTGTAGCGGGTGGATTAGCTGTTGCAGGTGCACTGCCATCACCGGTATCCACTGGCTGCCCGGATTCTGTGTCACTGAGGTTGGGGTCATCGTAGGGCGTGCCGCTGATCACATCCTCGGCTTTAGCCTGCTGCCGTTGGCGGGCGCGGTCGTGAATGTAATCCTGCTCTCTCTGAATCATGCCGTCGTAACTGCCAATCGAGGCGTTCAGCAGCTCTTCCAGTCGGGCCTGTTCTTCTTCGGCGGTCAGGGTCGGTTGGCTTGCGCCGCTGCCATCGCTGGCAGACTGCTGCGATGAGGCTGATTGGGATTCCTCGGAAAAATCAATCTCGGTGGGCTCATTGTTGTCAGCGGTTTCAGAGGGAATCGGTGAGTCGCTGAAATCGGGAGCAGGTTCCTGATTATTGCCCCCGGATTGATCCTGGTTGGGTTCGCCGTCGCTGGTTGATTCTCCATAGAGCCCGGGTGATTTTTGAGTCCCGGTTGAGGTTTGACTGCCGGAAGGGGTTTCGGAGCCCGACGCAGTTTGGGAACCTGTGCTTCTAGTTGATGAGCTGCCTGACGTGGAGGGCATCGATGTTGCCGAGCCCGACGACGTGGTTGGGGCCGCCGATCCCGAAGGGCTGCTGCTGCCGGAGGGGCTGCTGGACGAACTGCTGCTCGAGCTTGATGAACTGCTGGAAGATTGTTCCTTGCAGGCGATCAGCGACAGGGCAATTAAAGCGGCGAGGATTAGACGCATGTTGTCTGGAAACCTTTGTGTTCTCTGTTTGAGTTTTTATAGTGTGTGTCGCTAATCAGCTTAGAGATCTCTGGAACGAATTGGTTCAGTCAAGCAGGGGCATGAGTGGCGCGGTTTTGCCCGGATCATTAACGAAACACAAATTTTTGTGTAAAGCGCTCGGTCTGCACCGGTTCTCCCCCTTCCAAACGAGGACGAAATTTGGATGCTTTTAAAGTACGACGAACATCGATCCGATTCTGAGTGTTTTCTTTGGGATATTCATCCACAAATTCAATATTTCTGGCACTGCCTCTGGCGCTGACATCAAAGGTGGCGACGATATAGGGAGATACGTCCTTACTTGAGCCGCTGCTTTGATGGGTGTGTTCCGCGTCATCATAATCTGGCAGCCTGGGCAGTGGCACGGGTTTGGCGAACAGGTTGTCCGCATCCAGTTTGGGCGTCAGGGAGGTTTTCAACTGGTTGTAGATGCCTTTATAGAGTTCTGTGGCGGTGTGCCAGCGGCCGAACAAAAGATTCCAGTCCGCCATGGCCAATTCGGCATTGATCTTATCGACCAAGCTGGCTTGCTCATTGTGTTGATGGATCCGGATGGTTTGATCAATGGATTTTTTGCCATTGCGATAACTGTTGTTGATGTACTGGATCAGGCGTCTGCGGTCTTCGTTATCCATATCCAGATTGCGTGCACTGTCGGTGCGATCCACCTCCTGATAGAGGGTCATTTGGTGTGAGGCCAGATAATAATTGATGGCGGTGTAGCTGTTTAAATAGTCCAGCAGCTGCGGGTCAAGATCACCATAGTGGCTGCTGACAATACCAATGGCCTGACGGTGGTAATCGTGGGCGCGCAACAAGTGCTCGGCGTTGCCCTCATTGTGGTGATCTTCGTAGGCCTGCAGGTGCCAGCGGCCCAATTCATTAAGCACTGGCAGCATGCGCGGATCGTTTTCGCCGTAATTGCGTTTGTGAATCCAGTACATGTAGTGCTGATTGGCATCCAGACTGTCCCAGTCGCGGCGCAGATCATTGACTTGCGCCAGCTCTTTTAGGATCGGGGCCTGTTCCAGGCTGTAGAGACCGGAGTTGATTCGACTGATGTGCATGGCACGTTGCAAGGCTTCGCGGGCAACGTCCAACAAACCCTGCTGGCGATACTGCTGCCCCAGACTCATCAGCTGTTGGGACAGCTGGCCGTGGTATGGGCCGTACTCCGCTTCCAGATCGGTGATGCCATCGCGGTAGCCTTGCAGGGCCTGATCGCTTATCTCTGC
The DNA here is from genome assembly GCF_040362265.1 of Candidatus Pelagadaptatus aseana. Taxonomy (NCBI): domain Bacteria; kingdom Pseudomonadati; phylum Pseudomonadota; class Gammaproteobacteria; order Cellvibrionales; family Cellvibrionaceae; genus Candidatus Pelagadaptatus; species Candidatus Pelagadaptatus aseana. The sequence continues at coordinate 330,419 of NZ_BAABNJ010000002.1, forward strand.
TTGCCCTAGGGTATTTTCTGCAGCCGCCGGGTTGTCTGGGGTATTTGCCAGTGCATCATTCAGGGGCAGTACCAGCAGGGCTGCGATCAGTGCTTGCCTGAGGTGGCAGAGTTTGCCAGTCTTTTGCTTTCTGTGAACAGGGCTCATGATTTGCTGTGTGCTCATTGCGCGCATAATCGACCTTGATTGCGACCGTAGCGATGAATTCGGTCGATGAACATTTTTTAACGGTACGTTGGATAAAAAAGTATAGATGATTCTGGGGGGGAACTGTGTCAAAAACAATATTGATGGTACATGGCATGTGGGGCGGAGGTTGGATCTGGGAGCCCCTGAAAAATCATCTGCAGGAGCAGGGTTACCACTGTATCGCGCCAACGTTGCGCTACCATGACATCAGCCCTTCGGATACCCCCGATCCGCGGCTGGGTAACACCAGTTTGGCTGATTATGTCGAAGATTTGTGCCAGTTAATTGCCACGCTGGACGAAAAGCCCATTGCCATAGGCCACTCGATGGGGGGCATGATAGTTCAGCTGCTCGCTCAAAAGGGAGTGTTAGCGGGCATGATCCTGTGTGCGCCGGCACCGCCCAGCGACATTCCGGCGTTGAGTTGGGGTGGCATAAAAAGTTTTGCCGGATTGATTCGCCAGTGGGGCTTTTGGCGCAAGCCTCATCGTCCCAGTTTTGCGAGTATGGTTTATTCGTCCCTGCAGTTGATTCCACAGGAGCAGCGCCAGCATTACTACGATCAGGTTGTCTATGATTCCGGCCGGGCGGTGGTGGAAATCGCACTGCCTTTTCTGGATCGCAATCACACCACCCGGGTGGACGAGGCCAATGTGACCTGCCCGGCGCTGGTGCTGGCCGGCGGCAGAGATTGCCTGATCCCGCTTAAGGCGATTGGCAAAGTCGCGAAGAAATACGGGGCCGACTTCAACGTGCTGGAAGATCAGACCCACTGGCTGGTGATCGAGACTGGGTGGCAGCAGGCCGCTGCCATGATCGAAAAGTGGCTGGCTAAAAACGCCTAGTGCTGATTGATCCAGTCAAAGGTTTGTTGCCACAGGGTTTGTTCGGCGTTGCGGCGGAAGAACCCCATGTGGCCGATAACACCCAGCCCCAGAGAACCGGCATCGGCTATGCGGTGTTCGGATTCGGTATTGGGGTAGCGCTGACGCAGCGCTTCAATGGCTTGGTAGGGGGCCATGGCGTCATCACTGACGGTCCAGGCCAGCAATGGCTGGGTTAGGGCTTGATAACCCTGAGTATCGAGTTTGAATTTGGGGTGAAACAGATAATCCCGTTTGCGAATCCAGCGGCCCCAGGAGCGGGCGCAGTTGGCCGGTATGTTCATACTGGCAATGCCCAGTTTGTCACAGGGGAATTCCTCCCTGCCAATAGATCCCAGAGGCAGCATCATATGGCCAACCAGAGCCAGCTGAGTTTTGTAGGCCAGATTGCCTCGACTCCAGTGAGGTTGGCTGGCCGCGGCGAGGGTTATGCTGTTCAGCTGTGTCGCATTCGGCGCCAGTCCCAGCAGCTGGCCACCGATGCTGTGGCCGATATAGTGCAGCTTCGGATGCGCTGTGTCGCAAAGCTCCGTGGCTTTGGCTATGGCGGCGTCAATATCCAGAGTGCCCCAGTGATGCAGCTGGATGTCGCGCTTGGCGATGTTCTGTGACTGACCCGTTCCCCGATAATCGAAGGTCAGGCAGTGGTAGCCCTGTTTGTTGGCAAACTCGGCAAAACCCTTATAGAAGCCCTGAGGCACGCCGAGTGCATTGCCAACGATGAGGCAGCCTTTGGCTGTGGTGTTGTCGATCTGAAAAAAAGTGGCGCCCAGTTCAGTGTTGTCCTGGCATTGGATGGATATGGGTTGGGTCATACTGAATCGTTCGAGTTAATTACAGGGGTTGCTGTTTTAGGAAACTAAACTTCGCAAAATCGTCAATGCCCGTTCCCGTTATTTGCGGTTATTGTAACAATCCACAGACAGCAAATATTGCTTTTTGTCTTGAGCTTTTTTGACAATAAATACTGTTGAACCAAACTTGTAATTTAACCCCGGAAGAAAGAGATTTTTCATGCAGTCGCGCAGCCAGCACACCGATTCCTACTACGCCGCCAGTGCCAACCCGATTAAAGATTTCCCCACGCTGCAGGGTAAGCAGCAGGCGGATGTTTGCATTGTCGGTGGGGGTTACACCGGGTTGTCTGCCGCCCTGCATCTGGCCGAAAAAGGCTACAGTGTCTGTTTGCTGGAAGCCGAACGCGTGGGTTGGGGAGCCTCCGGTCGCAATGGCGGGCACGTGGGTACCGGTCAGCGTCAGGGACAGGAAGAGCTTGAAGAAATGGTCGGTTTTGAGCGGGCCAAGGTGCTGTGGGATTACAGTCTTGAGGCAGTCAATACCGTAGAAAGTCTGATCAACAAACACGATATTGCCTGTGATCTGAAGCGGGGCAATCTGCACGTGGCGGCCAAACCACGCCACGAAGAGTGGATGCGCGAAGAGGCAGAGATGCTGCAAAACCGCTATGGTTACGACAAAATCCGCTACGTCGATGAGGCCGAAACGCGTCAGTTGGTTGGCAGTGAGCGGTATTTTGCCGGCACCATGGACGAGGGTGCGCTGCACTTGCACCCGCTTAATTTTGCCTTGGGGTTGGCGGCGGCGGCGGATAAGGCCGGGGTCAGGATTTTTGAAAATTCCCGGGTTGAAAGTTACAACGATCAGGATCCGGTGACGGTTAAAACCGAACAGGGTCAGGTAAAGGCCAAGTTTCTGGTGCTGGCCTGTAACGGTTATCTGGGTAAGCTGGAAAAACGCATGGCGGGTAAAATCATGCCCATCAATAATTTTGTTCTGGCCACCGAGCCGCTGGGAGAAGATCTGGCGCGCGAGCTGATTCAGAACGATGCCTGTGTTTCCGATACCCTGTTTGTAATCAATTACTGGAAACTGTCCGGCGATAACCGGTTACTGTTTGGTGGGGGTGAGAACTACACCAGTAAGTTCCCCGACGATATTTCCAGCTTTGTGCGCAAGTACATGTTGCGTGTTTATCCGCAGTTGGAAGGTACCAAAATAGACTATGGCTGGGGTGGCACTCTGGCCATTACCCTCAATCGTATGCCGCACTTCGGGCGTCTGGCGCCCAATCAGTTTTTTGCTCAGGGCTATTCCGGTCACGGTGTGCCCATTGCCATTATGGGGGGTAAATTGCTGGCCGAGGCCATCAGTGGTACCGCCGAGCGTTTCGATGTGATGGCCAGTGTGCCAACCCCGACATTTCCCGGAGGTACCATGCTGCGCTGGCCGGGACTGGTGGCTGGCATGTTGTTTTACAGTCTGATGGATAAACTCTGATCGTTTTCGCTCTGGCAGGTTTGTGATCCATTACTGGATCGGCTTGCCATACAGCATCCATAAAATATCCTGACCTTCGGTTTTGTATTCCTTGTCTGACAGCACTCGGCAGTCGTGTTCGTGAGGCCCTTTTATGTCGGGGAAGGTGTCATCATCGCGGATGGCTTCAACCTGTTGTACGACCCGAAGTTTGGGTGGTTTACCGACACTGGCATCAATGGTTTGCGTGAATTCGGATTTCAACGCAAAACCGGGGCTGTTCTCCAGCGCCTGCTCAACCAGCGCGTCAATCAACTCAAACCCGGTTTTGGGAAAAGTGGGTTGCACCACCAGCGGATCCAGCGGCAGTTTCTGATGATCGGTTTGCCAGAGTGTGTAGTCCCGGGTGACATGCCAGTTAAGCTGTTTGAACAGTAATTGGTAGGTGATGGAAAATGACAGTCGCCAATGGGATTCTCTGACCGGATACCCCAGTATTGTTTGGTTTTTGAATTCATCCAGCTTTTCGACTTTGGGTGAGGAAATGCTGACGTCAAAATGATCGATCAGATTCATCATGGTTGTGCCCGCCGCACGGCTGAAACTGTCCCCTTTGAATTGTTCGCATCGGGTATTGTCACCATAGAAAAAGAAAAGATCTTCACCGGCATTAAAGCTGATCAATTGACTCCGGTCGGGTAATTTCCTGGAGCTTTCAGAACTGATTAAGGTGACTGACTTATCCCCCTCACGGTACACGGTAAACGAGAACTGCTGATGGTGATCATCCGAATAGCGTGTGGTAGAGACTTTCATGCTTTGCGCGGCATGGGACGAGTCGGCATGGATGGCGCTGAAGCAAAATACCAGTAACAGATAAAAGCATTGATTTTGAAGCAACTGCCGGGAGCGATTCACTGCGGGTTCCATACTCTTTGACAAGTGGTGTCATGTTGGTTGTGGTACATAACAAACAGAATAATAGGGCAAGGAAATTTTGGCTGTGTGAATTATCTGGTGGTTTGTATCCTGGAGGAATGGCTGGCCCAGTTAATGGGCTTCAGTTGTGACCTTGGCCGGTTTTGGGTTTTCCGGAACTTGCTGTATAAAACTGACTCAAACAGAGGTTGGGTTTGGCGTGTTCACCAGCCTTGCCCTGGGTTTTTAACAGGATAGCCATGCTTCGTTTGACTTCTACATACACCAATAGAGTGCTTCTGGCCGGGTTGTTTGCCTTGCTGGTGGTCGGTTGTTCGGTGTCCAGCTCATCTGCTCGTCTGGTCTCCAAACACACGATTTTCTTGTCACAACAGGAACCGGTAATGGGTCAGGATAGCCTGACGCTGGTGAGTCTGAATATGGCCCATGGCCGAGCCGACAGTTTCAGTCAGGTGTTTCTTTCCGGTGAAGAAATTACCTCCAACCTCTCTGAAATCTCGAATTTTCTGGAATCAACCAATGCCGATCTTGTGGCCCTGCAGGAACTTGACGGCCCGTCGTCCTGGAGTGGCAACTTCAGTCACAATGACTATCTGGCGGCAACGGCAGGCTATGCCCACAGTATTCGCAGCGACTATGTGGACCAGCCCTGGGGGCAGTATGGCAGTGGGGTGTTATCCAAATTGCCGGTCAAGGAAAGCTTTGGTGCGGTATTTTCTTCGGCTTTTCCGAGCCCCGATAAAGGCTTTACTCTGGCTGAAGTGCGCTGGCTTTTGCCTGATGGCGATACCGTGAATGTGGATGTGGTTTCGGTGCATCTGGATTTTTCCCGTAGCAGTGTGCGTGAGCAACAGATTCAGGAGTTGACCGATACTTTGAAAGATCGCAACAACCCCAGAATTCTGATGGGTGATTTCAACAGTGACTGGTTGGGTTCAGAGCTGACGTTGAAGACGTTGTCGCAGGGGGCCAGTGTTCACACGTTTGAGCCTGATTCAACATCGCTGGTGACCTATGGTGATCGCCGTCTGGACTGGATTTTACTCAGCCCGGAACTGGAGTTTGTGGATTACCATCACAGTGACAAGATCATGTCGGATCATCTGGCTATTGTGGCCAGAGTGCGCTTAAAGCCGGAAGATGGCAACACCGGACCGGTGGCGCCGACACTGGCGGCACAGGAGCAATTATGATGTATCAATCAAGGTCGCGATGGGGTGCCATCGCCGTTGTTTTGCTGGCGGTTTCCAGTAGTGCCGTGGCGTGCAGTTTGACTGACAGCGAGCGTCAGGAAATTCATCAGTTGATCGCAGCCATTGAGCAGAGCCAATGCGTGTTTGTGCGCAATAATTCCGAGCACGATGCCGAGGCTGCGGCTGACCATTTGCGCCTGAAACTCAAGCGTGGCAGTCGATACATCAGTGACAGTGAGACCTTCATTGAGCGCTTGGCCAGCAAGAGCTCCTGGAGTGGTAAACCCTATGCGATTCGTTGTCCGGGACAACCGGAAGTAAGCAGTGCCAGTTGGTTGTTGCAACGACTTGAACAAATACGCTCGCAGGGATAATAAGCGATACCCATTATCCTGCGGCCACTGAATTTCTCTGTTTGACTGAAACTGCTCAGGGGCTATTTTTCTGAGGGCAACAGGTTCTGAGGTTAACAGTCTGTCTAAATCAGACCAGTAATTGTTCCAGAGCTGCGCGCAATTTATCCGGGATGGGTGTCGGGCGTTGATCGCTGCGCTTTACAAAAACGTGGGTAAAGGTGCCGTTGGCTGAGGCCTCGTCAGCGCCTTGTCTGAAAATTCCGATACCGTATTCCACCGAACTGTTACCCAGACGATTGATGCGCAGTGCGCCCTCCAGTTTTTCCGGGTAGGTGACGGCGCTGTGGTAATTGCACTGGGAGTTCACTACAAAGGCGATGGTGTCGCCATTGTGGATGTCCAGTCCACCTTGTTCAATCAGGTAGGTGTTGGCGACGGTGTCAAAGTAAGAGTAGTAGGTGACGTTGTTCACGTGACCGTAGATGTCGTTGTCCATCCAGCGGGTGGTGATGGGCAGAAAAAATTTGAAATCTTTGCGGGTTAATACGTCGGTCATGATGGGGTCTCGGTCGTAAAACTTAAAAAGCCGTCTGATAGATGCGCAGTGCATCGGCTTCAGTGACTTCGCGTGGATTGTTGATCAGCAAGCGCTGCTGCAGCATGGCGTCACTGGCCAGAGTGGTCAGTGAGGCTTCGGTGACGCCGGCATCGCGCAGTCGCTTAGGCAGTTCCAAAGTACTTATCAGCTTTTCAAAATACTCGATAAACGCCAGTGCTTTGCTGGTGGCGTCCAACAGCTTATTGTCGGGCCTAATAACATCGAACAGTTCGGCGTATTGCTCTGCGGCCACTGTCGCGTTAAAGCGCAACACATGGGGCAATACCAGGGAGTTACTCAAGCCGTGGGGAATATGGAAGTGACCGCCCAGTGGGTAGGCCAGCGCATGAACAGCGGCAACCGGGGCATTGGCGAAGGCCTGACCGGCCAGGCAGGCGCCGAGCAGCATATTTTGTCTGGCTTCGAGATTGGTTCCAGTGTGGGTGGCGGTCGCAATATTTTGTGACATCAATGCCAGCGCTTCTCGGGCCAGCATATCCGAGTAGGGGTTCTTCTTGTGGATGCTGGTGTAGGCCTCAATGGCGTGCACCATGGCATCGATTCCCGTTGCGGCGGTCACATGGGGTGGCAAGCCCAACGTCAGTTCGGCATCCAGCAGGGCGATGTCGGGCAACAGGATGGGGGAAACGACTCCGGCCTTGGTGGTTTCTCCGGTGGTTACAATGGCTACGGCGGTAACTTCCGAGCCGGTGCCGGCGGTAGTCGGGATCAAAATCAAAGGCAGTCTCGGGCCTTTGGCCTGGTCGACGCCATAGACATCGGCCAGAGCTTTTCCGGAACAGGCCAGCAGGGCGATCAATTTGGCCGTGTCCATGGAGCTGCCACCGCCATAGCCGATAATGCCATCGGCCTGATGTTGTTGTGCCAGTGCCAGAGCTTCTTCAACAATCCGCTCCGGAGGATCGGCGATGACATCGGTGTAGCAGCGATAGTCTAGGTTGCTGCCTGCCAGTGCCGCCTCGAGCTTATCCAGCAACTTGACGCTGACAATGCCCTGATCGGTCACGATTAACGGCCGTTTGATTTTCAGCAGTTGGCACTGCTCCGCCAGAGATTGCAGGCTGCCGGCTGCATTAATCAGGGATTTGGTGGTGGTAAAGCGAAAGGCGTTCATGGGGGCGATCTCTTTGGGACTCAGACCGATCTATATTGCCTTTTTATAATGCATTGGTGAACTTTAGATTTTTAGGGTGGGGATGGGATTGGAGGGTCGCCGTGTTTCCGCAGGTTAAACGAGAAAGGCCCGTGGGATATATTTCATTGTCATCCTGAGCTGTAGCGAAGGATCTGAAGGTTGTGGCGGCGAGTTGTCGTACTGGATAGATAAAAGCGCCATTGCCTCTGGCGCTTTTACCCCTGCGGGGCGCCGTTGGCGTCTCAATTGTGTCTGGGACACAATTGGTCGAACCGCACTTTGAAGAGCGAATCAGTGTGTCGCAAGGTTAAACAAAAAAGGCCCGCCAATGGCGAGCCTTTTTTGTTTAATATGGTGGGTCGTACTGGATTCGAACCAGTGACCAATTGGTTAAAAGCCAACTGCTCTACCGACTGAGCTAACGACCCAAATGCCTGCAGTTTTCGCTGCCTGCGCCTTCGTGGAAAGCCGTTTGGCTGTCGCCCCGAAGGAGCTGCGTATATTAATGATCTATTTTTAAAAGACAACCCTTTTTTTAGGATAAATGACACTTTTTTCAGGGGTTGGATAAGGCTTGTGTAATTGGTTTAAGGGTTGCCCAAATTGACCTTATTGGTAGCGGGTAGGGTCCTGTAAACCGGCTTGAATAAAGCCATCGCGACGCAGTCTGCAACTGTCACATTTGCCACAGGCACGTCCTTCGTCATTGGCCTGATAGCACGACACGGTCAGGCTGTAATCGACGCCATTGGCTGTCCCCCATTGCACAATGTCATCCTTGCCCATTTTCATCAGTGGGGCGTGAATGGTGAGCCTGTTGCCCTCAACACCGGCGCGGGTGGCGAGGTTGGCCATGGCTTCGAACGCTTCGATGTACTCCGGGCGGCAGTCCGGGTAGCCGGAATAGTCCACCGCGTTGACACCGACAAAGATGTCCTGCGCTCCCAGTACCTCGGCCCAGCCCAGTGCAATGGACATAAAGACGGTATTGCGGGCCGGCACGTAGGTAATGGGAATATCCCCTTCTTTTGTCTCGGTTTCAGGTACGTCCAGAGAGTCATCGGTCAGGGCGGAGCCACCAATCGCTCGGAGATCGAGGCTGATGACTTTGTGGGACAGTGCCCCCATCACCTTGGCGATATTGGCGGCCGAATTGAGTTCGGCGCGATGGCGCTGTCCGTAATCAAAGCTGATGGTGTAGCAATCAAAGCCCTGTTGTTGGGCCATGGCCAGTACGGTGGTGGAGTCCAGTCCGCCGGATACCAGTACGACTGCCTTGGGTTTGCTCATGGATTATCTCGCTTGCTGTCAGGGTAGACAGCGGATTGATGGTTTATCGGCCGGGCTCGTCAGCCCAAAGGATTTTGTGTAACTGCATCTGAAAACGTACAGGCAGATTATCCGCCACAATCCAGTCGGCCAGTTCGGTGGGGTTAACCCGTCCGGCGCAGGGAGAAAACAAGACGTCGTTGACCTTGTCGTGCAGTCCGCATTCATCCAGCTTCAGGCGTGCCCATTCGTAATCGGCGCGGCTGCAGATAACGAACTTGACCTGATCGTTAGGGGTCAAAAAACCAATATTCTCCCAGAGGTTGCGGCTGCTCTCGCCAGAATCCGGGGTTTTCAGGTCCACCACCCGACTGACTCGGGTATCCACCGATTCAATGCTGATGGCGCCACTGGTTTCCAATGAAACTTCATAGCCCTGATCACAGAGGGTTTCCAGCAATGGCAGGCAGTTGGGTTGTGCCAGCGGTTCGCCACCGGTGACGCAGACGTGGCGTGGTTTATAACTGGCCACCTGAGCCAGAATCTCTGCCAGCTCCATGCGGTCTCCGCCAAAGAAGGCGTATTCCGAATCGCAATAGTTACAGCGCAGTGGGCAGCCGGTCAGGCGCACAAACACCGTAGGCAGGCCCGAGGTGCGGGCCTCACCCTGCAGTGAGTAAAAAATTTCGGTGATTCTGAGTGAAGAGTCGCGCATGGAAATCGGCGTCGTTAAAAAGGCGAAATTCTATCCAATTTTGCCTCAAGAAAGAACCTCGAACTGAGCCAGAATCGCGATTGGCAAGAGCACCGGATATTCCCAGTGGTGAATTAAAGACATTTTTTCGTTGTTTGCGCTCTGATCAACGTATTTACAGTGGAGTCTGTGCCAGACTTTCGGTTATTCGCCACTAATGGCGGGATTGATAGGGAGAAATAAGGTGACTGTTGCTGAAAAAATTTTGGTGGTCGTAAGCTCAAACAGGGATACTCATCCGGGGTTGGAGCGCATCAAACGATTGACCAGTGAGGCTGGCAAGGCCATTGATCTGGAAGTGATTATTCAGGTCATGGCCAATCTGGAATACGTTGAAAGAGAGTTGCATCAGACCACCATTACCCGGGATTTTGACTGGATTCATACCTTTAAGTCGGACATCGATGAATTGGGCATTAAAAACCGCTTGCTGGTGTCCTGGAGTTCTGATTGGGCTCAGAGTCTGGTGGATGCGGTGGAGGAATACGGCATAACACTGGCGTTTGTGCCGTTTTACGGTACCTTGAGGGCTTCTATGCTCAGCGATGAACGCTGGAAATTTCTGCGCAAAACCCGGGTGCCGGTCATGTTGGCTGTCGACAGTGACGATGCTTCACGGGGTAAAATTCTGGCGTCGGTCAAGTCTCAGGACCCCCAGTACGACAGTCGCAATGCCGCGGTGCTGGCCATGACCCAGAGAACGGCGCAAATCTTTGGCTCAGAGATTCATGTGGTGAATGCCTACTCCGACTCCATGGACTTTCCCGATCGCGGTCAATTGGCAAAAGCCGCCGGTATCGATGCCGATCGGGTACATATCAAGGTGGGTGACCCGGAAGATGTTATCCGCGATGTGGCTACAGAGCAGGGCATTGATCTGGTGTTGATCGCCAGTCAGCGTCGTCAGGGTTTCAAAGGGCGCCTGCGTGGCAACACGGTTGAAAAAATTGTCGGAAAGCTCGATTGCGATATTCTGATGATCTGAGTGTCCGGCTCCCGCCGGACTGCATTGTTCGGTCTGGTCGGGAGAAACATTTTTTGCGGATAAGCCGGCAATTGCATGTCTTTATTGTCTTTCGCCCGGGGCTCACTCCCGGGCTTCTTCTATGCCCGTCTGGTGGCTGTTATAATGCCGGCCATTGATGGATTCAGAACTCTAATTGTCTGATTTTAAATGTTTTTTTAATCTGGCCGTTCGGCACCTGTGCTGTTTTGATTCGCCCGTTTGCAACAATCCTGTAAGTTTTGATGACAATCCTGATTGCTTGACAGTGACCGGGGCAGCTTTTTATACGGATTTAAAAAGAAAGTAGAAGATGCTCAAGTTTGACTATACGCCGACCTCGATGGACGAAAATGATGCGGGCCACGTGGATAATGTGCTGATATATGGCTGGTTTGACGCACGGCGGCAGGATTTGTTTCGATCTCTGCGGATGCTTCCGGTAACTCAGGGCTTTTTTTCTATTGTGCAGGCAACCATCAATTATCAGGCTGAAGTGTTTGCCGGAGCCGGGATTTCAATTGAAACCGGGGTAAAGAAAATTGGTGGCAGTTCGTTTGTGATATGGCAGACGCTCTGCCAGAAGGGGGTGGTCTGTGCCACGCTGGAATCCGTTGCGGTCAATATGAGTGCCGAGACCCGCAAGTCTGAAGCGCTGGATGACCCTGTCAGAAATAAGTTGACCGACTTGCAGGTGGCATAGTCTGGATGCTGGTGCAATAAGAGAAGCTGGAATACGAATGCCATGAATGCCCCTCCAAATAAAGCGGCCCTGTCGGGAACGGTTCTGGTTCGCTTTTTGACCAGTATGCAACTGACCGATGCAGAATTATCCAGCGATAACTTTGCCGAGCGCATGAGCCGACTGATCGGTTTGTCTGATTCGATCAATATTGCCCAGGCCCACCGCAATGTGGATTTTCAGGCGGGGGAAGATAATCAGGTTCTGGTGAGTATTCGTCAGGACTTTACGGCCGCTCGCGAGGCGATTGAAGAGGTTGTTGATAAGGCCTTTAACCCGCAGGACAAGCCCAGCCGCATCAAACTGCCGCCATTGAAATTCAGTGAAGGCAAACCCGAAGTTGAGCCGTTTCAGCGTTTTTATATAGCGGTGCAACGGGAAATGGATTATCGCATCTTGCCCCTGTGGTCCGGTGTTCGTGCACAGGTGGCCGGGGCGTCCGCGGAGATGGCGCAACTGGCGGCGATTGATGCCGCACTGGGAGAGAGTCTGGTGCCTCACGCCAAGGAGTTGTTTGGTGTGATTCCCCGCTTGCTGGGTAAGCGATTTGAACATTTGTATCAGGAATATTGTGAATCCGGGGGGGACCCCGTGGCGGTGGATGGCCCCTGGATTGAGCATTTTATAAACGACATGCAGGAACTGCTGTTTGCAGAACTGGAAGTTCGGCTGTTGCCCGTGATCGGGTTGATGGAAGCCGTCGAGTACGAGGTAGAGTAACAAACATGGCAAGGCATTTGTTGACACAATCATGGTTCGCGGCAGTGTTTGCGCTGGGAGCGGCCGCCATTATCTGGATGAGCTGGGTGTTTGCCAGCAGCGATCTATTTGCGTTGGTTATTACTCTGGCGATTGGTGTGGCCTATCTGGTGGGCTTCTTGGAGCTGCGTCAGTTTCGTAACCATACCGCATGTCTGGGCGCGTCCCTGACTCGGGCGCGGACTCAAGGTGTGGATGATCTGGCGGTCTGGCTGGAGACGCTGCCGCTGTCACTGCAGACCCCGGTAAGGCATCGGATCGAAGGTGAAAAGGTGGCTCTGCCGGCGCCAAGTCTGACCCCGTTTATTACCGGCTTGCTGGTTATGTTGGGTTTGCTGGGCACGTTTGTGGGTATGGTTGATACCTTAAAAGGTGCGGTTGTGGCGCTGGAGGGCTCTGCCGAATTGCAGGCCATTCGCGAGGGTCTGGCCGCCCCCATCAAGGGCCTTGGGTTGGCTTTTGGTACCTCCGTGGCCGGTGTTGCCGGTTCAGCCTTGCTGGGATTGGCCGCGGCTTTGTGCCGGCGTGAACGGCAGCAGCAGGTGCGTATTCTCGATGGTGATATTGCCACGGTGTTTCGCCAGTTCTCTCTGGTTTACAGCCAGCAGCAGGCCTTTGATAACCTCCAGTCCCAGGTGGATGCCTTGCCTCGTGTGGCTGACAAGCTGGCCGAGGTGGCAGACAAGCTCGATACCATGGGTGATCGTCTCGGTGGGCAACTGCAGAATTCCCAGCAGGATTTTCATCACAGTACCCAGAAGGTTTACACCGACCTGGCCACTGAGGTGGGGCAGGCTTTGCGTGAGTCGATTGCTGCTAGTGGCCGTCTGACCGGTGAGGCCGTCACTCCGGTAGTCAAAGCGGTCATGGATGACATCAGTCGTGAAATTCGCAGCAATGTCGAACAGACCCATAAGCAACTGACCCACACCGCAGATCAGCAGTTGGTGGCGGTAACGGATCAGGTCAATGCGGGTGTCCGGCAGTTAACCGAAAACTACGAGGCACGCAGTGAACAAACCCTGCAGGCTTTTGAACAATCCTCCACTCAGTTGCTGACATCGGTGTCGGGTAAGAGCGAGGCGCTGTCGCAAAACCTGCTGGGTGAAATTACCCGATTGCTGCTGACTTCTGAGCAATTGGTGCAAGCCCGAATTGAAGGTGAACAGCAGTGGGCCGAGTCTTCGCAGCAACGCCTGCAACAAATGGCCAACGCCGTGCAGGAACAGCTTAGCGGGTTGCGCGATGAGGAACAGCGCCGTGGTGACGCGGCGGTAGCCCGTCTGGGCGAGCTGCAGGAGGCGGTGACAGCACACTTGAGTGATCTGGGCCGCGCACTGGAAGAGCCCATGTCCCACCTGATCGAAACCGCGTCGGAAACCCCCAAAGCGGCGGCCGAAGTGATCGGTCATCTGCGCAGTGAGATTTCCAAAAATATCGAGCGCGACAACAGTCTGTTGCAGGAGCGCCAAAAGATCATGGAAGAGCTATCGGCGTTGTCCGCCTCCATGGAACAGGCGTCTCTGGCTCAAAATCAGGCTGCTGAGTTGCTGGTGAACTCCTCCACCGAAATGCTGGAGAAGGTGGGTGAACGATTCAGCGAGCAGATGCAGACTGAGGTTGGGCGCATTAACGAAGTGGTTGATCACTTTTCCGGCAGTGCGGCGGAGCTGGCCAGCCTCGGCGAATCTTTTGGTGTGGCTGTGAATGTCTTCAATGATTCCAGTCAGGCCCTGATTGATAACCTCAAGGGCATTGAGGAGTCTCTGGAAAAATCCAACGCCCGCAGTGACGAGCAGTTGGGTTACTACGTGGCTCAGGCCCGAGAAATTATCGATCACAGTATGTTGTCGCAAAAAGAAGTATTTGAAGAAATCCGCAAGCTCAGTCGGGCTGCGGAAGCTGAAGCGGTATAATCGCCATGGCAGAAATCGAAGACAGCACTCAGTCGACACCCGTTTGGGCGATTTTTGGCGATCTGATGTCGGGGCTGGTCGGGGTATTTGTACTCCTGCTGGTGTGGGTGATCGGTTATCAGCTGGAGTTGGCAAAGACTCTGGAAGAAGAGACCCTCAAGCGGCAACAGGAACAACAGCGGCGCATGGCTCTCGAGGAGGCGCTTGCCGATCCACTGGCGTCAGGCAGCATCACCCTGCGTGATGGCAAAATTGGCATCAGTGGCAGTGTTCTGTTTGCACTCAACTCCGATCGATTACAGCGTGAGGGTCGACAATTGTTACGCGATCTGGTCACGCCATTGACTGTGTATCTGAGTCAACGTGAAGAAATTCTGATGGTCAGTGGTTTCACCGACGATCTTCCTGTGCGCAGGGACAATCAGCGGTTTGCCGATAACTGGGAACTGTCAGCCCAGCGGGCTTTGACGGTGACCCGGGTGTTGATTGAAGAGGGCATGGCACCCGAACAGGTGTTTGCCGCGGCGTTTGGTTCCCAGCGCCCTGTGGTGGCCAATGTCGATGCCCTGAGCCGCTCCCAGAATCGCCGGGTAGAGATTTCTCCTGTGCCGATGAAGGCCCAAAATGCTGGTGTTGGCAGCGAGTAAGCGTGAATGACTGATAACCGAGACAGCGTCGATAGAGACCTCGCCAACCTGCTGGAAGTGGCGATCCGGGATCTGGCTTCCGACAATGCCCAACAATTGTTGGAGCGACTGCGCGAACGTTGTTTTGATCAATTCGACCCGGTGCGGTTTGGGTTTATCGAATCTCTGGTGGCGAAGCTGAACGGCCAGCGCGAGGCGGTGTCTCTGGTGTTGATCCAGAAACTGAAAAAGGCCCTGACGGAATTGCGCGATGACTTTTTGAATTCCCAGAGCGAAGCGCAGGCCAATCTGAAAGTGGTTGCCGATGAGTTTCCGGATTCACTGCCGCTGGCTCGACAGTATTTTGATCACTGCGAATTCAAGCGATTGCAGAAGTTGATGAACGGGCTTTATCAGAAACAGCTGGAATCCCCATCAGTGTTTAAATCTCTGATAGAAGATCTGAGTCGCTTGAATGCCATGGAAGAGGCCCATGGGGTTGAAGCATCGGTCTCTCCCACCGATGTTGCTCAGCCGGATTTGGCGCCGGTCAGCGACAAACCGGAGTCGACCCCCCGCGAGTTGAAAGCGCTCACCCCTCTGCGTGAATCCTGGGCCAAACTCAATGCCGAAAAACTGGTGATGCGCTCAATCAACGAAGGGCCGGAAAACGCCGGGCCGCTCAATCCCCATTATCTGGCGATACGTTCATTGTCCAATATGCGCGATTTGTCCCCGCACTATCTCAACCGTTTTGTGGCTTATATGGAAACACTGCTGTGGCTGGAAAAGGCCAGACCGCAAAAGTCTGCAAAAGCAAAAAAAAGCGCCAGAAATAGTCGTTCCACACAGAAGTAATAGCCTGTATTTATAGGGTTTAATAGCCCTCCTCAATTCTATTGTAAAGATATTTGCCAACCCCTGAAGTTGGACTAGGCTTCTGTTGATGTTCAATCAATTCGTCGGTTATTTGACCGTTCAGGAGCAAGGGAAATGAGAGTATTCGTTCGTTCGTTAACTGTGGTTTTAGGCGTCATTGTGGGGCTGGTGGCCTCAACGGCTGCGCTGGCGACCACCAATAAAAGCAAGCCCAATATCCTCGCCATCTGGGGTGATGACATTGGTTTCTATAACCTGAGTGCCATCAACCACGGCATGATGGGCTATCAAACTCCGAATATTGACCGCATTGCCAACGAGGGCGCGCTGTTTACCGATCACTATGTCCAGCAGAGTTGTACCGCCGGTCGCGCCGCTTTTATGATGGGCCAGCACCCGGTGCGCACGGGAATGCTGACCATTGGTATGCCGGGCTCGCCCCACGGCATTCCAGACTGGACCCCAACCATTGCCGACCTGTTAAAAGAGCGCGGCTATATGACCGGGCAATTCGGTAAGAACCACTTTGGCGATCAGGACAATCACCTGCCAACCAATCACGGTTTTGACGAGTTCTTCGGCAATCTCTATCACCTCAACGCCGAGGAAGAGCCAGAGACTTACTACTACCCCAAAGATGCGGAATTTCGTAAAAAGTACGGCCCGCGCGGTGTGCTGCACAGTTTTGCCGACGGCAAAATTAATGACACTGGCCCTATGACCCGCAAGCGTATGGAAACGGCTCAGGAAGAATTCCTCAACGCAACCCTGAAGTTTATCGACAAGGCTCATCAGGCCAAGAAGCCTTTCTTTGTCTGGTTTAACTCCACCCGCATGCATGTCTGGACTCGCCTGGCGCCCAAGTGGGACGGTAAATCCGGTATTGGCCTTTACGCCGACGGTATGTTGGAGCACGACTGGGAAGTGGGCGAACTGCTGGATAAACTCGATGATCTGAAAATTGCCGATAACACCATCGTGCTGTACAGCACCGATAACGGTGCGGAAACTTTCAGTTGGCCTGATGGTGGTACTACCCCGTTTCATGGTGAAAAAGGTACCACTAACGAGGGTGGTTTCCGGGTGCCACAATTTATGCGCTGGCCTGGCAAGGTGAAAGCGGGTACCAAAATTAATGGCATCACCTCACATGAAGACTGGATGCCAACTCTGCTTGCGGCCGCCGGCGACAGCAACATTGTTGCGAAGCTGAAAAAAGGCCACAAAGCCAACGGCAAAACCTTCAAGGTTCACCCCGACGGTTATAACCTGCTGCCTTATATCACTGGCAAGGCCAAAGAGTCTCCACGCGATACCATCTTCTACTTCTCTGCCAATCAGGAGTTGAACGCGGTGCGTTGGAATGATTTCAAAGCCACCTTTGCCACCATGGAAGGTGACATTGCCACCACCTATCGGATTACCCCGAACTGGCCGGTGATCAACAACCTCAAGGCGGATCCTTTCCAGAAAGCGAATCTGGAATCTTCCTTCTATATTCGCTGGTACGCCGACAATATGTGGTTGTTTGTACCGGTGCAGCAGAAGATTCGGGATTTTGTTGCCACACTGGATAAGTACCCATTCCAGCCTGGCTCATCGTTAAGTGCGGCCAATATTTCAGTGCCAAATATGATGCTGGAAAAACGCCTGAGGAAACTCGAAGGCAAAAAATAGCAGTCGATTCTGATACTAGTCAGTTTGCAAAACTTAAATCGGCAGTCATTCGTGGCTGCCGTTTTTTGTTGTATCCTGATTTTTCATTTACCCATAAAAATAATGACGATGAAAACAATTTCCGGCTTTTTGGTGGCTCTGTTATTGCTGCCCTTGCAAACATTCGCTGCGGTAAAAGATCCGCTGCCCCTGGCCCCGAGAGTCATCCAGAACCTGTCTGCAGCCATACGCATACCCACCATCAGTTATCAGGATCGCAGTAAAATCGACTATCGGTTTTTTACCGAGTTTTTGACTTTTATGCAGGATACCTATCCCCGGGTTTTTTCACAGTTGCAGGTCGATACCATTGCCGATTACAGCCTGGTGGTTACCTGGCAGGGGCGTGAGCCATCGCTCAATCCGGTGCTGTTTGATGCTCACTACGACGTTGTTCCTATCGAGCCCGGTACTGAGAAGGACTGGTCGCAGCCGCCTTTCTCAGGTGTTCTGGCCGATGACCATCTGTGGGGTCGCGGGGCGATTGATGATAAAGCCTCGGTGATTGCGACGCTGGAAGCCATGGAAGCGCTGCTGGAAGAAGGGTTTCAACCACAGCGCACCCTGTTGTTTTCACTTGCGCATGATGAAGAAATTGGCGGGGCCGAGGGTGCGGCCAATATTGTTAAGCACTTGAATGGCCGTTACCGACAACTGGAATATATGATTGCCGAAGGTGGCATGGTGCTTCAGGATAATCCGTTTGTGCCCGGCAGGGACGTGGCCATGATCGGGCTGGCTGAGAAAACCTATGTCACCCTGACATTGAAAGCGAAAGGACAGGGCGGGCATTCTTCAATGCCGGTTAAGGATAACGCCATTGTCCGATTGGCCAATGCCGTACAGGCTCTGCATGACAACCCCTTTGAAGCGCAATTGGTTGCCCCCATTACCGATCTGCTGAAAACCATTGGTCAGGAACTGGGCGGGGTGAAAGGCTTTATGCTGGAGCAGCAATGGTTGACAGAACCCATGTTGTTAAGTGCCTTGGCTGACGATCCAGCCTCGAACGCACTGATCAGAACAACCACCGCTGTCACCATGTTCGATGCCGGAATCAAGGAAAATGTTATTTCCCAGCAGGCGGAAGCAAAAGTAAATTTTCGTTTGCTTCCCGGTGTCACCGAGGAGCGTTTGATTCAAGATGTTCGTGACATTATTGCAGACGATCAGATTGAGATTGTATCGGCCCCTTGGAAGAAAGGTCCTCCGGTTGCTGATATCAATGGGGTGGGCTATCAGCGTGTTAAGCGCGCCATTAATTCAGCCTACCCGCAAGCGCTGGTGGCACCATCGATGTTGACCGCTACCACCGACAGCCCTCACTACGTCGATCTGGCACCGAATATCTATCGCTTCCACAGCTTCAGTTTGCCCATGGCACTCACCAAAACCATTCACGCGACTGATGAGCGCATCCACCGCGATTCCATCCTGCGCTCAGTCAAGTTATCAAAGGCCTTGATCCGTTCTGCTGCCGAGTAGGCGCAACCGGATTCAAGGCTCTGTGACAATTAACCCAAGGTTAGCGGCAGGGATCGCAGTCGTTTACCGGTGGCGGCAAAAATGGCGTTGGCCACCGCCGGTGCCACCGGTGGCAGTCCGGGCTCACCGACTCCGGTTGGCGGCTCATTGGACGGCACAATGTGCACTTCAATGGTGGGTGCTTCGGTCATGCGCAGCATCGGGTAATCGTGAAAGTTGCTCTGTTGTACGGCGCCATTGACCAGATCAATTTGGCTGTAGAGTGCGGCGGTCAGGCCGAAGTTAATGCAGCTTTCCATTTGGGCAATGACGATGTCGGGATTAACCACGGTGCCGCAGTCAATGGCGCAAACGATGCGATGAATGTTTATCTTCCCGTTCTCTACGGTGACTTCAGCCACCTGTGCTGACACTGAATCAAAGGAACTGTGAACGGCTATGCCTTGTGCGGCTCCGGGATGTTGCGCCGAGCCCCAGTTGGCCTTTTCTGCCGCCAGTTGCAACGTTCGGGTAAAGCGCGGGTCGTGTTGACTGTGGTCAAGTCGGAATTGCAGTGGGTCCTGATTGGAGCCGTGAGCAATTTCATCCATAAAACTTTCAATAAAGAAGGCGCTGAAGGAATGGCCTACCGCGCGCCAGGCGCCGGTGGTCAAACCCGGGTCAACGGTGATGTGACGGCACTCCTTGTTGGCCACCTGATAGTCATCCACCAAACCTTCGACGCTGGACTCATCCACCACCCAGTTTTTCATCAGACCGTGGGTTTGCTTGCCAGCCCATTTGGCCAGGTTGCCGGCGAGAAATTGAGGCGCCACAGTGGGTACGAATTCTTCCAGCGTGTAGGGCATGACATTGGGGCCGGCACGCTTGGCACTGAGTACTTCCAGTTTGCCCTGATCATTGATGCCGGCTTCGAAGTGGGCCAGTGACGCGGGGCGGTAGTAGTCGTTTTGCATATCATCTTCGCGGCTCCAGACCAGTTGTACTGGTAAGCCCGACAGCTTGGCGATAACCGCCGCCTGTTCAATATAATCCAGATTGGAGCGGCGTCCGAAACCACCGCCAAGAAACATGGAGTGGACTTCAACCTGCTCGCGATCGAGCCCGACGATTTGAGCAACCGTTGCCTGCGCTGCCTGAGGCGCCTGGCTGCCTACCCAGACATCACAACGCTGCTCCTGAAGGTGGACGGTACAGTTCATGGGTTCCATGGTGGCGTGCGCGATATAGGGTGCCCAGTATTCGGCTGCGAACGTTTTGGCAGATTTACTCAGCGCGGTTCGGCCGTCACCGACTTTACGAGCTTCCTGACCCTCCTCGTCGCTCAGGGTTTGCTTCAGGGTTTGTTGCAGCTCTGCCGTGGAGATCTTTGCCAGTTCCGGCATCTGCCACTCAATTTGCAGTTGGGCTACGGCCTGTTTGGCCTGCCAGTAGTGGTCTGCGATAACGGCCACTCCCTGCCCGAAGTTGACTACCTGCAGCACGCCGGCCATGGTTTTGGCCTGACTGTCGTCGTAGTTTTTAACCTGGCCCCCGTGTACCGGGCAAAGCTTGACTGCGGCACGTTTCAGGCCGGGGAAGTCCGCATCGATACCAAATTTGGCCTGGCCTGTGGACTTCAGTTGACCGTCGATTCTGGGGCGGTCCTTGCCGATAAAACGGAATTGCGAGGCCGGTTTCAGCGGCGTGTCTTTGGGAGTGGGCAGTTGATTGGCCTGCTCGACAAAATCGCCGAATGGGTATTCAGCCGGCTTAGTAGAAGATCGGGTTACGATTTTGCCATCGATCAGAGACAGCTGGTCTACAGGTTCGCCCAGTTTTTTGCTGGCTGCGTTCAACAGGGCCGCTCTGGCATTGGCAGCGGTCTGACGCAGGGGCAAAAAGTGTTGTTTCATACTGGTACTGCCACCGGTGGCCTGTACGCCATAGGCCGGATTGGCAAAGGCATCGCCGGCCGGGGCATTGTGCACCGTAATCAGTTCCGGAGAGGTGTTGAGCTCTTCGGCAATCAGGGTGGTCAGGCCGTGATAGATGCCTTGACCCATTTCCGAGCGTGGCATGTAAAAGTGAATCGCGCTGCTGGGGGTAATCTGCAGGAAAGCGTCGTGGTGATATTCACCGGGTTCGTGTGATCTGGCTGTGATATTGCTCGCGCATCCGGACAGGGGTACGCCCATGACCAGACCACCGCCAGCGGCGCTGATCAATTTCAAGAAACTGCGGCGTGAAGTTGTCATTTCGCTCATGAGATGGCCTCCTGAGAATGACGCAGCGGAGTATTGTCGGGCTCGTAATAGGAAACACTGCTGTTCAGTTCGCTGGCTGCGTCTTTGATGGCCTGCTTGATGCGCGGGTAGGTACCGCACCGACAGATATTACCCTGCA
This sequence comes from Candidatus Pelagadaptatus aseana, assembly GCF_040362265.1. Lineage (NCBI taxonomy): Bacteria > Pseudomonadati > Pseudomonadota > Gammaproteobacteria > Cellvibrionales > Cellvibrionaceae > Candidatus Pelagadaptatus > Candidatus Pelagadaptatus aseana. Next base: position 351,545 of record NZ_BAABNJ010000002.1, read on the forward strand.
TGGCTTGATCAATCTCACTGTCACTGGGATTGCTGTTGTTGGCCAACAGCGCGGCAGCACTCATGATCTGACCGCTCTGGCAATAACCGCACTGGGCCACGCTGTGATCGATCCAGGCTTGTTGAACCTTGTGAAGGCTGCCCTCCGGGCTCAATCCTTCAATGGTTGTAATCTGTTTGCCGGCAATGGCGGCTATCGGCAGAACGCAGGTGCGCACGGCTTCACCATCAAGGTGCATGGTGCAGGCGCCACAGAGTCCCATGCCGCAACCGAATTTTGATCCCTTGAGTTGAAACAAATCTCGAATCACCCACAATAGAGGGGTATCGGGTGCAGCATCCGTGGTGACGGGTTGCCCATTGAGTTGAAATGAAATCATAGCCCTGTGCCTGCTTATTATTGTTCAAACGATATCCAATACTAAGTACCACCAGAGGCATCGACAAGCTGGCCCTGGTAAAGAAGTATAAATTTGAGCGTATCGCTCAAGTATAATTTTTACGGCGGTGGGAGCACTGCTGGATCATGACAATAGAGGCTGTTTTATGGCGCGATTTGCCGATGGTTTTATGAGGGTGTTGATTCTGGTGTCGATGGTTTTGCATGCACACACCGCGATAGCGCAGTCACCGGACTATCAGACCTTTGGCAATAGTTCGGTTCAGCAGGATGCCTGTTACGCGCAGCAGCAGGTCTGTAATCGTCAGTGCGGCAGGGACAACTATTGTAAATCGACGGTTTGTTTTGAGCAGGCGGTTGCCTGCAAACGAAGACATCAGCAGGCGCTGGAGCAGCAACTGCAGCGTGACAATGAGCAGCAGTTGCGCGAGCAGGCCCGTGAAAATCCGAAGACCTATGTATTGCCACCGGTGGATGTCTGTGCGTCAGTGGGATGGCAGGGGCAAGGATACTGGGAGTTCCTTGTGACCAATAATTGCCCCGCTGCCGTCGAAGTGGATATCACATTCAGCGGCGGTACCAAGGCCAATGTGTTTTGTGAGGGTTATGAAACCTGTAAAGCCCGGTTCTCAAAAAGAAGTGTCGGCCCGCAGTTCAATTACCGGTTGCGCTACGTATCTGAATGAGCCAGAGCCTGTTGGGCTTTGCTTTCGGGGGTGGAGAAGTCCTGAATAAAGGGTTCGGCGCCATGGCGTTGCATGATTTCGGTAATCTCGCCGGAAGCGCGCATCGCAAAAAATTCCCGATTGATGTCGTCAAAAAATGCATAGGCCGGAGATTTCAAAGGGATAGAGCAGTAGCGGCCATTGAAATAGGATATCTTGTATTCGGCGATGGCACTGCCGTCAATGGCGAGCAAGGCTTCAAGGTCACCCTGCTCGGAATCATTGATGACGGCCAGATCAATTCGGCCGGCTTGTAGCATTCGCACCAGTTGCTCGTGGTTATTGACCAATTCTCGATTGAGATTGTTGGCATCATTGAAATCTCTGGCGTAGAAATGCCCCCGCCGCTGACCAATCCGGTATTGCTTAAGGTCTTTAAAGTGCTTTACCCGAATAGTTTTCCCGGGCGCTTTGACAAACAGCACGTTGCGTAATTCATAGCCGATAAGAATCGGGGCCAGATACTGTTCGCGTTCGGGCGTCATGGAATGGCGGACCAGTAAATCGGTATTGCCGGCTCTGGCCATAAACTGGGTCCGCTTCCAGGGAACGGCCTGCCAGTGGATGCTGTGGCCAGCCCTGCTGAGAGCCAGCTCGGCAATTTCTTTAATAGGGCCTGCGGGTTGATTGCCCTTGAAGAACATATCGGGGGGTACGGAGCGGAAATGGGCATTCAGTTCTGCCGCCGAGCTGTGACTGCAAAACAGCAACAACAGGAGCGCCAGTTTTTTACTGAGCCCTGCAATGGTTGTGCTGGTGTTGCACTTAGTTTTGCTCTGGAAATAAGTGGCCATTGAGTTCCTGTCGGCGAGGGTGCAGTCAACGTCTTTGATTCCGACTTGCCGGTTTAATATGCCATGGGCCAGAGCTTTTCAGCAAGTCGCAGGTATTTTCGCGATCGCGACGGACACTGTCTGGCCCAGTCAGAAGACTTCTAGTTTTCTTTATCTGCCAGCCACTGTTTTTTGTATTTCGACAGGGCGACCGGTGTAATGCCAAGATAGGAAGCGATATGGTATTGCGGGATGCGTTCAAGGTATCCCGGAAAATTGCGCACAAATTGCAGGAAGCGCTGTTTGGCGGTGAGGGTTAATAATTCGGCTTCGCGTCGTTCATTGCGAACCAGCATCAACTGGCAGCAGTGATTGACCAGCCTTTCCCAGGCGGTACCCGGGCCGGATACTGCGTGAATTTGTTTCAGTGGCAGGTCGATGACAATGCTCGGCTCCAGCGTTTCAATGGCAAAGCGATTGGGTTCTTCCATGATCATGGCGCTGAGGCTGCCGGCAATGTAGTCCTCACCGTAAAATCCCTTGTTGAGTTCCTTGCCTTCAGGAGTGATGTAATAAAACCGAACCAGTCCCTTGACCACAAAATAATGGTGGGTCGCCACCGAGCCAATTTTCTGAAGTGTGTACTTGGCGGGTACTTCGCGAACGTTTACCAGTGGTTCAAGTTGCAGCCACTCGTCATCGGGCATGCCCACCTGCCGATCGAAAGCCTGGCGCATCTGCTCCATATGAGTGTCTGAGTGTGTGTTTGTGGTCATCGTAATAAATCGACGTCTGTATGATTGAATCTAGTCCGACTGCTGCTACGGCGACTATACTGGTGCTCCAAAGACTTGCAAACAGCAATGGGGTATTGAAATGAAAACACGTGCAGCCGTGGCCTTTGGTGCCGGCAAACCACTGGAAATATGTGATGTGGACCTGGCCGGTCCGAAAGCCGGTGAGGTATTGGTCGAAATCAAGGCCACTGGCGTATGTCACACGGACGCCTTTACCCTCTCCGGAGATGATCCCGAAGGGGCATTCCCGGCCATTCTGGGGCATGAGGGTGCCGGTGTGGTAGTGGACGTGGGGCCGGGCGTGAAGAGTGTTAAGCCTGGTGATCATGTGATCCCGCTCTACACCCCGGAGTGTCGAGAGTGTAATTTCTGTCTCAATCCAAAGACCAATTTGTGTCAATCCATTCGCACTACTCAGGGGCAGGGGGTGATGCCCGACGGGACCAGTCGCTTCAGTCTCGATGGTGAACCCCTGTTGCATTATATGGGGTGCTCTACATTTTCCAATTTCACCGTATTGCCGGAAATTGCCGTGGCCAAGGTAAGAGAAGACGCACCCTTCGATAAAATCTGTTACATCGGCTGTGGCGTGACCACCGGCATTGGTGCTGTTGCCTTCACCATGAAAGTAGAACCGGGTTCCACGGTGGCGGTGTTTGGTTTGGGAGGGATCGGTCTGAATGTGATTCAGGGTGCCAGAATGGTTGGGGCTACTCGCATTATCGGGGTGGACAGCAATCCGGATAAAGAGGCGTTGGGTCGGCAATTTGGCATGACCGATTTTGTGAACCCCCGCGAGGTAGAAAATCTGGTGGGTCATATTGTGGATATGACTGGCGGTGGTGTTGATTACAGCTTTGAATGCATTGGTAACGTCAAGGTAATGCGAGATGCACTGGAATGCTGTCACAAAGGATGGGGTGAGAGTTGCATTATTGGTGTGGCCGGCGCCGGCCAGGAAATTTCCACCAGACCCTTTCAATTGGTGACCGGTCGCTCCTGGCGAGGAACGGCTTTTGGCGGTGCGCGCGGACGCACCGATGTGCCAAAGATTGTCGATTGGTATATGGAAGGCAAAATCAATATCGATGACTTGATCACACACACCATGCCACTGGATGACATCAATAAGGCGTTTGATCTGATGCACGCCGGTGACAGTATTCGCTCGGTGGTACTCTACTGATGTCGTCATCAATAGGGTTTGAGCAGATCGATGCGCACCGCTGTTTTGGTGGGCAACAATTGCGCTTCAGGCACCGCTCAGTGGTGCTTGATTGCGACATGCATTTTTCGGTTTTTCTGCCATCGCGCTCGGCATCTGCAAAGGTGCCGGTGATCTACTGGTTGTCCGGGCTCACCTGCACCGATGAAAACTTTGTGACCAAAGCCGGTGCCCAACAGTTTGCCGAGGCTGCCGGTGTAGCGATAGTGGCACCCGATACCAGCCCCAGAGGCGAGGCAGTTCCGGATGACCCGGAAGGGGCGTACGATTTTGGCCTAGGCGCCGGATTCTATGTGGATGCCACCGAAGCGCCCTGGCAACATCATTACCAAATGTATTCCTATGTGGTTGAGGAATTGCCTGGCCTGCTCGGCAGCTTGCCCATTAATCCGGCGCAAGCCAGCATCATGGGGCATTCGATGGGTGGTCACGGTGCACTTACCATTGCCCTGAAAAATCCTCAGGCTTATCAATCGGTGTCGGCTTTTTCACCCATCTGCTCACCATTGCAGTGTCCGTGGGGTGAGAAGGCGCTGGGTAATTATCTCGGTGCCGATCGCGAGCGTTGGAAAGCCTATGACGCCTGTGAATTACTGGCCCGTGCTGAGAAGACATTGCCTTTGCTGGTGGATCAGGGCGATGCCGATAACTTTTTAACCGAGCAGTTAAAAACCGAGTTGTTGGTGCAAGCTGGTCAAGCGACGGGTTACGACATGCAGGTGCGAATGCAGCCGGGTTACGATCACAGTTACTTTTTTATTGCGTCGTTTATTGAAGACCACATTCGCTTTCACGCCAGTTACCTGAACGCCGGTTAGCGCAGGCGAATTAACCCTTCCTGTGCAGTTGAGGCGATCAGGGTGCCGTCATGGGAGAAAAAACGACCAAAATTGAGGCCGCGCCCGCCTTGGGCGTTGGGGCCGGATATGTCGTAGTAAATCCATTCGTCCGCTTTAAAGTCACGATGAATCCAGAGGGCGTGATCGAGACTGGCGGCCTGCATGTTGGTGGTATAGAAATTGACACCGTGGGGCAGCAGGGAGGTACCCATCAGGCGAAAGTCTGAGGCGTAAGCCAACAGGGTCTGGTGGATGATGGGATCGTTGGCCAGTGGCTCGACAGTTTTGAACCAGAAACCTAACTGAGGATCGCGCTTCTCTCCGGCCGCTTCCATCAGCAGTTTGCCATTGGTGCGTATCTCAAAGACATTGAATTTATCCACGTTGGGCAGACCTTTGAAATCCGGGTTGGCTTTTTGAAAGGCTGCTTTTCTTTCCTCATCGGTGGGCAGAGAATCGGGTGCAGGGACGTCGGGCATATCCATTTGGTGCTCGAAGCCTTCTTCTTCAGCCATAAAAGAAATACTGGTATTGAAAATGGCCTTGCCATTTTGTTTTGCCACAACTCGGCGGGTGGTAAAACTGCCACCGTCGCGGATCGGGTCCACATCAAAAATTATGGGGGTGTTGGGTTTTCCGGGGCGCAGAAAATACGCGTGCATCGAGTGCATCATCCTGTCTTCCGGAACCGTCTGGATGGCGGCATTTAGAGATTGCGCCATAACCTGACCGCCAAACAGATTGGGCAGCGGGGAGTCAGCTGCCGGGCTGCGGAACAGGTAGGGATCCAGTTGTTCGGGCTTGAGTGACGCGTAGAGTTTTTCAGTTGCAAGTTTCATGGATTGAGAATCCTTAATCTGGTGCTTAAATTTGCAACGCTTTAATGCGTTGTAACAATTCTGTTTTGAATTCGGGGCAGGCATCGGCTGCCAGTGAAATATAGTTGCCGAGCAAGCAAAGGCGGTGCAGTTCCTGTAAATCAATGACCTTGTGAACCCACTCGCGAAAGGGGGGTTGGAATACGGTAATCATTTGATTGACCATGATGTCGGCGGGTATGTCTCCGAGCAGTAAGCCTTCCTGGATTGACTTTTTATGGCGTGAAAGTACCAGCTTTTCCAGTGGTTTACGCAACAAGCCGGTGAGGCCGTGCATGTCGTGCTGGCCGTCGAGCTTTTCACAAGCCAGTGCGGCACTGCGGAAATAATCTTCGTCCTCGTTGAATAAACTCAAAAGGGTGTCTGTAGCGATTTGGGGATTGTCCCTGATGCTGAGATCCTCGTATTCAGCAATTCGCTCGGCAAAACTGTCGAGGCACTCCAGCATCAGGCAATTGAGCAGGGCTTCTTTGTTGCCAATCAGGTTGTAGATGGTGGGAACCGTTACCCCGGCGGATTCTGCCAGATCCCGAATGTTTAGGGCGTCAAACCCCTGCTGGGCAATAATGGCGCGCGCTTCTGACAGGATCCGCTCGCGACGCTTTTCCATGTTGTTGGTTCGAAGGCTCGACATTGAGGTTGCCCTAAAATTTAACAGTGTTAAAATTTTATCACTGTTTTAATTTCCGTAAAGTGTCTTTTCTTGCCCGGTAATTGACTTTAATTATCGGACGTAACGGATTTGAGGTCTGAATGCTCAAAATTACTATAAAAATATGGCTTGGTATGACTGTCTGGTTGTCTGTGCTGTTGCTGAGTTTTATGGGGGTTGTCCAGGCATCTCCAGTCGACAAGGGTGCCGCTACACCGGTTAAAGTAATTGAAGTTGGCGGTTCTTCTACGCGAACCTTGCCGGATTTTGCCGGGCAGGTTGCCGCAGGTGAATCGGCACTGTTGGCTTTCCGTGTGCCCGGACAGCTGCAGGCGTTGCATGTCAGAATGGGACAGGCGGTGACGGAAGGTGAATTGCTGGCGGAGCTCGATAACACCGACTTCAAGTTGGCAGTCGATGCCCGTGAGGCGGAATACCAATTGGCTGAAGTGCGAGCGCAGCGCGCCAGAAAACTGTTTGAACGCAAGTTGATCAGCGAAGATCAGCTGGATCAATCACAAACCCGTTTCTCCACGGCTGCGGCGAGTCTGGAGCAGGCCCGTGAACAACTGTCCTTTACCCGCTTGCTTGCGCCTTTTAGCGGGGATATTGCCTTTACCTACGCAGAGCCATCGGAAGTGCTCGCCCCCGGTGTGCCGGTGCTGAATATTCAGGATATCTCTACTCTGGAGGTTCACTTTCAGCTGCCGCAACACTATCAGCCGCTGCTGGTAGATGCCGTCGCGCCGACCTTTTCGGTTTCTTTCAACATGCTTTCCGCAGAGGCGTTGCCTGCGTCTCTGGATGAGGTCAGCCTGCAACCCGATACCGAGACCAACAGTTACCCGGTGACGCTGTCGATGCCGCGACCGGAAAACTTTTCAGCCAGACCGGGTATGTCGACACAGGTACGGATGAGTCACCCCAAGCTGGAAGAAAATGTTTGGGCGTTACCCGCCAAGGCCTTATTTGAACGAGAAGGTGATAACGCCAGTGTCTGGATTGTGGATACCGAGACCATGACCCTGACTAAAGCCAGAGTGGTCATCAGCCCTGACAACGTTGTTACCTCAGGTTTGGCTGCAGGCAGCAAAGTGGTTGTGGCAGGGGTTGGCTCTCTGTCTGAAGGTCAGAAAGTCAGGGCCTGGATTCGTCAGGGGGGACTGTAACATGAGCATGTCATTGGAATGGTTAACTCCTGAGCGTTTACCCCGGACCAGCGTTTTGATGCTGGGCGCGCTATTACTGAATCTGCTGGCTGGCTGCAGCGATGATGATGGGTTTTCGTCATTGCCGGAAACCGTCGTGTTGCATCAGATAGGACCGGTTGTGCAGGAGCCCAAAAGGGTCATTCACGGCAGTGTGGTTCCGGCGGATCTGACCCGCGTGGCGTTTCGCCTTGATGGCAAGATTGATTCTCTTGCGGTACACAGCGGCGATCTGGTGCAGCAAGGGCAATTGTTGGCCGAGCTCGATGATGCCATTCAGCAGCAGGCACTGGGTGATGCCGAAGCCCGGTACCAATTGAGTTATCGGCAATTGCAGCGGGCTCAGGGGCTTAAGGGTGCGGCCAGTATTGCCGAGGCTCAGCTGGACGAATTAAAGGCGGCACACAAGTTGGCTAAAGCCAATTTGGAACTGGCGCGCAATGCCCTCACTTACACCCGGGTGCTGGCACCATTCACCGGAGTGGTGGCGGAAGTCCACAAGGAGCGATTTGAATCGGTGCGCGCCGGCGAAGCGGTATTGAATCTCTACCGCAATGATCGGATCGATGTGCTGGTGAACTTGCCCGACGACATGCCCGGCCGACTCAAGCCGGGGCAGATGCGTAGTAATCTCCGTTACGAGGTGGCCTTTGCCGGTTTCGATCAGCCTTACACCATGAGTTATCTGAAAAACTCGATGGCCAGAAGTCCCGAAACCCAGGCGTTTCAATATTGGTTAACCATGCCGGCAGGCAAACAGGATTTCCCGCCGGGCCTGCCGGTCACCATTGATGTGGATATGGCGCAGTTGAATGTGCCCACCGATCAGGGCGTGATGGTGCCGACGACCGCTTTGCAGGCTCAAAGCGCTAACCAGCAAACCGAACAGTTTGTGGTCTGGCGCTACGTCGACGGGGTGGTTGATCCGGTCTCCGTGAGGGTCCGGCAGGTGACCCAACAGGGGGTGTTGATCGATAGTGGTCTGGCTCCCGGCGATTACATTGTTCGCTCCGGTTGGGAGAAGCTGAGCCCCGGGCAGTTGGTTCAGGTATCTGGGGCATCGCCGCAAATCACATCAACCACGGATTCGGAAACGGCAGATAGCACCGAATCAGCAGATACCTCGGATCAGGAGCAGTAGAGCCATGGGGGCAGCTGAGTATTTTGTAAAAAACCGCACCATCAGTTGGATGGTTCTGATTTTTCTGACCGTGGGTGGGGTCATGTCCTTTCTGGATCTCGGACGCCTTGAAGACCCGCCATTCAAGGTTAAGGATGCGCTGATTGTTACGGCTTATCCCGGAGCAACGGCCGAGGAAGTGGAGCAGGAACTGACCCATCAGCTGGAGCAGGTGATCCGGCAAATTCCCGAGGTGGATACCATTACCTCGTCGTCCAAATCGGGGCTATCACAAATCAAAGTGGCGATGGATGAAACCACCGCTCTGGATGACGTGGATCAGCTGTGGGATCGATTGCGGCGCAAGGTGTCTGACGTCCAGCCACAGTTGCCGCAGGGAGCCCACCCGAGTGTTGTCTATGATGATTACGGCGATGTCTATGGCGTCACCTTGATGGTGACGGGGGATAACTACAGCTACAGCGAGTTGAAGCGCTATGTAGAAGAAATCCAGAGGGATCTCGAACTGGTTGAGGGCGTCGGTCGAGTGGCTTTGTTCGGTCAACAGCAGGAACAGATTTTTGTAGAAATTTCCCTGAAAAAACTGGCGGCATTGAATCTCGATATGCATCGGGTGGTTGGTTTTCTCAATCAACAAAATGCGGTGCTCGACAGCGGTCGGGCTACCATTGATGGCCAGGTTTTACACATTCGTCTGGGGGGGCTGGATGCCCAGTCCGATCCGGTGATCCACGGCCGCGACAGCGGTAATCTGATTCGCTTGTCCGATGTAGCGACGATTCACCGCGGTTTTCAGGAGGTGCCAAGCCATCTGATTCGGATGAACTCGCAACATGCCATTGCGCTGGCTATTTCGTTCGCCGATGGTGTCAATGTGGTTGAGGTGGGTGACCGCCTGAGTCTGCGACTGCAACAGCTGGAGCAGAAAAAACCTGCGGGCATTTCTTTGCAGGCGCTCTACGATCAACCCGAGGAAGTTAAGTCTGCCATCAACGGTTTTTTGATCAGTTTGCTGATGGCGGTTGTGATTGTGATTGCCGCGCTGCTGCTGACTATGGGTTGGCGCAGCGGTCTGATTGTCGGCGTGGTGTTGCTGCTGACCATGCTTGGCACTTTTATGATCATGGATCTGCGTGATATCCAGTTGCACCGCCTGTCGCTGGGGGCATTGATTATCGCGCTGGGTATGCTGGTGGATAATGCCATTGTTGTGGTGGAAGGTGTGCTGGTGGGTATGGCTCGCGGCATGACCCACCGTCAGGCCTGTTTTGCCATCGTCAAACAGACCAAGTGGCCCTTACTGGCCTCTACCTTTATTGCCATTCTGGCGTTTACCCCCTTTGGCTTGTCCCAGACTGATACGGGGCAAATCATGAAGGATATGTTCTGGGTGTTGACCTATTCGCTGGCGCTTAGCTGGATTACGGCCATTACGCTGACGCCGTTTCTCGTTGATCTGTTGCTGACCAAGCAGCAACAACAGCAGGTGGCTGATGGTCAGCCCCATGAAGGGGCGTTGCTGGCTCTGTACCATCAGGTACTCGACTGGTCGCTGGCCAACAAAGCACGGATAGTGGTGATGATGCTGGCTTTGTTGCTTATTGCCACGGTGGGTTTTGGTTTTATTAAAAAGGCCTTTTTTCCTCCCAACAGTACGCCCATGTTCTATGTGGATCTGTGGATGCCCCAGGGCACCGATATTCGTGCCACGGTTGCCAGAGTCAATGAGATTGAAAAGTTTGTGTTGTCTCAGGAACAGGTGGAATTTGTGTCGGCCAGCATTGGTCGCGGCGCACCCCGTTTCAATTTCACTTACCTGAGTGAGCAAAGTTACGAGGAATTTGCCCAGCTGCAGATTCGACTCGACAGCCAGGACAATGTGTTGCCCTTTATGCAGTTACTTGAAAGCGAAATTGCGGCCAACCACCCCATGGTGACACAGCAGTTAAAGCGCATGGAATTCGGTCCATCGACCAAAGCCAAGATCGAAGCGCGCTTTATCGGGCCGGATATTCAGGTGTTGAGACGCCTTGGCGAAGAGGCCGCAGCGGTGATGCGGGCCGACCCTCTGGCACGTAGTGTGATGACCAACTGGAAGAGTCAGGGCAAGGAACTGGTGCCGGTCGTCAATGAGGCCGAAGCCCGTCGACTGGGTATCAGTAACGAAGAAATTGCCAGTACCATCAAGCTGGCTTTCAACGGTGTGGCCGTTGGCCTGTATCGCGATGGCGTTCGCAAGTTACCGATTATGGTGCGCTTACCCGAAGCAGAACGGGTGGACTTTGAAAGTATCCACACCCTACGGTTGTGGAGTCCGGTTTTGCAGACCTATGTGCCGATTCAGCAGGTGGTCAACCGCGTTGATCTGCGCTGGAGTGAGACAGTGATTCGACGCAAAGACCGACAGCGCACCCTGACCGTAATGGCGACCAATGATTTGTTCAGTGGTGTTACGGCAGAAGGTCTGCTGCAGCGTGTGCGCCCGGGTGTCGAGGCAATCGAATTGCCACCGGGTTACAAGTTTGAGTGGGGTGGCGAGTTTGAAAACTCTCAGAAATCCCTCAAGGGGGCGTTTGGCACCCTGCCTGTGGCATTGCTGCTGATGTTTTTGCTGACGTTGGTGCTGTTTAATTCTTTCCGGCAATCTCTGGTGATTTGGTTGACGGTTCCCTTGCTGATTATCGGGGTGGCCTTTGGTTTGCTGCTTACCAATATGCCACTGACGTTCCCCGCACTGTTGGGTATGCTCAGTCTGATAGGTATGGTCATCAAGAATGGCATTGTGCTGGTGGATCAGATCAATGTGGAGCTGGATAAAGGCCAGGCCGTTTTTGATGCGGTGCGCGACAGTGCCATCAGCCGGGTGAGGCCAGTGTCGATGGCAGCAGCCACCACAGTGCTGGGGATGTTGCCGCTGGTAACCGATGCGTTCTTTTCCTCTCAGGCGATTGTCTTTATTTTTGGTTTGAGTTTCGCCACGGTTCTGACACTGGTGGTGTTACCGGTGATTTACCTGTTGGTGTATCGGGTCAAATCTTGAAGCAGGTTACTCCGTTGTCGGGTTGTGTTGTTGCAACCAGCCCTGCAACAGTTGGCTGACCTGCTCCGGTTGCTCGAGATTCATAAAGTGGCCGGCGTTTTCGACTTTGGAAATCTTCAGTTGTTTTGCAAAGTCCTTGCGCTTGAGGCTGTTGAGAAAAATTCGTTGATCGATGCAGCCGTCCCGGGTGCCATAAATTGCCTGGGTTGGCACGGTAAAGGGGCGGTTAAACATTTTCAGATTGCTGCGAAGTGTCAGCGGATTGAGCCCCTGACGGTAGTAACTCAGGGCTGCGGTTGTTACTCCGGGAAGAGCAAAGGCCTGTTTTACTTTATCGCAGGCCTGATCAAGGTTCGGTGACCATTTGTGCCAGAGACGATCAAGCATTTGAAAATGATTGCGATGAATGCGCCGCTCTGAAATTCCCCGCAGCTGAAAAAATCCCATGTAGGATGAATTGCGCAATTGCGTGGCACTTCTCAGGGTGGATTGTACGAAACGCTTTGCCGGTGGCACGGCCATGGTCGTCAGAGACAGACAGCGCTTTGGTTCCAGTTGTGTGGCCACCTGAACAATGATGGATCCCCAGTCGTGACCGACAAAATGTGCCCGATCAATATTAAGATCATCCATCCAGTTGAGGAGATCCCGGCCAAGGATTTGCAGACGGAAATCCTTGTCGGCAGGAATGGAGCAGGGTTCATAACCGCGGCAGGCCGGGGCGATTACCTGAAAGCCGGCCTCAGCCAGAGGGGCCATCAATGGCTGCCAGCTGTGGTGGGTGTCGGGAAAACCGTGCAGCAGAAATACGGGAGTGCCGGAGCCGCAACTGAGGGCTGAAAATATCAGGTCGTCACTGTGCAGCTGGATTTTTTTTATTGTGGCTGAGTTCATGGTGGCTGAATTTATGGTGTCTGAATTTATGGTGATGAATTCCTGTGTGTAGTCAAAAGCTCCTACGCTTGAGACCCACTGTCAAGGGGCGGTCGTTACAATAAGTGTTCAGTTGGCTGTGTGCTGTTATCTATGAACGTCAAAAAAGAAGTCTATCGCGACCCCAAATACCTTGACCCCACCTACGGCTCCGGTTGTTTTCGTCGGCACATCCGAATTTCTGCGGTTGTCAGCGGTGAAGTGCGAGGCGCACTCGAAGATGACTGCCATGCATTTGAGGTTTGCCTTCGTCACGATGGTCATCAGGTCACCGATGTGCAGGCCAGATGGCTGCGTTATCCCACCACCACCTGTCCCGGTTCACTGGAGGTGGTGACATCGATGGTAGGTTGTCCGCTCAGCGATGATTTGCTGGTCATCAAGCGCTATACCTCGGCGGCGACACAATGTACACACCTGCACGATATGATGTGTCTGCTGGTTGTGCATGCCTACCTCTCTCTGAGTGGTGACGAGACAGTAACAGAGTATCAGGTGGCAGTGAGTGATCCTGATCCGCAAACACAGCAGCAGCGATTGATCCTAAAGGTGAATCAGGACGTAGTTTTTGACTGGTTGATTCGTGACTGGCGGTTGGTGACTCCGCAAGCGTTTGCAGGACTGCCGATTATGAAAGGCTTTATGGGCTGGGTGACAAAGCGGCTCCCCGAGCAACTTGTTCACGCCTTTATTTTGCAGATGGGCTATTTCGTCTCCACCTCGCGGCGTTTGAATTTTCCGTTGATGGTGGGAATGCAGGTGCAGGATGCGGGTCACCCGATCAATGCCTGTTATGCCAGTTTACCTGAGCGCGCAGTGGACTCTTTTAAGGTTGATCACAAGCGCAATTTTAAAGATTGTCCGGAGCAGTTGCTCCGCTTCGTTGATTTTTAAAGTTTGTTGGGCGCTGCCAAAGCAGCAGTAGCCCGGGCCATTAACTATATGCCCGGGTGTGGTAGAATGGGCCAATAGATGGGCATGATACAGCATGCCCGAGAGCCAAAGTTGATAGTGAAGTAATACCCCATGAGTGAAGTAGCAGAGCCACAAAACGATCTTCAGGCCATTGTTCGAGAGCATCTGGCCACCGTTCCTTCAACGGTGATGAGTGATGAAGAAGTTGAAGCCTATAAGGCTGAGATCAAGCAGTTGCTGGTGCAGCATAATGCGGTTCTGGTGGCCCACTATTACACCGATCCGGTGATTCAGGCGCTGGCTGAAGAAACCGGCGGTTGTGTCTCCGATTCACTGGAAATGGCCCGCTTTGGTAAAAACCATCCGGCCGATACCCTGATTGTGGCCGGGGTCAAATTTATGGGTGAGACCGCAAAGATTCTGACACCCGAAAAACGTGTGTTGATGCCTACCATTGAGGCCACCTGTTCACTGGATATCGGTTGCCCCGCCAAAGAATTTTCAGACTTCTGTGATCAGCATCCCGATCGCACCGTAGTGGTCTATGCCAATACCTCTGCGGCGGTTAAGGCACGTGCCGACTGGGTGGTGACATCCAGTATTGCCCTTGAAGTCGTGGAGCATCTGGATCGTCAGGGTGAAAAAATTCTCTGGGCGCCGGATAAGCATTTGGGTACCTATGTACAGAAACAGACGGGGGCTGATGTGCTGTTGTGGGACGGCGCCTGCATTGTGCACGAAGAATTTAAAGCCAAAGGCATTGAAGATCTGAAGTTGCTCTATCCGGATGCTGCGGTACTGGTTCACCCGGAATCACCCGATGCGGTGGTGCAGTTGGCGGATGTCGCCGGTTCAACCTCGCAGCTGATCAAGGCGGCTCAGGAAATGGACAATCAGCAGTTTATTGTGGCCACCGATCAGGGCATTTTCTACAAAATGCAGCAGCTGTGTCCGGACAAGGAATTTCACATTGCGCCCACTGCCGGTAACGGTGCCACTTGCCGCAGTTGTGCCAACTGCCCTTGGATGGCCATGAATGCGCTGGATAATGTCACCGCCTGTCTCAAGGATGAAGCTGTGGCAGCCGCCAATGAAATCTTTGTCGACCCTGATCTGGCTGAACGTGCCATGAAGCCCCTGCAGCGGATGCTGGACTTTAAAAAGTGATTACGGGCTGGGTTGCGCCTGGCTCAGTTGAAATCCAAAGCGAGTAAGGTTGCCTTACTCGCTTTTTTTTTGCACTGCGTTAAAGCAGTTGCTCAGGTTTGTTGGCGGACTTTCGTGCGGCCTGCCACTCTTCCAGAGTGCGGGCAGCTTGGTCACCGGGCAAGGTATCAATGATCTCAAAGAAGTCTTCGTTAAAGCGGTCTTTGATGACTTCCTGGCGGAGTTTGCCTTTGACTGCGTAGACCGTCTGAATATTCTGGTGGTCGAATTGGCGCCATTGCTGCTGGTCTTTCAGCAGGCTGTAGCGATGACCTTCCAGCTGCTTGATGATCTTGTCGGTGCTGAAGCTGCGGGCCCGTTCGACGGCGTCCTTGTACTGGTAGAGGATGCTGTAAGCCGATGCGGCAGCTGATGACGGATAGGTCTGGTATTTCTCTGCAAAACTATTGACGAATTCCATGCCGCGATTGGAGTCGTGCTGCTGGGGGATTTGCCAACTCCAGGGGATGGCGCCGACAACGCCCTGCATGGCTGTGGGACCGGCTTCTTTGGCCATGCCCAGAGTCAGGCTGGGCACCACAATTTGCATTTTCTCCTTCAGCCCCATTTTATTGGCTATTTGCAGTGCCAGTGACATATCCGACCCAAACTGCACCAGAACCAGCACGTCAGCACCGCTTTGTTCGGCGGCTACCAGGGATTCGCGCAGGGTGCGTGCCGGTGGCCTCGGAAATTTGGTTTTAACCCCCGGATGGATTTTAGGGTTTTGGGTGTTGGTGAATTTGCGCATGGAAGACTCGGTGGACCAGCCCCAGGTGTAGTCTGCGGTTATGTAAAAAAAACGGTCATTGCGGTGATTGTCGTTGAGGTACTTGGACAGTACTTTTGCGGCCATCCAGGCATTATAGGATTCCCTGAACATATGGCGGTGGCCCTCCGAACCCGTTGTGGCATTGGAGTAGGTCAGGGTGCCAAAGTAGATCAGGTTGTGGCGTTTGGCTTCTTTGCCTGCGGCAATGGCAACGGCACTGGATGAACCGCCAAAGACCATCTTGACCTTGTCACGGGTTGCCAGACTGCGAACATTGTTGATCGCCCGGTCTACCTGAGATGCGCTGTTTTTGGTTACCAGGTTGATGGGGCGTCCCAGAATCCCGCCCTGGGCATTGATTTCTTCTGCAGCCAGCAGGGCGCCACGTATTTGTGCCAGCCCCTGGTCGCGGTAGGCGCCTGTTTTGGGGTAGTTCAAGCCAATATTGATGGTGGAAGCTGCAAACAGATTGCAACTGAATGCGGTAACTAATAACAGTGCCAGTAGTATTGGCCTTTTCATGACATCCCTCGTTGGATTTATGGGTTATGGGGGTGAATGTTTAATGGAGGGTGTTTATAGCTTTTTGATTGCCCGGTGAGCTATTGGACTAACGTCTAGGCAGGCTTGTTGTTAATTTGAACGAATGGTGGCTTTCTTATGCCTTTATTTTCGGGGCTGATATAGGCGCTTCTCTGGTCGGTTTTTTCCCTCTAGAATAGGTCTCTTTTCCTCTGAATAAGCACCGGCATGAACCCTTCATTTATCCATCTTCGTCTTCATACAGAGTTTTCACTGGTCGACAGTCTGGTTCGGGTTAAACCCCTGATCGGAGCTTTGCAAGAGATGAACATGCCGGCCTGTGCCATTACCGATCAGTGCAATTTCTTTGGTCTGATCAAATTTTACAAAGCGGCTCAAGGCGCGGGTATCAAACCCATTGCCGGCAGTGATTTCTGGGTCAAGCCGGACTCCGATGATGACCATCCCCACCTGATCACTTTGTTGGCGATGAATCAGGCCGGATACAAGAACATCACCAATCTGATTTCTCTGGCTTATCAGAAGGGCCAGCAGCAGGGGATCGGCTATCTCGACAAAAGCTGGTTCGCCGGCATGACTGACGGGGTTATTGCTCTGCTGGGGGGGAAGATTGGCGAGGTCGGGCAAACCCTGCTCAAGGGCAAGCCGGATGTCGCAAGGCAGCAACTTGAATCCTGGATGACGCTGTTTCCTGATCGCTGTTACCTTGAGCTGCAACGCACCGGGCGGATGCAGGACGAAACCTACCTGCATCAGGCTGTTGAACTGGCTGCACAGTGTGATTGTCCGGTGGTGGCCACCAACGATGTGCGCTTTTTGAAAGCCGAAGAATTTGAAGTCCACGAAGCCCGGGTCTGTATTGGTGAAGGTCGGGCACTGGACGATCCCCGTCGTGAGCGGCGTTACAGTGAGCAGCAATACCTGCGTTCGCCAGAAGAAATGGCGGAGCTGTTCAGTGATATTCCCGAGGCGCTGGCCAATACCGTTGAGGTCGCCAAACGCTGTTCGCTGGATATCGAGCTGGGTACCTACTATCTGCCGGATTATCCGATTCCGGATGACTTTGAGCAGGACCCGTTTTTCCAGAACAACATTCCCTATGACACCCTGTCGGATTTTGCCAGCAAGGCCATGGCCGAGAAGTGGCAGGGACGCGAATCCGAGCCCGAGTACGCCAATATGCTGCGTACCAATATATTCTTCCAGAAAATATCTTACGAAGGACTGGATGAACGATTGGCGTTTTTGTTTGATGTGAACGCCAAGGATTTCCCGGCAACCAAGCAGTTGTACATTGAGCGTCTGCAGTTCGAGCTGAACATCATTATGCAGATGGGATTCCCGGGCTATTTCCTGATCGTAATGGACTTTATTCAGTGGGCCAAAGATCACGATATTCCGGTAGGACCGGGGCGGGGTTCCGGTGCCGGCTCGCTGGTGGCCTATGTGCAGAAGATTACCGATCTCGATCCGCTGGAATACGATCTGCTGTTTGAGCGATTTCTGAATCCGGAGCGGGTATCCATGCCCGATTTCGATGTCGATTTCTGCATGGATAAGCGCGAGCAGGTGATTCAGTACACCGCCGATACCTATGGGCGTGATGCCGTATCCCAGATCGTCACCTTCGGAACCATGGCCGCGAAGGCGGTGGTACGTGACGTGGCGCGGGTACAGGGCAAGTCCTATGGCTTGGCCGATAAGCTTTCCAAGATGATCCCCCCGACGCCGGGTATGACGCTGAATCAGGCGTTGAAAGAAGAACCCATGTTGGTGGAGTTTCTGGAGACCGATACCGAAGCTCAGGAAATCTGGGGTGTGGCGCTGCAACTGGAAGGTTTGACCCGGAATCTGGGTAAGCATGCGGGGGGCGTGGTGATCGCTCCGACGGTACTGACGGACTTTGCGCCGCTTTACTGTGATGAAACCGGCAGTGGCCTGGTCACCCAGTACGACAAGGGGGACGTGGAAGACGCGGGACTGGTGAAATTTGACTTTCTGGGGCTGCGAACTCTGACCATCATCGATTGGGCCAAGGCCATGATCGATAAGCGGCGGGCCAAGCAGGGTGAAGAGCCGCTGGTGATTGAAGCCATTCCTCTGGATGACCCCAAAACCTTCAAACTGCTGAAAGCGGCAGAAACCACGGCGGTGTTCCAGCTGGAATCCCGGGGTATGAAGGATCTGATCAAGCGGCTGCAGCCGGATAATATCGAAGACATGATCGCACTGGTGGCCCTGTTCCGCCCGGGGCCGTTGGATTCCGGGATGGTGGATGACTTCGTAAACCGTAAGCACGGTCGTGCCGAAGTGGCCTATCCGGACGCCAAATACCAGCACGAGAAACTGGAGCCGATTCTCAAGCCCACCTATGGCGTTATCGTCTATCAGGAGCAGGTGATGCAGATCGCTCAGGAGCTGGCGGGCTACAGTCTCGGCGGTGCTGATCTGTTGCGCCGGGCCATGGGTAAGAAAAAGCCAGAAGAAATGGCCAAGCAGCGCTCCACCTTTGAAGAGGGCGCGGCCAGTCAGGGAGTGGATCCCGAGCTGGCGATGAAAATTTTCGATCTGGTGGAAAAATTCGCCGGTTATGGTTTTAACAAATCCCACTCGGCAGCTTACGCGGTGGTGTCCTACCAGACCGCCTGGCTCAAGGCGCACTACCCGGCTCACTTTATGGCGGCCACCATGTCATCGGATATGGATAAGACCGACAAGGTCGTAACCTTTATTGAAGAGGTGCGTGAGATGGGGCTCACGCTGTTGCCTCCGGACGTCAACAGTGGCGAATTTCACTTCAATGTGGATGACGACGACAACATCATTTACGGTCTTGGCGCGATCAAAGGGTTGGGTGAAGGCCCCATTGAAAATATTCTCGAAGCCAGAAAAGACGGGCCTTTTAAGGACCTGTTTGATTTCTGTGCCCGCATTGACCCCCGTCGCGTTAACAAGAGGGCGTTAGAAGCGCTGATTCGCTCCGGAGCCGTGGACAATCTGGGTCCCAAGGTCCATATCGATTACGACCGCTCGGTGATGGCTTCGGCCATGGCAGAAGCCGTTCAGGCGGCAGAGCAGAGCGCGGCCAATGCCAATGCCGGCATGAGTGACCTGTTCGGCGATGTGGTGCCAACGGCGGCGGAGGGTGAGGATGTTTACGCTGACTTCAGGCAGGTGCGCACCTGGAGTATGAAAGAGCGCCTCAATTATGAAAAAGACACGCTGGGGCTCTATCTGACCGGTCACCCAATCGATGAATACCGCAAGGAAATCAAGCATCTGGTGTCATCCCGCATCGTTGATCTCAAGGCCGATCGCAACAGTCAGAATGTGGCTGGTCTGGTGGTGGGGCTGCGGGTGATGAAAACCAAGAAGGGTGACAATATGGCCTTTGTCACCCTCGATGACCGTTCCGGACGCATCGAAGTGGCGGTATTTACCGATACCTACGCCGAGTACCGGGAGAAACTGGTCAAGGATGGTTTGTTGGTGGTAACCGGTCAGGTCAGTTTTGATGAGTACAGTGGCGGTTTGAAGATGCGGGCGGAGTCGGTGCGCAATCTGGATGATGCGCGCACGGAAATGGCCAGAGGACTGCGTTTGTCAGTGGACCGCGACAAGGTTGGAGAGGGGGTCGTGCAGCAATTGTCGACAGCCCTGAAACCCTATGCCAGTGGTAGCTGTCCGGTGTTGGTAAGTTATCAGCGTCAGGGGGCCAAAGCCCAGATTCGACTTGGTCAGAGCTGGCGGGTGGAGCCCGTCGATGAGCTGTTGGAACAGTTGCGAGAGTTTCTTGGGCGCGAGGCCGTAGAGTTGCTTTATTAGACTGATGCACGAATGATTGCAGGGAAGAAATCGACAATAAAATAGGCGTCTGAGGACGATTGTGAGCCTCGACTCCTTGGTCATTTTCGCGTATCTTAGCGCTCGAATTCATGGGGAAATAAGCCTTGTTGACTGGCAATCTGGACCTGATTGCCGACATTCACGAGCCTTTCCCACAATCGTCAGGTGATTGTGTTACCTTGGCGCGATGTACTTTTTGATGGGCTTTTGATGGACTGCAGAAGCCAGCTGGTAGAGCCGTAAGCGATCAGGATCTTCAATACTATGAATCCCAATTATTTAGAGTTCGAACAACCCATTGCCACTCTGGAAGCAAAAATTGAAGAGTTGCAGTTGGTGGGTAATGACAACGATATCAATATCACCGAAGAAATTGCCAAACTGCGTGAAAAGAGCATCAAGCTGACCGAAAGCATCTACACCGATCTGTCTCCCTGGCAGATTGTTCAGGTGGCTCGCCACCCTCAGCGCCCGTTTTCCGGTGACTATATCAAGCGCATTTTTACCGACTTTGATGAGCTTCATGGCGATCGCCACTTTGGTGATGATCAGGCCATTATTGGTGGTGTCGCCAGACTGGATGGCACCCCTGTAATGGTAATTGGGCAGGAGAAGGGTCGCAGCGTTAAAGAAAAAGTGGCCCGCAACTTTGGTATGCCACGCCCTGAGGGTTATCGTAAAGCCTTGCGCCTGATGGAGATGGCTGAGCGCTTTAAGATGCCGGTGGTCACCCTGATTGATACCCCGGGGGCCTATCCTGGTATCGACAGTGAAGAGCGAGGTATCTCGGAAGCCATTGCTCAGAATCTGGCTGTGATGTCCCGGCTGCGCACCCCAATGATCTGCACCGTGATTGGCGAAGGCTCGTCCGGTGGTGCACTGGGTATTGGTGTGGGTGACCATCTCAACATGTTGCAATACTCAACCTACTTTGTGATTTCACCGGAAGGCTGTGCCAACATCATCTGGAAGACTGTTGACAAGGCGCCACTGGCCGCTGAAGCCATGGGTGTGACCTCCAGTGTTCTGGAGGAGTTGGGGATTATCGATGAAACCATTCCCGAGCCACTGGGTGGCGCCCACCGGGATATGGATGCCATGGCTGAGACTCTTAAGGGACGTTTGGTGGAGCAGGTGGGGCGTCTGTGTGCCGAGCCTATTGATGAGCTGTTGGAGAAACGCTACAAGCGTTTGTTGAGCTACGGTAACTAATTCCCGGTAACTGGCTGATAGCGTCATTCTGACGTCCGCAGGACGGAAGAATCTTGTTGAGAGATCCCTCATATTCATTCGGGATGACATGCACAAAAAAGGCGAGGTGCTTTATTCAGTGCCTCGCCTTTTTTGTCGCGTATTCGACGGTCTATTTAACCGGTCTAACCTTGGCTTTCTCGATCATCTTGCCGCTCAGTTCCAGAGTTTCAAACCGGTAATTGCCAATCTGGGCGCTGACCTGCCCACAGGGAATGTTTTCCAGATGCTCCATCATCAGACCGTTGAGCGTCTTGGGGCCGTCGGTGGGCATGTTCCAGTGCAGCTGGCGATTGATGTCGCGAATGGATGTGCCGCCTTCAATCTGATGCCAGCCATTGGGCAGGGGGCTGATTTCCTCTGATTCCTCTTCCGAGGTGTTGGTGGTGAAATCGCCAACAATTTCTTCCAGCAGGTCTTCCAGGGTAATAATGCCCTGAATGTCGCCGTACTCATCAACAACGATGGCAATTCGCCGTTTTTCCTTCTGGAAGTTCATTAGCTGGGTGTGCAGCGGTGTGGATTCCGGCACAAAGTAGGGGGCGCGGGTGAAACGGCGGATGGCTTCCTGGGTGACTGAGTCGTCGCTGCCATGGATAAAACGGGCGGCGTTGCGCAGATGTAAGACACCGATGATGTTGTTGATGTCCCCTTCGTACACGGGCAATCGGGTGTGATTGCTGTTGCGAATCTGTTTCAGCAACTTGGGAATGTCATCTTCCAGATCCAGGCCGATCACTTCATTGCGGGGGATCATAATGTCTTCGACAGTGGCTTTCTCAAGATCCAGTACGTTGAGCAGCATGCCCTGATGCTGGTCGGGGATCAGGTCGCCGTGTTCGTCCACCACGGTGCGCAGCTCTTCCGGTTTCAGGTGTTCGCTGTTGGCGGCCTTGCTTGGATCGACTCCGAATAATCTCGCTAGTGCGTTCGAGAGAGAGTTCACTAACCAGACCGCCGGATACAGAATGATCAGCAGAGGCTTGAGGATAAGGCTGGCTGGAAAGGCGATTTTTTCCGGATAGAGCGCGGCAATGGTCTTGGGGGTTACTTCGGAAAATATCAGCACAGCCAGTGTTAACAGGATACTGGCCGGAGCGATGGCACCTTCACCATACAGTCGAATGGCGATAACGGTGGTCAGGGCCGCGGCAAAGTTATTAACCAGATTGTTGCCAATCAGGATGACGCCGATCAGTCGGTCAGGGCGTTCCAGCAATTTTGAGGCGCGCATGGCACCCTTGTGCTGCTTTTTTACCAGATGTTTCAGGCGATACCGGTTAAGGGACATCATGCCGGTTTCGGAACTGGAGAAAAAACCTGACAGGACAATCAGGATGGCGAGAATTCCAAACAGGAACTCAATGGGAATGCTGTTCAAAGAGGTGAAAACCCGTATGACCTAGGAAAGCGCGTATAGTGGCGCAGAATCCCTGCGTGCGCAATAGTCTGAGTTGGCTGGTTTTGGGCGCTTTTGCCCCCTTTTTTGCTGTTTAAAGCAGTATTTCCAGAACAAATTTGCTGCCGAAATAAGCCAGCATCAGCGCGCAGAAGCCACCCAGAGTCCAGCGCAGGGCGGTGTTGCCACGCCAGCCTCTGGTGTGCCGGCCCCACAGCAGGATGGCATAGATGCACCAGGCAATAATAGAGAAGACGGTTTTATGAGCCAGTTGCTGGGCAAACAGGTCGTCGAGAAACAGAAAGCCCGTGGCAATGGCCAGCGTCAGCAGTATTTCACCCACCCACAGCAGTTCAAACAGCAGGGATTCCATGGTCTGCAGTGGTGGCAGCAGGCGCACAACGCCAGTCAGATGGTGATGGCGCAGCTGGTGATTCTGATAGGCCAGAACCAGCACATGCAGAGTGGCAATAATCAACAGGCTGTAGGCCAGTACCGATAGCAGGATATGGACGATAGTAGTGCTCTGCATGTCGCGGTAGACCACTTCGCTGGGGCCCGATAAAAGGGTGATGAGCAGGATCAGAGCTGAAAAAGGAAACTGAACTATAAAGAGCTCGTGCAATGGTTTTTTCAGGCCGCTGATCAGTACCACCAGATTAACGACCAGAGCGATCAGCGATACTGACGTCAGCAAGCCCAGTTGCACGCCACCTTCAATAAAGAGTGTCTGTTGCAGGCTGAATCCATGCAGTCCAATGGGGCAAAGGCCCAGTGCGGCCATTTTGGCGGTGCTGATGGTTTCCTGATGGCGCACTGCGCGAATAATGTATCCGGCAGCGCCCAGATAAAACAGGATCGCGGCAATGGTGGCTATCAGGGTTGTGATGTCTGTAATCATGGCAAGCCGGCGAAAGAGTGAATTCATTACCTTTGAAAGAGTCGGGAGTTTGTCACAGCAAGCCCATAAATAGAAGCAATTGACCGATTAGCTGGTGGTAATGATGATGTTTTGTGCGTATTGCTGCTTGTTTGCTGTTAAAGGGGCCCGCAATTTCGCTATACTTGCGCCTTTCCATTCTGTAGTAGAAGTGATCGTTCTCCATGTTTGACAATTTACAGGATCGCTTGACGGGTACTCTTAAAAAGGTAACCGGCAAGGCCAAGCTTACTGAAGCCAACATTAAAGATACCTTACGCGACGTCCGTAAGGCATTGCTGGAGGCGGATGTTGCCCTGCCTGTGGTAAAAGCCTTTATTGAGCAGGTGCGCAAGCGTGCCATTGGCTCCGAAGTTTCCAAGGCTCTCAATCCCGGTCAGCAATTTATCAAGATTGTTGAAGCTGAACTGATTCAGGTCATGGGTGAGGCCAATGAATCACTGGATCTGGCAGCCAAGCCTCCAGCGGTGATTTTGATGGCGGGCTTGCAGGGTGCCGGTAAAACCACCTCTGTCGCCAAGCTGGCGCGCTTTCTGAAAGAGCGTGAAAAGAAAAAGGTGGTAGTAGTTTCCGCCGATATCTATCGTCCGGCAGCTATTCAGCAGCTGGAAACTCTGGCTGGTGAAGTGGGTGCAGATTTCTTCCCATCTACCCCGGATCAGAAGCCGGTTGATATTGCCAACGGCGCCATTGAGCATGCCCGCAAGCAGTTTGCCGATGTGGTGATTGTGGATACCGCCGGTCGTCTGCACATCGATGACGAGCTGATGGATGAAATCAAGGGGTTACACGAGGCGATTAACCCGGTCGAAACCCTGTTTGTTATCGATGCCATGATTGGTCAGGATGCGGTCAATACCGCCAAGGCCTTTAATGATGCTCTGCCATTGACCGGTGTCATTCTGACCAAGGCCGACGGTGATGCCCGTGGTGGCGCCGCCCTGTCGGTGCGCCATGTGACCGGCAAGCCCATCAAGTTTATGGGTATGGGTGAAAAGACCGATGCTCTGGAACCTTTCCACCCGGATCGTCTTGCGTCCCGCATACTTGGTATGGGTGACCTGCTGTCTCTGATTGAGCAGGCCGAGCAGAAGCTCGATAAGCAGAAAGCTGAAAAGCTGGTTAAAAAGGTCGTCAAGGGCAAAAAGTTCGATCTGGAAGATCTCAAGGATCAGCTGCAACAGATGCAGAATATGGGCGGTATGACTTCCATGCTGGAGAAATTGCCGGGCATGGGCAATGTCGCGCAACTGGCCGAGCAGGCCAATATGACCAAGCAATTCAAGGTCATGGAGGTCATCATTGATTCCATGACTCCGGCTGAACGCCGCAACCCGGATATTCTCAACGGCTCACGCAAGCGTCGCATTACCCAGGGGTCGGGCACCCAGATTCAGGATCTGAATCGTTTGTTGAAGCAGCACAAGCAGATGGCCAAGATGATGAAGAAGATGAAAGGTGGCGGTATGGCCAAAATGATGCGTGGCATGGGCGGCATGATGGGCGGTGGTGGCCCGGGTGGTATGCCTCCCGGCGGCATGCCTCCGGGTGGGTTCCCGGGAGGTGGTTTGCCACCGGGCTTTAAATAGGCGGCAAATTCAGTTGCTAATCAAGGGGTCTGAGTGGCACGGCTGCTCCGGCCCCTTTTTTGTTTAATTAGTGTTAGACAAGTTTAGGTGCTTCCATTAAAATACCGCGCCTTTCGCAGGCTATGCCTGTGTAAAACAACCAATTTTCTGCGCTTTCAGTTGGATCAGAAGGCGTTAATTAAGTAGACAAACCAGGAATTACATAATGGTAACCATTCGTTTAGCTCGTGGCGGCTCCAAGAAGCGTCCTTTTTACCACCTGACTGTAACTGACAGCCGTTCTTCCCGTAACGGTCGTTTTATCGAGCGCGTTGGCTTCTTCAACCCAGTTGCTCGTGGTCAGGAAGAGCGTCTGCGCGTTGATAACGACCGCATTCAGTTCTGGGTAGACCAGGGTGCCAAGTGCTCTGAGCGCGTTGCCAAGCTGCTGAAAGATCAAGAAGCTGCTTAATTTAAGTAGCAATCGCCCTGCAGGCATTAACTGATGACGGAATCAGGCGCCAAGAAGCGCTCCAATCTGATTAATGTCGGGCGAATTACCACGGTATTCGGTGTCAAGGGCTGGGTGAAAGTCCACTCTGATACACAACCGCGGGAAAATATTTGCAGTTATAACCCCTGGTGGCTGAAGACCCGCCACGGTGTTAAATCGGTAGAGATCGACGATTTCAAGCCTCATGGTGATGCCCTGGTGGTTCACATCAAAGGTATTGATGATCGCGACGAAGCCCGTGAAATCTGTCAGGTGGACGTGGCCGTAGAGCGCCAGCAGATGCCTGACCTGGAAGAGGGTGACTACTACTGGCACCAGCTTCAGGGCTTAAGGGTTGTTACTGTATTTGAAGGGAATGATCAGGATCTGGGTACTGTAACCCGGCTGCTTGAGACCGGTGCCAATGATGTGCTGGTCGTGAAGGGTGATGCCAATAGCATTGACCAGAAAGAGCGCTTGATTCCCTACGTTCCGGACCAATTTGTTGTCAAAATTGATCTGGAGCAGCAAAGCATCACCGTAGACTGGGACCCCGAGTTTTAACTCGTTGCCAATGAACAGTGCAGGCAAGGGGGAGGATTCCAGTAAAGTGGCGGCCAAGAAATTGGCAATAGTCACTTTATTTCCGGAGATGTTTCAGGCCGTTACCGACTTTGGTGTTACGGGGCGGGCTGTAAAACAGGGTTTGGTTGAGATAAATATCTGGAATCCCAGATCATTTACCCACGATCGCCACGAAACAGTGGATGACAGACCCTACGGTGGTGGCCCCGGCATGCTGATGATGATTCAGCCTTTGCGAGATGCCATTGCTGCAGCCAGACAGTGGGCTGAGCAAGACGATGCCACTTGTCAGGTTGTCTACCTGTCACCCCAGGGCGAACCATTGCGGCAGCCACTGGCGGAACAGTTAGCGCAGGCGGAGCACAATCTGGTGCTGATTGCAGGGCGCTATGAAGGCATTGATGAGCGGCTGATAGAGCTGGAAGTCGATGCTGAAATCTCCATCGGAGATTACGTCCTCAGTGGTGGTGAGCTGGGGGCCATGGTGGTAATGGACAGTGTGATTCGTCTGTTGCCCGGTGCGCTGGGGCACGCTCAATCGGCAGAGCAAGATTCCTTTACCGATGGCCTGCTGGATTGCCCGCACTACACCCGGCCGGAAGTGTACGAAGGTCGTCAGGTGCCACCGGTTCTGCTGTCCGGGAACCACGAGCACATCAGGCGCTGGCGTTTACAGCAAGCGCTGGGCAGAACTTGGCAGAGAAGGCCGGATCTGCTGGAAAACAAAGAATTAACCGTTGAGCAGCAGCAGTTGCTTGATGAGTATCAGAAACGTTCTGATACGTAACTTAACCGGGAACTTACGGGGCGTGGCTTTCATGGGTTGCGCGACTATTGTTCCCATTAATAGCTGTGAAGCTACTAACCTCTGACTCCAGGAGCAGAAACATGACCAACAAAATCATCCAGGAACTGGATAACGAACAACTGAAAAAAGACCTGCCAGAATTTTCTCCAGGTGACACCGTTGTTGTTCAGGTAAAAGTTAAAGAAGGTAACCGCGAGCGTCTGCAGGCATTTGAAGGTGTGGTAATCGGTATTCGCAACCGTGGCATCAACTCCGCTTTCACCGTGCGTAAGATCTCTCACGGTATCGGCGTTGAGCGTACTTTCCAGACTCACAGCCCTATGGTTGACAGCATCACTGTTAAGCGTCGTGGTGACGTTCGTCAGGCCAAGCTGTACTACCTGCGCGAGCTGACTGGTAAGGCTGCTCGAATCAAAGAGAAGCTGAACTAAGTTCAACTGACTCTGAGATCCAGTCTCAAAAAGGCCCCGTTATCCCTGATAACGGGGCCTTTTTTGTTATTTGTGCCAGACTGTTATGGGTATGAGCTGATGCAAGCAGGTTGGTGTGAATACATTCTCTCCGCAAATGGTCTCCGGGTTGCCGGGCATTGCCTATCGCTTGGCTAAGGGCGAGCGCTGGCAGATCGTAGAAATCGGTGATCAGGTGTTTGATCTCATCGGTTATACGGTCAGTGAATTTCTGCAGCGAAAAATTACCTTTTTTGAATTGACCCACCCGGAAGACGCTGACTATGTCAGGGAAAAAGTCAATGCCAGTCTTGAGGCGGATGGTCAGTTCAGTGTTGAGTATCGTATCTATACCCGCTCCGGTGAGATTCGCTATCTCTGGGAGCGGGGGCAGGGAGTGTTTGATGACGCTGGCCAATTGTTGGAAATTGTGGGGTTCGCCTTTGATTCCACCGAGCATCAACAGCAGTTGCAAAAAAACAAAGGCTTTCAGGAACTGCTGATTGATTTGGCGTGCAGTGAGGCCCTGCGTCTGGGAGACGTCAATAGCTTCGCCCGTGAATGTTTGCAGCCAGTGGCCGATCTGCTGGAAGCCAGTCGCGTAAGCCTGTGGCGACTCTCTGAGAGTGGTAATGAATTTGTGTTGGAGCAACTCTACCGCCGCCGTGAGGGCGACTACAGCAGTGGTGAGGTAATTCAGATCTCCGAATGTGCCAACTACTTTAAACACCTGTTTTCTGGCCGGTGTCTCAGTGTGTTTGACGCTCAAAATGATCCCAGAACACGGGAAGAGCAGATGTCTGGCTACCTTGGCCGGTCGTCTATCAGTTCTTTGCTGGATGTTCCCATTCGCAAAGGCAGTGATGTTGTCGGGGTGTTCAGCGTGGAAGAAGTGGGGTGCAAGCGGCGCTGGACTCAGGACGAAGTATCATTGGTCAACGAGTTGGCCGATCTGGTGAATCAGACCTTAATCAATCAGGATTTGCACAAAACCGAAGAGCGGCTGCTCAAGGCCGAGGCGGCTAATGCGGCCAAAAAGAATTTTCTGGGCATTCTCAGTCATGAGCTGCGCACCCCGCTCAATGGGGTGTTGGGAATTGCCGAATTGCTCAATATGACCGATCTGGATGAGCAGCAGCGCAATTATGTAACCACTATCGAAAATTCAGGGCGTCATCTGTTACAGGTGATCACCGCCATTGTCGACTTGTCTCATTTGCAGGACGGTGTACTGGAGCTCGATGAGCAGCCCTGTGATATCCGTGACCTGTTGCAGGAGTTGATTCGCGTGACTCAGGCGGTAGCCGCAACCAAGTCGCTGACTGTGCGGCTTGATGTGGCAGAATCTGTACCGACCAAAATCCTGATCGACAATCAAAGGTTGCAGCAGATTGTGTTGGGTCTGTTGAGTAATGCCATAAAGTACACTGACGATGGCTCGGTAGAATTGACTGTAAGCGGGGTTGTGGAGGGCGATAAATCGAGTCTGAGGCTGGCGGTGGCCGATACCGGGCCCGGTATCGACGACGACATCCGGGGAGATTTATTTAACCCATTTGTTCAGGTCAGGGCGGTTCGTTTGGGTGAATCCTTGCAGGGCGCCGGTTTGGGGTTGTCCATCTGTCATGAACTGGTGAAGTTGATGGCGGGCAAGCTGACGTTTGAGACCCACTCGGGAGTGGGGACGACTTTTATTCTGGATTTGCCGTTAAAGCCGGTTGAAGCCTCTGTATCTGTGACGCCTCCTGAAGCAGGTAAACCGCTGGATAGCTTGAAGACTCTGGTGGTTGAGGACGACAAGGTCAATCAGTTGGTGGCAGCGGGGCTGTTGAAAAAATTCGGTATCGAGGCCGATGTCTGTGACGATGGCGCTCAGGCGGTGGAACTATTAAGCCGGAGCAAGCGAGGCTATGACCTGATTTTAATGGATTGTGAGATGCCGATAATGGATGGCTTTGATGCGGCGCGAAAAATTCGTCAACTGCCACACCCGCACAACGATACATACATCGCAGCCCTGACCGCACACGCCATGACAGAATACCGCAACAAGGCTTTTGATTGTGGTATGAACGAATTTCTCACCAAGCCGATTAATCAGGATCGGCTGGAACAGCTGTTAAAAAGTCTGGCGTCTCCCTGAAATATTGGTCTGGGTCCTGCGAGTGCGTTTGCCGTTGTACTGTGACACCATAGCGGCATGAACAAGGCCACAGAAAAACCCGCACTCTCAACCGAACATCAGCTGACCATTGATAATTATCTTGACGCGCTCTGGCTGGAAAAAGGCCTTAGCGAAAGTTCACTGTCTTCCTATCGGCGTGATTTGACTGCTCTGGCTGTTTGGGCGCAACAACAAAAGCTCAGTTTGTTGCAGATCACGCCAGCCAGTCTGCAGCAGCATCTGGCAGACCGCCATGCCAAAAAATTATCCGCTCGATCAACGGCGCGTTTTCTTTCCTGTTGCCGGGGGTTTTATGCCTATCAGGTACGTGAAGGGCGAATGCCTCAGGATCCCACCGCTACCGTAGAAAACCCCAAGCCCGGGCGACCCATACCCAAGTCACTGACAGAGTCTGATGTTGAAACACTGCTGGCGGCTGCCGATATTGATGAGCCGATTGGTCTGCGTGACCGTACCATGCTGGAAGTGCTTTATGCCTGTGGATTGCGGGTCAGCGAGCTGGTGGGTTTGACACTCAATCAGGTTAACCTTCGCCAAGGTGTGGTGAGAGTGGTTGGCAAAGGAGGCAAAGAGCGCCTGGTGCCACTGGGGGAAGAAGCGGGCAGTTGGTTGCTGCGGTATATGAAAGAAGCTCGGCCGTTATTGGCTAAATCCGCTACTGATGTGCTGTTTCCCAGCAGCCGTGGGCAGCAGATGACACGCCAGACATTCTGGCATCGTATCAAGCACTGGGCGATGGTGGCTGGCATTGATAAACCTCTGTCACCGCACACCTTGCGCCATGCGTTTGCCACTCATTTGATCAATCACGGAGCCGACCTGCGGGTTGTGCAACTGCTGTTGGGACACAGTGACCTGTCAACCACCCAGATTTACACCCACGTTGCCAAGGCGCGGATGAAATCCATGCATCAGCAACACCATCCAAGGGGCTAAAACTGCCGTTTGTTGGGAATAGCGTCATCAGGGGAACCTTTGAGGTTTGTGGGGTCGAAATTTTCCGGTGCTTTTCTTTTCGAGAATGATAAAGTTCGGCCCGGATAATAAGCGTTAAAGCCATTTTTAGGGGAAGTTATGAAGTTGTTTATAAAGACCGGCCTATTGATCGGTTCGTGTTTGCTGGCATTGACCGCTCAGGCAGAAGCGGTTACCAAAGACGTTGCTGACAGAATTCTGCAGGAGCTGGGGTTGCCCGGTGGCACCGTAGAGGCCAGTCCTGTACCGGGTTTTGTGCAGGTGGAAACGCCACGTTCACAGTTGTTGTACGTCAGTGAAGACGCCAAGTTTATTTTCACCGGTACCCTCTATGGCATTGATCCTGAGAAGGGAATCGTGGATTTGCGCGAAGCCGCGATGCGTCCAAACCGCAAACAACTGGTGGATGCCATTCCGGTTGATCAGCAGATTGTCTTTCCCGCCAGTGGCGAAACCAAGGCCCATATTTATGTGTTTACCGATGTGGATTGTGGTTACTGCCGCAAGCTTCATCGTGAAGTCCCCGAGCTGAATGCCAGCGGTATTGAGGTTCGCTACCTGGCCTATACCCGGGAATTGGGTAATCCGGCCGTGATGAGTGATGCCCGGGAAGGTGGTACCCGTGGCGCAACTTACAAAAAGATGGTTTCCGCCTGGTGTGCAGACGACAAGCTGGCAGTTATGACGGCTCTTAAAGAGGGTTCAGAAGCCAACAGCAAGCTGTGTAGCGATCATCCGGTGATCGAGCAATATCAGCTCGGCAGCCAGTTGGGTGTGACCGGAACCCCGGCCATTGTTCTGGCTGACGGTACCCTCCAGCCGGGTTACGTTCCGGCTCCGGAATTGATTCGCGCTCTGGGCCTGTGATCCTGTCCTGAATTGCGCCGCAGCCCTCTATGGCTGCGGCTTTTTATTGCCGTGGAGGCAGTATGCCGCGGGCGCAGGCGGCGGCAGAGCGTCATTGACACTCCAAGGGGCTGTCAGTATCGTTACCCCCCTGTTTTATGGCCACAATCATACCGGTTGTGGCCAGTTGTTTTAGCCTGGGGGAAATACCTTGAAACCGGTAAAGATTGGAATCTGTGGGTTGGGCACCGTTGGTAGCGGTACCTTTAATGTCTTGGGGCGCAACAGCGCCGAAATCAGTGCCCGTGCCGGAACCGAAATCATTATTGAGCAGGTGGGCGCCCGTCGTGACAATCCCGCCTGCGACACCTCCAGTGCCAATGTTACCCGCGATATTTTTGATGTGGTTCGCAACCCGGAAGTGGCCGTGGTTGTCGAACTCATTGGTGGTACTACTGTTGCCAAGCAGCTGGTGGAAGAAGCCATTGCCAATGGTAAGCACGTGGTGACCGCCAATAAGGCCCTGATTGCCGAGTTCGGCAACGAATTGTTTGCCAAGGCTGAAGCTCAGGGGGTTACCATCGCCTATGAAGCCGCGGTCGCTGGTGGCATTCCCATTATCAAGGCTCTGCGTGAAGGTTTGTCTGCCAACAAGATCGAGTGGCTGGCTGGCATTATCAACGGTACCGGTAACTTTATCCTGACGGAAATGCGCGACAAGGGGCGTGACTTTGCGGACGTACTCAAAGAAGCTCAAGAGCTGGGTTATGCCGAAGCCGATCCCACCTTTGATGTGGAAGGTATCGATGCCGCCCACAAGCTGGTGATTCTGGCATCCATTGCCTTTGGTATGCCACTGCAGTTCGACAAAATTTTTACCGAGGGGATCAGTAAAATTGAACCTCAGGACGTCACCTACGCCAACGAGCTGGGTTACCGAATCAAGCATCTCGGCATTGCCACAAAAACCGAAGACGGTGTGGTCTTGCGCGTTCACCCAACGTTGATCCCGGAGAAGCGTCTGATCGCCAGTGTTGATGGTGTCATGAATGCGGTTCTGGTGAAGGGCGATGCGGTTGGTCCAACCCTTTACTATGGTCCGGGCGCCGGTGCCGAGCCCACTGCGTCCGCCGTGGTAGCGGATATTGTTGATCTGGCTCGCGAGCTGGCTACCGGTGGCAAGCCTAATCAGGCCCATCTGGGCTTTGCGGCGGATGCTCTGCAAGAATTCAATATGTTGCCTATGTCAGAGGTAACCACTGCCTATTATCTGCGTATGACTGCAGAAGATCGCCCGGGCGTGTTGTCTAAAATTACTCAGATAATGAGTGACAAGGGCATCAGTATTGAGGCCGTGATCCAGCGTGAGCCTCAGAATGAAGGTGCTCAGGCCTCCATTATCATGCTGACCAATCGCGCTCAGGAGAAGCAGTTGTTGGCGGCCATCAGTGATATTGAAGCTCTGGATACCATCGAAGGCAGTGTGACCCATATCCGGGTTGAGTCTTTGGATTGAGACCTGAGCGAAAAGCATTTAAGTATTTGAGGTTGTTGTGAAATATATCAGTACCCGTGGCGAAGCAGCGCCGCTGTCATTTGAAGATGTGGTTTTGACCGGCCTGGCCCCGGATGGTGGTCTGTATGTGCCGGAAACTCTGCCAAAATTTTCTCAGGAAGAAATCGCTTCCTGGGCTGGCTTGAGCTATCAGGATCTGGCGTTCAAGGTTATTGCCCCGTTTGTTGCCGGTGAGGTGCCAGACGCCGACCTGAAAAAAATCATCGACGATTCCTATGCCACCTTCCGCCACACGGCCATTGCACCTATGGTGCAAACGGCACACAACGAGTGGATTCTGGAATTGTTCCAGGGGCCGACTCTGGCGTTTAAGGATTTTGCTCTGCAGTTTCTGGGCAATCTGCTCGATTACGTACTGAAGAAGCGCGACCAGAAAGTTGTGGTGATGGGTGCCACTTCCGGGGATACCGGTTCGGCGGCCATTGAGGGCTGTCGTCACTGCGACAACATCGATATCTTTATTCTGCATCCTCATAATCGCGTGTCCGATGTGCAGCGTCGTCAGATGACCACCGTACTGGAAAACAACGTCCACAATATTGCGTTGGGTGGCAACTTCGACGATTGTCAAAATATGGTGAAAGCCAGTTTTGGTGATCAGTCCTTCCTGCCAGAGGGGCGTCAGCTGGTCGCGGTCAACTCGATTAACTGGGCGCGGATCATGGCGCAGATCGTTTACTACTTTTACGCGGCTCTGGCACTGGGTGCCCCTGCGCGTGCGGTATCTTTCTCAGTGCCGACCGGTAACTTTGGCGATATTTTTGCCGGCTACCTGGCCAAGCAGATGGGCTTGCCGATCGATCAGCTGGTGATTGCCACCAATGCCAACGACATTCTGCATCGCTGCATCAGCGATAACGATCACAGCAAGAAAGAGCTGATTCATTCCCTGTCACCTTCAATGGACATTATGGTGTCCAGCAACTTCGAGCGTTTGTTGTTTGATCTCTACGGTCGCGAAGGTGCGTCCATCAAACAATTGATGGAGGACTTCAAGTCTGGCTCCATGACCTTGAGTGATGCGGCTTTGGTTAAGGCCCGTGAATTGTTCAGTTCTTACCGTGTGGGCGATGAAGAGACCATCGAAGTGATTCGCGATGTGTTCGAAAACACCGAATACCTGCTGGACCCACACACGGCTATTGGTGTTGAGGCTGCGCGTAAGACTCGTCGACGTCAGGATATTCCAATGATTTGTCTGTCGACTGCGCATCCGGCGAAATTCCCGGAAGCGGTTCGCAAAGCCGGTCAGGATCAAGATCCGGCACTGCCACACCATATGACTGACCTGTTTGATCGTGAAGAGCGCTTTGAGGTGCTTGAGAAAGATCTGCAAACGGTTCAGCAGCATATTGCGGGGAATGTTCGGGCTTAATTTTTGTTCGATATATTCTTTTTGAAAAGCCTGCGATTTGATGTCGTGGGCTTTTTGGTTTTTAGGGGAGCGGGTTTGGTGCCAGCGGCGGGAGCAAGGTACTTTGTTTCAGGACTCGCCGTATATACTTCCTTGTAGGCTCGGCTGCCGCATCCATGCGGCAGACGGTCCTGAAGCAAAGCACCTTACTCCCTGAATATTGGACTTCGTAGCTGGATTATTAAACCTACGGTGGGCTGCCATACATTTAATTAAATTGACCTTATGCAAAAAATAATTCGCCGTCGTCCTTCAATAGAAATTCCTGAATCATTACAGCAAAACTGCCCGTCCATTTTGCAAGCTGTCTATGCACAACGTGGAGTTTTGGGTGAGCAGGAGTTGAATCGTGGCCTGGGTGCCATGCTCAAACCTGACACCATGAAGGGGCTGGATGAGGCGGTGGCGTTGCTGGTGGATGCGGTCACCGAACAGCGCAAGATTCTGATCGTTGGTGACTTTGATGCCGATGGAGCCACCAGCAGTGCGTTAAGTATGTTGGCGCTGCGGGCCATGGGGGCTCACTATGTGGATTATCTGGTGCCCAACCGTTTTGAGTATGGCTATGGTCTGACGCCGGAAATTGTCGAAGTGGCCAAAGGTCGGTCGCCGGATTTGATTATGACGGTGGATAACGGCATCTCCTCCATTGAAGGCGTAGCGTTTGCCAAAGAAGCGGGCATCAAGGTGTTGGTGACCGACCATCATTTACCCGGTGCCGAAACCCCCAGCGCCGATGCCATTGTCAATCCCAATCAACGAGGCTGTGAATTTCCCAGTAAAAATCTGGCCGGTGTCGGTGTGGTGTTTTACCTGATGATTGCTCTGCGCGCGGCATTGCGCGATGCCGGTTGGTTCAGTCTGCAGGGTATCAAAGAACCCAATATGGGTGAGTTTCTGGACTTGGTGGCACTGGGTACCGTGGCGGACGTGGTGGCGCTGGATCACAACAACAGAATACTGGTGCATCAGGGATTGCAAAGGATGCGAGCGGGGCAGTTGCGCCCGGGGATTCGAGCGTTACTGGATATTGCCGGTCGTCAATTGCATCGGCTGGTGGCCTCGGATATGGGGTTTGCCGTGGGGCCGCGGTTGAATGCCGCCGGTCGCCTGGACGATATGTCTCTGGGGATTGAGTGCTTATTGTGTGATTCCGACTCATTGGCGCGGGAGATGGCATTTGAACTCGATAGCCTGAACAAGGATCGCCGCGCCATTGAGGGCAGTATGCAGCAGGAGGCCATGGCGGACCTGAAAAAGCTGTCATTGGGGGAAGAGAGTCAAATTCCCTGGGGACTGTGTCTCTATGATGGGAGCTGGCATCAGGGCGTAGTCGGGATTCTGGCATCGCGCATCAAGGATCAGTACCACCGTCCGGTGATTGCTTTTGCCGATGCTGATAACGGCGAGATCAAGGGCTCCGCGCGTTCAATCGCCGGTCTGCACATTCGCGATGCGCTGGATGCGGTGGCCAGTGCCAACCCCGGTTTACTGACCAAGTTTGGTGGTCACGCCATGGCTGCGGGATTGAGCCTCAAGCAAGAGAATTTCCAAGCTTTCCAAGTGGCTTTTGATCGCGTGGTTCGCGAGCAGTTGAGCGAAGATGACCTGCAGGCGGTGATTTTCAGCGATGGTGGTTTATCGCCACAGCAAATCAATTTTGATCTGGCCTGTAGTCTGCGTGAAGCCGGCCCCTGGGGGCAGCATTTTCCTGAACCGGTGTTTGATGGCGAGTTTGCTATTGTGCAGCAAAGGCTGGTGGGCGAAAAACATTTGAAACTGGTGTTGCAGCCATTGGATGACGGCAAGCCAGCGGGTGAGGTTGTGGATGCGATTGCCTTTAATGTCGATCTGGAACTGTGGCCCAATCCGGGGGCGACTCAGTTGCGCGCCGCCTATCGATTGGATATCAACGAGTTTCGTGGTCAGCAATCCCTGCAGCTGATGGTGGAGTATCTCGAACCGGTCTCCCGGTCTCGCTAATCCATCAGTGGTTCGAGGTAAGGCCAGACATTGTCGAGAATAATGGGCTGCGCTTCGGCCGTCGGATGCAGTCCGTCACGCTGAATCAACTCCCGCTTGCCCGCGACATTGTCCAGGAAAAAGGGGATTAACGGGATGTCGTACTGGTCTTCCAGTCGTCGATATACCTTCTCGAATTTCAGACTGTAAATCGGGCCATAATTTGGCGGTATCTTCATGCCAGCCAGCAATACGCGGGCATTTTGCTGCTGGCTCAATCGAATCATTTGTTCCAGATTGCCGATCATGCGTTTCAGGGGGTAACCCCGTAATCCGTCATTGGCTCCCAACTCGATAATGACAATATCAGGGTTGTGGGTATCCAGTAGTTTTGGCAGCCGTTTCAGTCCTCCGCCCGATGTCTCGCCACTGATGCTGGCGTTAACCACCTGATAGGGCCGGGCTTTGCGATTCAGTCGTTGCTCCATCAATGCCACCCAGCCCTGTTCCGGATCGATGCCGTAGGCCGCACTGAGACTGTCGCCCAGAACCAGAATGTTGGATTTTGCCTGCGCTACGGATGAGAGGCACAGCAGGGTGAACAACACCAGCCAAAGGCGCGACGAAAACAATGTCTGTGGCAACTTGTGTAAAGCAGCTTGTAAAGATTGGTGAACCATTTTGACTCTCATTATTTCTGCAACGAAACTGCAAAAACTATAGCCGGTCGAAGCCGGCTTCCAAGCAGTTTATGGATAAATTATGTTAATCGCCGAAAATCTCTGTAAGCAGGTTGAAACCGCCGCAGGCACCCTAACCATTCTCAATCAGGTCGAGTTGACCGTAGCCAAAGGAGAAAGTCTCGCTATTGTTGGCGCTTCCGGATCGGGCAAGTCGACCCTGCTGGGGATTCTGGCGGGATTGGATGGTCCTTCGTCAGGCAAGGTGCTGTTTCAGGGTGAGGATATTACCAAACTGACCGAGGAGCAGCGGGCCAAAGTCCGTGCCCGTCATGTGGGGTTTGTGTTTCAGTCGTTTCAATTGTTGCCGGGACTGACCGCTCTGGAAAACGTCATGATGCCACTGGAGTTGCACGGTGAAGACGATGCCCGCGGCAAGGCGGAGTTTTTTCTGACCCGGGTTGGCTTGAAGCAGCGTTTGGGTCATTTCCCCAAACAATTGTCCGGCGGTGAACAGCAGCGGGTGGCCATCGCCCGTGCCTTTGCCAGCCACCCGGATATCCTGTTTGCCGATGAGCCTACCGGCAATCTCGATACCGCAACCGGGGCGCACATCATTGATTTGCTGTTTGAGCTCAATCGTGAACACGGCACTACTCTGGTGCTGGTGACTCATGAGCAACGTCTGGCTGATCGCTGTCAGCAAACGTTGGTGCTCGATGCCGGTGAAGTAGTGAGTACTAATACCACCAAAACCACCGGAGCCGTTGCCTGATGTTGGCGTGGCGGCAATTCTGGCGCAGCCTGCGCACCGGAGAAGTGCGTATTCTGGCAGCCTCACTGATTCTTTCGGTGGCCGTGGTCAGTTGCATTGCGGTATTTACGAGCCGGCTGGAAAATACCCTGATACAGCAGAGTCACAGCTTTTTGGGCGGTGATCGGGTGATCCGCAGCAGCCAGCCAATTGCACAAAACTGGTTGGATCGGGCGGGCGAGTCGGGTCTGAATACAGCTCAAACCGTATCGTTTGCGTCAATGGTGTTCGCCGGTGAAGAGATGCATCTGTCCGCGGTCAAGGCGGTATCGGAAGGCTATCCTCTGGCGGGAGAGCTGGTCCTCGCCGATCAGGCTTTCACCACCGACAAACAATTGATGCAGCCAGCTGAGGGGATTCCTGAGCGGGGTGAAGCCTGGGTCGATTCAAGACTTCTGCCGCTGTTGAACATTGAGCTGGGCGACACCATTCAGGTGGGTGAGCAGGGTTTTACCATCAGCAAAATCATTGTTGCCGAGCCGGACCGTGGCAGTAATTTTTCCCTGATTGGTGCGCGGGTGATGATCAATCAGGCGGATCTGGCAGCCACCAATGTGGTTCAGCCTGGCAGCCGGATTCGCTACCGCATGTTACTCAGTGGCGCTGATTCTGATCTGCAAGCGTATCTTGCTGATTTGGAACCTGAGCTCAGTGTCCATCAACAGATTATCGATTTGGAATCCTCACAGCGGGGCTTGGCCAAAACCCTGTCTACAGCGCGAAGCTTTCTGTTGATTGCGGCAGTGGTGGGGGTGCTCCTCAGTGGCGTTGCGATTGCCATTGCGGCTCGACATTTTGCGGCATTGCAGGTCGAGCAGATCGCCCTGCTAAAAAGTCTGGGTAGTGGTGTCTGGAAAATTCGGCGTTTGTATATGACCCAGTTACTGCTGTTGGGATTGGGCTCGTCTCTGGTTGGGTTGGCTCTGGGGGAGCTGCTGCAGCAGTGGGTGGCGTCCGTGATTGGCAGTGTGTTTGCCGCCGAGCTGCTAAGTGCTCACTGGTCGGCTTATGGCCTGGGTTTGTTAACTGGGTTTATCTGTCTGTTTTTCTTTGTGGTGCCCCCTCTGTGGCGTTTGCCTCTGGTGCCGCCCATTCGCATTTTGCGCCGCGATATGCAGATATCTCTGGCACATCAATATCTGCAGTTTGTGTTTGGTTTGATGGCCATTGCCTTGCTCGTGTTTCTGTTCAGTGGCCATATTGCCCTGACGGGCGGGGTGTTGCTGGCGTTATTGGCTCTGGTTTTGGTCAGTGTGCTGTTGGCTCTGGTGTTATTGCGGGGCAGTCGTCGACTTGGCAGCCGAGCTGGTAGCATCTGGCGCTTGGGAATTTCAGCCCTGGAGCGCAATCGCCAGTTTAGTGTGATCCAGATGTTGGTGTTTGCTTTGGCGATCATGCTGTTGCTGTCCATGACGGCACTGCGCACCAACTTGATCGGTGACTGGCAAACCCAATTGCCAGAGGGAACTCCCAATCATTTTTTATTGAATATTGAACAGGGCGAAATTACCCCGATTGCAGAGCTGTTCGAACAACAAGGTATTGAGGCCCAGCCTTTTTACCCGATGCTGCGTGCCAGAGTCACCCACATCAACGGTGTTGAGCCGGATGCCGGGATTCGTGAGCGAGCCGAGGCACTGCGCCGGGAAGTGAATCTTAGCTGGAGCGAATCTATGGGGGCCGATAACCGCATGGTCGCTGGTCAGTGGTGGGATCAATGGCAGTCCATGGGCGAAAACGGTGTGTCGGTTGAGGCTGAGACTGCGGAGCAGATGGGGTTAAAGCTGGATGATGAGTTGACGTTCAGTGTGGGCGGTATTGAACTGGTTGCCCGGGTGGCGAGCATTCGAACAGTGCAGTGGGATTCCATGAACCCGAATTTTTATTTCCTGTTTTCTCCCAGTGCACTTGAGGATTATTTTCCCGCTTATTTGACCAGTGTCTACCTCACCGGTGAGCAGAAGCTGGTATTGAACGATTTGTTGCGCGCGTTTCCGACCGTTGTGGTGATCGAAATGGACCGGGTCATCGAGCAGATTCAAACCATTGTTGAGCAGGTCAGTGGCGGGGTCGAGCTGGTGTTGGTACTGATTTTACTGGGGGGCGTACTGGTTATGTGGGCGGCGGTGGTCGCCAGTATGGACGAGCGACGTCAGGAAACGGTGTTGTTACGTGCCCTGGGTTGTTCGCGCAATCGTCTGCTGGGCAGCCTGTGGGTGGAGTTTTGTGTGCTGGGCGTGTGTGCGGGATTGATGGCGGTACTGGGTTCTGAAGTGCTGCTGTTGTCGCTACAATCGGGGGTTCTGGATATGGAGCTCAGCGCCCATTGGTACCTGTGGCCCATTGGTATTTTGGGGGGTGGCCTGGCCATTGCGTTGATGGGC
This sequence comes from Candidatus Pelagadaptatus aseana, assembly GCF_040362265.1. Taxonomy (NCBI): domain Bacteria; kingdom Pseudomonadati; phylum Pseudomonadota; class Gammaproteobacteria; order Cellvibrionales; family Cellvibrionaceae; genus Candidatus Pelagadaptatus; species Candidatus Pelagadaptatus aseana. The sequence continues at coordinate 391,766 of NZ_BAABNJ010000002.1, forward strand.
ATTTTCGCCTGTCGTCAGGTGGTCACAGTGCCCCCCGGACAAGTTTTGAGAGAGTTAGGTTAGAGACAGATATGATTACGCCTGAAGCATTAACAGACTTTATGCAAGAAACTTTTACCAACGCCAGGTTTATTGTGAAGACTGTTGATAACGGCCATTGCACCATGATTCAAGAGATTGGTGAGGAACAGTTGCGCCCGGGTGGCACGGTATCCGGCCCGACCTTGATGGGGCTGGCAGATGCGGCCATGTACGGCGCCATCATCGGGGCGCTGGGTTTGAACGACACGTCGATTATGTCTGTAACCACCAGCCTCAATATCAATTTTTTGCGCAAGCCCAAGGCTGACGATGGCGTCAAGGCGGTGTGTGATCTGATCAAGGTGGGCAAAAGGCTGATCATTGGTGAGATCAGCCTTTACTCGGTGGGAGAAGAGGACAAGCCGGTGGCGCACGTGGTCGCCACCTACTCGGTTCCGGGTTAGTTACAAATACTCCTCAGCGTACTCTGCCAGCACCGATCGTGGCACACCCTGGAGTTTGATGTTGCCGCCATGGGCAAAGTCCTTGAAGCGTTCCGTCAGATAGGTGAGACCAGAACTGGTGGCACTCAGATAGGGCGTATCAATTTGTGCCAGATTACCAAGACAGATGACCTTGGAACCGTTGCCAGCGCGGGTGACGATGGTCTTAATCTGATGAGGCGTCAGGTTCTGAGATTCGTCGATGATGATCAGACTGTGCTGAAAACTGCGTCCGCGAATATAGTTCAGAGACTTGAAGTGCAGCGGTACTTTATTGAGCACGTAATCGATACTGCCTGAACAGTCTTCATCGTCACAGTGCAGGGCCTCGAGGTTGTCGGTAATGGCCCCCAGCCAGGGTTCCATTTTTTCTTCCTCGGTACCCGGCAGAAACCCAATGTCTTCATCCAGCCCCTGAGTGCTGCGCGTCACAATAATGCGACGATACATTTTGGTGGCTACCGTCATTTCGATTGTGGCTGCCAGTGCCAGAATGGTTTTACCGGAGCCGGCCGAACCGGTCAGGTTGACCAGATGGATATCCGGATCGAGCAGCAGGTTCAGGGCCATGGCCTGATAGACATCGCGCGGTTGCAGTCCCCAGGCTTCCTGTTCCATAAAACTGTTTTTGTCCACGTGCAGAACCGTGACGATGTCATCGTTGACTTCCAATACCCGTCCGACAAACCCCAGATCGTCAATGATGAACTGGTTGGGATGAATCTCCTTGAGGGGATCTTCTCTGGGCAGATAGTGCAGGGTGCGGCCCAGCTGTTGTTCGGTATCCACCTTGTTGACCAGATCCCAGAAGTTACCTTCGATTTCGAGATAGCCCTTGTTGAGCAGCTCGATGTCGGTCACCAGTTGGTCGTTGTGGTAGTCCTCTGATTCGATGCCGCAGCCGCGGGCTTTGAGGCGCATATTGATGTCTTTGGTGACGAGTACGACTTTTCGATCGGGGTAGTGCTGTTGCAGGAGGCAGAGGTCGTTGATGATTTTGTTGTCGTTGAGGTGGTTGGGGAGGACGGTGACGTTGTCAGGAGGGGAGGTCATGAGGATCGAGAGGTGGCCGCAGGGTTCGCTTTTTTCGCCTCGTCGAATCGGTACCCCCTGCTCGATGTCTTCCGGTTCGGCCCTCCCGAGAATCTTGTCGATTTCGCGGATGGCCTGTCGGCAGTCGGCCGCCTGTGCCTTGCGCCCGCTCTTGAGCTTGTCGAGCTCTTCGAGCACCGTCATGGGAATCATGACGTGGTGTTCTTCAAAATTAAGCAGGGCAGTCGGGTCGTGAATGAGGACGTTGGTGTCGAGTACGTAGAGGATTGGCAGGTGGTCGGTCAGGGTTTGATTATTATCAGATACAGCTAGGGATTTGGTCATATACAGCTTCCTTTAGGTCTTAAAGTGTGGGTAATGACTAGCAGGTAGTTTTCTTGTTGGGTGTGAGAAATTGCTCCCTGCTGTATTTAAAAATACTCCTCTGGGATTCAATGTAAAGCATTATTTCATTAAGGGCTTATGGTCAGCAGTTGCGACAGGCGGTCGTCACTCCAGCTGTGCAGCCGGTAATTTTTAAGGTAGGCACAGTGCGAACCAAAACGGGTAATTTCCAGGGAAAGGTGACGGCTGAGTTTTTCCCTTGGCAGCATATGATGGCGCACAATGGGGTCGTCCTCACTGGTGATGATGGTTGTCGGGATATCAATCTGACTGAGTTGTTCGCGCTTGAGACTGTAGGCATCAAAGTAGCTGTCGCAGTCGTCAAACGGTGTGTAACCCGGAATAAAGAAATCGTTGATGTGTGCCAGGGTTTTCATGTCTGGCAACTGATCGCGGTAGGTGTATTCCGGAAAATGTTCGGTCTTATTGCTCAGCGAGCGTTTCCATTGATTGACAAAATGGCGCTCGTAAATGCGCGGCCCATTGGTCAGGGCGTCCATGGTATCGAGTGGGCAGATGACCGGGCAAATGGCAACGGCGCGATCAATCCGATAGTTGTGCTGGTGCTGGGCAATGGTGGTTCTGAGCGTAAAATTTCCCCCCAGAGAAAACCCCGAAAGGAAGTAATGCTCGTAGTGGAAGCGCTTCTGGATGTCTTCCATGGCGCCGGTAACATCGCTTAAGCGGGTGGAGTTGAAGATTTCCCGGTTGAGGTGTTCGGTGTCGCCGTGATCGCGAAAGTTGAGCCGGAAAATATCGTGCCCCTCGCCATAAAGGCGTCGTGCTGCCGATAGCACATAGGTGGAATCACTGCTGCCCTCCCAGCCATGCAGCAGCGTGATCAGGGATTTTGCGCCGTGCGGATGGCGATTGATATGCCCAAGCAGGCGCACGCCGTTGCCGCAGTTGAGGATGACGTCTTCAGAATGATTCAGCAGGCTTCTGGCTTGCCTGCGTACCAGCCATCGTCTTGGGCCGGTACTGGCAATGATGTTTTGCACATGCGGGTTGCGCAGACCGGGTGGAGGCGTAAAGTCAGACATGGGAATAATATTTGGGCTCATTAAATGTTTGCCCTATGTTACTCTTTTTCCAATCCTGATCGGCAGGGCTCTTTACAAAACATAAGGTTTGGCGATGAATCGAGTGGTGATTACCTCCCTTCTTTTAACTCTGTGCCTGAGTACGTTTAATGCGGTGGGCAAAGACAGTCCGCTGCGAAGTATTCAAGGGCAATGGAAGCAGGGCAGTGTTTTGGTTGGGCAGGTCGCGCCCGGTACCAAGGTTGCCTTTCTGGGGCATGATGTCATGGTTTCGAGCGATGGCTATTTTGTGCTCGGTCTCGGGCGCGATGCAAAGTCTCCGGTTGAACTGGTGTTGACCGATTCACAGGGGAATGATTTCCGTCTGAACAAGGTGGTCGTGCAGCGCCAGTATAAAATTCAGCGCGTGGAAGGGGTTCCCAGTCGCACGGTCAATCCGGATCAACAGCATCTTGACAGGATCTATAAAGAGATCGCTCAAACCAAGCGGGCCAGAGCCGTTATATCCCAGCGACAGGAGTATCGCGATAACTTCGAGTGGCCTTTAACCGGGCCCATTACCGGTGTCTATGGCAGTCAGCGCTACTACAACGGCCAGCCTCGTCGCCCCCATTTTGGCGTCGATGTGGCCGCCCCAACCGGCACCGTGGTGACAGCCCCCGTGGGTGGCAAGGTCACACTGGTGCATGAGAATATGTTTTTTTCCGGTGGAACCCTGATCATTGATCATGGCCAGGGTCTGAATTCTTCGTTTATCCATTTGAGCAAAATATTGGTAACCGAAGGTCAGGAAGTAAAACAGGGCGACCCCATTGCAGAAGTGGGTGCCACCGGTCGGGTAACCGGGCCTCACCTGGATTGGCGTATGAATTGGATGGACCAGAGAGTTGACCCGCAATTGCTGGTACCACCGATGGAAAGCGTGAGAAAATAGAAAAATTGTCGGGCTTAGCGTAAGCTCGCCGTCGTTAGTATTTGTGAGACTGAATATGATTGATCAGAAATTATTGAGCCTGCTGGTGTGCCCGGTGAGCAAAGCCCCTGTTGAATATGATAAGGAAAAACAGGAGCTGCTGTGTGTTGCCAGTGGTCTGGCCTATCCGGTTCGCGATGGCATTCCGGTCATGCTTGAGGGTGAAGCCCGGCAGATGAGCGAAGAAGAAAAAGAAGCTTTACGGAAATAAATTTCAATGACATCCACGTCATCCTGAACGAAGTGAAGGATCTTTCCGCTTCGCGTCAAGATGACAGGGAACACAGATCGGAGACTGTTATGTCCGAACCATCCATTTTTACCCGCATCATGAACGGTGAAATTCCCGCCGATAAAGTCTATGAAGACGATGACTGTATCTGCATCAAGGACATTGCCCCTAAAGCGCCGGTGCATCTGTTGCTGATTCCGCGCAAACCGATTCCTCGATTGGTGGATGCCACCGCTGAAGATCAGGCCTTGCTGGGCAAGCTGATGGTCAAGGCTGGCGAGATTGCCCGTGAACACAATGTTGGCGACGCCTTCCGACTGGTGATCAATAACGGTGAAGAAGTGGGACAAACCGTGTTCCATCTGCACTTGCATATATTGGGCGGTAAGCTGTTTACCGAGGCCGAACTGGGTTTGTAATCCCGGTTGGTTGATAACAGCGTTTACATCGCTAAAAACTTGGAAAGGGCCAGAACAGCGCGCTGTTCTGGCCCTTTTTTTGTTATATAATCGAGCGCTTTTTGGGGGCTCTGCAGGCATCACGTCTTCGGCGAATCCCAAACAGCGTTAAATTGACCGAAATTTGTACGGAATAACCTATGAAAAGCGCAGAAATACGCGAAGCCTTTTTGAAGTTTTTTGAGACCAAGGGTCACGCCATTGTGCCAAGCAGTTCGCTGGTACCCGGTAACGATCCCACCCTGCTGTTTACCAATGCGGGCATGGTGCAGTTTAAAGACGTATTTCTGGGCGACGACAAGCGTCCTTACACCCGAGCCACCAGCTCCCAGCGCTGTGTCCGTGCCGGTGGCAAGCACAACGATCTGGAAAATGTTGGCTACACCGCGCGTCATCATACATTTTTCGAAATGCTGGGTAACTTCAGTTTTGGTGACTACTTCAAAGAGAGTGCGATTAACTACGCCTGGGAATTTTTGACCTCCAAAGAGTGGCTCAATATTCCGGTTGAGAAGCTGATGGTCACCGTCTACGAAGAGGACGATGAGGCCTACGATATCTGGCATAAGCAAGTGGGTGTGCCCGCCGACAAGATAGTGCGTATTGGCGACAAGGGCGGCAAGTACCAGTCAGACAATTTCTGGGCCATGGGCGATACCGGTCCCTGTGGTCCCTGTACTGAAATTTTTTACGATCACGGTGAAGACATCTGGGGTGGCCCTCCGGGATCGCCTGAGGAAGATGGCGATCGCTTTATCGAGATCTGGAACAACGTTTTTATGCAGTTCAACCGCAGTGCCGATGGCACCATGGAGCCTCTGCCAAAACCTTCCGTTGACACCGGTATGGGGCTGGAGCGTATTGCCGCTGTGATGCAGGACGTCCACTCCAACTACGAAATCGATCTTTTCCAGAATCTGCTGAAAGCTTCCGCCGAAGCCACTGGCGCCACGGATCTGGAAAATAAATCCCTGCGCGTGATTGCCGATCACATCCGTTCCTGTGCTTTTCTGGTGATTGATGGCGTGATGCCATCCAATGAGGGCCGCGGGTATGTTCTGCGTCGCATTATGCGCCGCGCCATCCGCCACGGTCACAAGTTGGGTCAGAAGCAGCCGTTTTTCCACAAGCTGGCGGCGGCACTGGCCGTGGAAATGGGCGATGCGTATCCCGAGTTGCGTGAACAACAGGCCCAGGTTGAAAAAGTCCTGTTGACCGAAGAGCAACAGTTTGAAAAGACTCTGGACAAGGGCATGGCGGTTCTGGAATCCGAGATCAGGAAACTGTCCGGTAAAGAGATTCCCGGCGATGTGGTGTTCACCTTATACGATACCTACGGCTTCCCGTTGGATCTGACTGCGGATATCGCCCGTGAGCGCGAGCTGACCATCGACGAAGAGGGCTATGAAGCCGCGATGGAAGAGCAGCGCGCCCGCGCTCGTGCCGCGGGTACCTTTAAGGTGGATTACTCCAATAGCCTGAAGTTGGAAGGTGCAACCCGCTTTGATGGCTATACCGACACTACCGCCCAGGCCAAGGTTGTGGCGCTGGTGAAAGACGGCGAACAGGTGGATAGCCTGGTTGAGGGTGAGCAGGGTGCGGTGGTGCTGGAAAATACCCCTTTCTACGCCGAGTCCGGCGGTCAGGTTGGTGACAGTGGTTATCTGACTTCAGCGAACTCGCGGTTTGAGGTGCGTGACTGTGTCAAACAGGCTGCCAATCATCTGCACGAAGGTGTGGTGTTGTCTGGGACCATCAACGTAGGTGACTCACTGGAAGCGACCATTGATGCCGACGTGCGTCAGGCTACCGCTTTGAATCACTCGGCAACGCACCTGTTGCATGCCGCGCTCCGCGATATTCTCGGCGATCACGTGAGTCAGAAGGGCTCCCTGTGTGATTCTGAACGTCTGCGCTTTGACTTCTCCCACTTTGAGGCGGTGAAGCCAGAACAGATCAAACAGATTGAAGCCATGGTGAATCAGCAGATTATGGCCAATACCGAAGTCGAAACCGCCGTCTGTGATATGGAAACCGCCAAGGCCAAGGGCGCGATGGCGCTGTTTGGTGAAAAATATGGCGACGAAGTGCGCGTGTTGTCCATGGGGGATGGCTTCTCGGTTGAACTCTGTGGTGGTACCCACGCCGAGCGCACCGGTGATATCGGTCAGATTCGCATTACCTCCGAAGCCGGGGTGGCTTCTGGTGTGCGTCGTATTGAAGCGGTAACGGGCAGTAAGGCGCTGGCACTGGCAGATGAGCAACAGGCTCTGTTGGAACAAGTGGCTGCCATGCTGAAAACTCGCCCTGAGCTGTTGGCCGACAAAGTTGGCCAGTTGGTTACCCAGAGCAAACAGCAGGAAAAAGAGCTGGTGCAACTCAAGGCCAAGCTGGCCAGTGCCGCCAGTGGTGATCTGATTAATCAGGCCAAAGACGTTGCCGGCATCAAGGTATTGGCGGCTCAGTTGGATGGCGCTGACATGAAGTCTCTGGACAATTCAGTGGCTCAGTTGAAAGACAAACTGGGGGATTGCGTGGTACTGCTGGCCAGCCCCGCCGGCGAGAAGATCAATCTGATTGCCGCGGTATCCAGTGACGTGCAGGCCAAGCTGAAAGCCGGTGATCTGATCAAATACTTTGCGCCACTGGTTGGTGGTAAAGGCGGTGGCAAACCAGACAAGGCCAAGGGTGCCGGTACCGATTTGGCGGCCTTACCTGGTGCATTGGACACTGTTGCAGCATGGGTCGGCGAACAACTGGCCTGATGAGTGTCGTCGCGTTAGCGCGATAACCGGCGAGAATACTAACCATTAACTTTCGCGCCAATTTAGTGTTTAATTGGCCGCTGATTTTCAGCCCCCCTAAACGGGGGATAAAACCCGGATTTTAGAGCAGGTATGAGTCTTTTTGTACAAAAATACGGCGGAACTTCCGTCGGCACCATCGAGCGCATCGAAGCTGTAGCTGAAAAAGTTGCTGGTTTCCGGGCGCAGGGTCACGACATCGTTGTGGCGGTTTCGGCCATGAGCGGAGAAACCAACCGATTGATCGGTCTGGCTCATGAGATTCAGGAAAAACCTGATCCCCGTGAAATGGACGTGTTGGTCTCTACCGGTGAGCAGGTGACCATTGCCCTGTTGTGTATGGCGTTGAAAAAGCGCGGCTGTGATGCCCGATCCTATACCGGCTCCCAGGTAAAAATCCTGACCGATAACTCCCACATGAAAGCCCGTATTCAGGATATCGATGTCAGCAATATGCGCTCCGATCTGGATGCTGGACGCGTGGTTGTGGTTGCTGGTTTTCAGGGGGTTGATGAAAACGGCAATATCACCACCTTGGGACGTGGCGGTTCCGACACCACCGGTGTGGCATTGGCTGCGGCCCTTAAAGCCGACGAGTGTCAGATCTACACTGACGTGGACGGTGTTTACACCACGGACCCGCGGGTTTGTGAGGGTGCTCGTCGCCTGGACAAAATTACGTTTGAAGAAATGTTGGAGATGGCCAGTCAGGGCTCTAAAGTCCTGCAGATCCGCTCCGTTGAATTTGCGGGCAAATACAATGTTCCGCTGCGTGTATTACACAGTTTCCAGGAAGGCCCTGGAACATTGATTACTCTTGATGAGGATTATTCCGATATGGAACAGCCACTGGTATCCGGTATTGCTTTCAACCGCGATGAAGCCAAATTGACCATCAAAGGTGTTCCCGATCTTCCCGGTGTGGCAGCTCGCGTTTTGGCGCCTATCGGTGCCGCCAATGTGGAAGTGGACGTGATTGTCCAGAACATCTCTGATGACAATACAACTGATCTGACCTTTACCACCCATCGTAACGATATGGAAAAGGCTAAGGCCATTCTGGAAAAAGTCGCCGAAGAAGTCGGCGCTGCGGGTGTCTTGACCGACGATGGTGTTGCCAAGGTGTCTGTTGTGGGTGTGGGTATGCGATCCCACGCAGGTGTTGCTTCGAAAATGTTCGAAGCCCTGGCAGCGGATAACATCAATATTCAGATGATCACCACTTCCGAGATTAAGATCTGTGTGATCATTGAAGAAAAATATCTGGAGCTTGCCGTACGTAGTCTCCATAAGGCCTTTGATCTGGACGCCGAGTAATCGGCGGCCAGCTGGTCGCTTATAAAAGTGCGATCTATACTCTGGATCGTGGAATAATAATATTTATCAATGGAAAGACATTTCCGGGTTTATTTTTCCTGGTGTTGAACAAATCCCTCATAGGGGGGTCTGTACAATACCTTTTACGGTAAGGGTTAGGGGAAGATACCGAGGACCTGAAGTATGAGGTCTGTTTTCACGGGATGAGTCTACTGGAGAAATACGATGCTTATTTTGACTCGCCGAATTGGCGAAACTCTGATGGTTGGCGATGATGTAACCATCACTGTATTGGGTGTGAAGGGCAACCAGGTGCGCATTGGCGTCAATGCCCCCAAAGATGTCGCTGTTCATCGCGAAGAGATCTACCAGCGCATTCAGCGCGAAAAAGGTAGCGAAGATCATCAAGACGATTGATTTCTAATCAGTTGTTTACGGCCCGCTAATCAGCGGGCCGTTTTGTTTCCGGGAATGTAATATTAATTGCGTCTAACTCTTTGATTTTCAGATATTTGTGGTATTATCCCGCCCCGTTGTCAGAGAGTATTTAATTGAATTTCTCACAACAATTTGCGGAGAAGTGGCCGAGTGGCTGAAGGCGTGCCCCTGCTAAGGGTATATATCGGAAACGGTATCGAGGGTTCGAATCCCTCCTTCTCCGCCATCATTTAAACGAAAAAGCCCGGCTATCAGCCGGGCTTTTTCGTTTAACGGCGCAGCCGAGAGAGATTTAACAAATCCCTCCGGTTCGACAAATTGCGCAGCAATTTAGACCGCCGAACGGCGCCCGCAGGGTCATAAAACGCCCGAGCGTTTTATGAGTCCATCCCTCCTGTAGCTCCAGAAAAATCCCGCTTTACCTAGTCAGCCGGGCTTTTTCGTTTAACGGCGCAGCCGAGAGAGATTTAAAAAATTCCTCCGGTTCGACAAATTGCGCAGCAATTTAGACCGCCGAACGGCGCCCGCAGGGTCATAAAACGCCCGAGCGTTTTATGAGTCCATCCCTCCTGTAGCTCCAGAAAAATCCCGCTTTACCTATTCAACCGGACTCTTATCGTTTACCAAACAACCCATTGTCCACCCACCCGCACAATCCGTTCAGCTTTCCGGCCTTATCGAGTCAATCTGGCAATATATACTGGGGCCAATACCAAGCAGATGCTCAGTCAGGAATACTCCATGCGTGAAATTACCTTTTACTTTGATTACGTATCCAACAACGCCTATCTGGCATGGACGCAATTGCATAAGTTGATTGAGAAGCATGATGTCACTATTCGACCGGTTCCGATCTTATTTGCCGGGTTATTAAATACCCATGGCAATGTTGGGCCGGCTGAAATTCCGGCCAAACGCGACTGGATGCTGAAAAATATACTGCGTAAATGCACATTGCTGGGCGTGCCTATGTCACCTCCGGTGCATCACCCGTTTGATCCACTGTTGGCGCTGAGAATGTCCTCGCTGGATTTTCCAGAGGATAAACGCTGGCAGTTAATTGACCGAATTTTCAGGGCCGTATGGGTGGATCGATTACATGTCAGCGATGCTGAGGTGCTTGCTCGGCTCGCAGAGGATATTGGTCTTGAGGGTGCAGAACTTGTAACAGCTGCACAGTCTGAAGAGGCGAAGAAAAGCTTGAGGCAGCAAACCGAATCGGCTGTGGCGCTAGGCGTATTTGGTATTCCCAGTATGGTCTGGGATGGTGAGCTGTTCTTTGGTTATGACGATTTTGCTTTCCTGACATTGGCTCTAGAGGGGCGGGATCCCCTGCTACAGGCGCAGCTTGAGTCGTGGCAAATGAAGAATATGGCCGCCTCTTCGGTCAGATCCCGTTGAGGCGGTTTTTCGTCTGCAGATTTGAACGCAGCTGATTAGCTTACCACTCGATTTTGCGCGTCAGGATATCCTTATACATCACCCAGTCAGCCATCAGGCTGTAGATGGGGTATTTAAACGTGGCTGGCTTGTTTTTCTCGAACATGAAGTGGCCCACCCAGGCGAAACCATAGCCGATCACAGGCAGGGCCCAAAGCAGAATAGGCTGGCTGGTAAAAATGACATAGGCGATCAATGCCAGCACCAGAGTGCTGCCAATAAAGTGCAGGCGGCGGCAGGTCTTGTCTGAGTGCTCCTGCAAATAGAAGGGGTAAAACTCAGCAAAGCTCTGAAAACCGTCTGTTTTGATCTCGGTTGCAGTGGCCATTGTTATTCTCCTTTTGGCATCCGTGTTTTCTAGCTTGCCAGTGTAGAGCGATGGCTTGCCAAATAACAGATACCAAAAGGGACTATCGAAGAGTCTTATCAGGCCACCGCCGGAGTGTCGAGTTCTTGTGTGCCTTCGCTGCTCTCGGCGGCAACTTTATTCAGCCCTTTGGGCAGGCAGGCCTGTTTGGAGTGTCCAAGCACTTCGGTATATTGGCGTTCAATATCGGCACAGGTATGCCGGACGTTTTTCAGCGATTCCGGTGCCACCGGTGGCAGCACAGTGACCTTGATGTCGGCAGGGCGTATCAATAGGCCACCCTTGGGCATGGCATCCTTTACATTATGGAGAACGATCGGAACGATGGGGACTCCGGCTTTTTTTGCCAACAGAAAAGCCCCTTGCTTAAAGGGTTGGATATCGCCCAGAGTACTGCGGGTCCCTTCCGGGGCAATCACCAGTGAACGGCCGGATTTTAAAACCGCCAGCGAGCGTTGAAAAATCTCCCTTTGATCCCCGCCCTCGCGATCGACGAAGATGGTATCCGTCTGTCGCAATAAGGGGCCTATGACCGGTACTTTGCTCATTTCAGCCTTACAGTAGGCCACCACATCCCGGCGCAGCAGATGCGCCAATACCAGTGTGTCGAGCATGCTCTGATGGTTGAAGACAAAAATGGCGGGGCGATTCTGATACAGGTGTTCAATGCCCTCGACTTCCAGATTCATACCCGCCAGGCTGCAGCCAATATCACCCGCCAGCCGGGTAATGTCATTGGCCCGGCGGTCTTTTTCAATGCCAAGACGCTTACTGATAAAACCCCATGCGGTGGTGGCGATAATGGCTTCGGTGGTCAGGACCGTCCGGATCAAGCTTTCCAGATCTGGCAGACCCCGGCTTTTGAAGTTGAGTATCGGCCATCCTTTATTGCGGGCATGCACCTTGAGTTTTTCCGAGGGGTTGGTTGCCACGGGATAACCAACCTGGGTCAGCAGGGGCATATCGTCTTTGGAGTCTGAATAAAACCAGGCTTGTTCGAGATCGGTATCGTATTTCTTGGCGATACGGCGGGCGGCCATCAGCTTGCCTTTGCCATAGCACAGGGGGGCGATCACCTGACCGGTGAAGTGGCCTTCCTGAACCTCCAGGTGGGTACAACAGATGTCATCAAAACCCAGTACGCTGGCAATGTGAGAAACCTGATAGTCACTGGCGGCACTGACCAGAATCAACTTGTGGCCCGCGCGGCGATGGGTTTCTATCAGGGTAATGGCCTCGTTGTAGAGACTCTTGGCCAGGGTGTTTTCGTAGGCTTTTTGTCCCAGCATATAGAGGGTTTCTTCAGAAACACCGGTCAGTGCCTTGGCCAGTCGTCGCACCAGACGGTCGTAATTGTTGGAGCCGTCGATATGGGCCTTGAGGGTGTCCTTGATAACCTTGGTGGTCTGCCTGAATTCACCCTGCTTGAGGCCGAATCGTGCCGTCTCCAGCGCCAGCGCCAAGATCGAGAACCCTGCGATCAGAGTGCGATCCAGATCAAAAAAGGCCAGCCCCTGGGGTTCAAACTCCGTGCTCGAAATGCTGTGTAAGTGATTCTCCAGTGCGCTCATGTGCTGGTCTCCCGCATCGAGTGATGATTTGGCTGCCGTACTTACTTTCTATAGAGCAATAGTTTTGCCAACTTGAAACGGTTGCTATAGTCGCGCAGAAATATGTCAGTTTTGTCTCAAACGTGAAGGCTTTTTCAGTGATCTGAAATAGCATGGGGGCGACCGCTGGATATTGTGCAGGTCAAAAAGTGCACTGTTGGAGTGCGCTTTGTACGTCAGTGCGCCAACGGTTAGCAGAGAATAGCTTGGGGTTGTAACAACCTCAGCTTTTGCAATAGCGCTGTATCAGCTCAGAGTGCTGGGGAAATCGTCGTTGCAGAATTGCGGCCTGTCCGAGTGTCATGTCAGCGAAGTCAAAACCGGGCACGACCACTTCTGAGAGCAGCCCATAGTCGTGGCCGGGGTTAAGTGTTGATGCCTTCCAGACGCCCCCGGGGGCAACAAATTGCAGCTCTTCACCGGAGTCTATGTCGCTGCCGAGGGTTCGTACCTGTAATTCACCATCCGGATAAATCAGGAAATAGGTGATTGAGGCACCGGAGTGGAAAACATGCATGATATCCGATTGGTTGCGGTGGAAGTGTCCCACGGGTGAGTCCGCGCTCAGCAGATAGAAAATGGAGGTCATGGCATAGCGCGAGCCATTTGGCGTGGCTTGAACCGGCCGATGGCTGGATTCAAAGGTACGCCGATAATAGCCCCCTTCAACGTGCGGCTGTAATTGCAGCTTCTCAATCCATTGTTCTCGCGAGAATGTCATACCAGTTCCAGTTGTGATGTCGGTGATTCTGTTTGCCCTTGACTTAACCGGGTCTGGTTGCGCCCAAGTTCTTTGGCTTCGTAGAGCGCCACATCGGCGTGGTGAAGTAGCTCATCAAAGGCGATGGCTTTGTCGGTGGTGGCGATGCCAGCACTGGCCGTGACATGGATAGACAGATTGTCGTCGATCACGGTGGTGGTACGTTGAATCGATTTGCGGATGCGCTCCATGATTTGAAATGCCTCCTGTTGGTCAATGCAGGGAAAGATAATGCAAAACTCTTCACCGCCCCAGCGGGCCACCAAATCCATTTTTCTGACGGACTTTTGCAGTAAGCTGGCTATCTTTTGCAACACCAAATCGCCGGCTAAATGACCGTGTTTATCGTTTACCTGTTTGAAAAAATCGATGTCGAGCAGCACCGCCGATAAGTAGTTGTAGCGGCGCTTCATCCGGGTGAACTCGCTGTCGACAAACTCTCGCACGACCCAGCGGTTGGCCAATCCGGTCAGGGCATCGGTTTTGGACATGATCTCCAGCTCTTCATTTTTCCTGGCCAGTTCGGTCGTGCGTTCGGAAATTCGGTGCTCGAGATTGATGTTCAGCTCGGTGAGTTCATTATTGAGTTTCAGGTTTTTCCTGAAGGTCAGTGCATACCGATGTGACAGCAGGTAAGTCTGGGTGGCGATAAATATAATCCAGGCCACAGTCACCAGAGGGATCATCAGGTCTACCCCGTACATGTGGTAGTGGACGATGTCGAAGGTCAGGCAGGCCACGATCAGCAACATACTGCCAAGTGTCAGCATGTCGTCCAGTGAGTCCCGTGAGTAAGCGCGGATCTGGTAGGCCAGAAAAGTGCTGATCAGTACCACAATGGCCGGGTAGAGAAAGTTGGCAATGCTCTCAATGGCTGCCAGGCCACCGTAGAGCAGAATGACTACCGCTGCGGTTGGCACTCCGATGATGGTGCGGATCAGCCACATGGGGATACGCTCGCGATGCAGCGTGTAGATGTAGCTCAGAGCACTGATGGTACCAATCAGGTAGGACAGCCAATGAGCGTAGGCATCGATGGCAATGCTCAGATTTGGCAACAGATCATAGACCAGACCGGCGTTATTGATTTGGCGGATGCTCAGACAGATCCCCGCAATCGCTAGCAATACCACAAGTTTTTCCTGACTTTTGGTGCCCCAGAGAAACAGGTTGGTGATGGCGAACATGACCAGTAACGTCGCCGTGGCTGCGGTGGCCAGCTTTTGGGTGAACTGTTTATGGTAGAGTGGGGCTGCGTGGGCCAGAGTCGGGGCCTGCCTGAAACCGGATAAATGGGCTTCGTAACTGCCCAGAGTCACAATCAGTTTGGTGCCTGATGTCAGATAGGGTAGCAGCAGTGGGTAGTGTTTAACCGGGGTCTGGAAAAAATTGTTGGTGTCGTCGACATCACCAGCCTGTAACAGGATCTTTTCAGAGCCGTCCGGGTATTGCAGGCGCACATCACGTGCGGCAAACAACCTTGGCAGCAGCAGGCTGAGCTGTTGATCTTGCGGCGGGTTGATCAGGGTCAGTTGGTAGGTGCCTTTGCCTTTGGCATGTTTGCCATCATTGCCTGGGAGCAGTCCCCAGACTTTCGGAACCGGTGCCAGATTGTTGTATTGGTAGACGCCGTTGACCGCTTCAAATTGCAGTAACCAGTTACCCTGAAGTTCCAGAAAGGCTTCCTGATTCAGGCACTGCAAATCCACGGAGCCGTTTTCTGCACGGGTTTCCCTGCAGCTATCTGCCTGTGAAGCGTGTGAGATCAACAAAGTGACGAGCAGTAGTGTGATTTGTTTAGCGCACAGCTGTCTGTATGACCATGCCATAGCATCCCAATTGAGTGAGACGCCTCACCCAACCCTCTATCTATTTTTATTGTTCTTTTTGGAGGGCATCTAAACCCCCTTGCAGGGATCGAAGCTGGGAATAACCTTTCTCCAGCAATATCTGCAAGGCTTTTTGACTGCGTACGCCGCTCTGACAATAGAGAAGGTACCATGTATCTGGATTCAGGTCATCCGTCTTATCCATAAGGGGTAAGGGGATATTACGACCGCCAATATTGTGCCGATGATGTTCATCCGGGGATCGCACATCAATCAGTTGCGGCTGGTGGGTTGCGATAAATTGTGTGAGTTGCTGTGGGGAGATCAGCTGGTCGTCTGGTACCAACTGGCAGCTCGGTTGATAGTCATCAATCAGATCTTTATAGGTTTGTTGCTGGCTGCACAGGGGGCATTCGTCGGACTGGTGCAGTTTGATGCTGCGCAGAGTGTTTTCCAGAGCCGAATATTGTTGCAGGCGATTGGTGTCGTATGGCTTAAGATTCGCCAGATAGTTAATGGCCTCAGAGGCTTGAAAGCTACCCAGAGTGCCCGGGACGACACCCAGTACTCCGGCCTGATTGCAATCTGGCACTTCGCTTAATTCGGGGAACAGGCAGCGGAAACAGGAATGAGCCGGATCAAACAGTGCCAGTTGGCCATTGAACCCCAGCACACTGCTGTAAAGCCAAGGGGTTTGAAAGAAGTGACAAAGGTCGTTGATCAGGTAGCGGCTGTGAAAATTGTCGGTGCAATCGAGCACCAGATCACAGTCTTCGATCAGGGCCGGGGCGTTGTCCAGAGTCAGGTGGGATGCAACGACTTCAATGGTGATGTCGGAATTTAACGCCGACAGCCGCTCTGCGGCGGCAACGACTTTGCTGCGGCCGATGTCTGCTTCGGTAAACAGAACCTGTCGCTGCAGGTTGGAGAGACTGACCTGATCGCCATCCACCAGAGTCAGTTTGCCGACACCGGCAGCCGCCAGATACAAAGCGGCCGGGCAACCCAGTCCACCCATGCCGATAATCAGGATATGGGATTGTTGCAATCGCTGCTGGCCGGCTTCACCAAAACCCGGTAACTGGCAGTGGCGCTGATAGCGCAGCTGTTGCCGCTCGCTCAAATCAGTCATAGGCGAGCCTCGTTAATCAACGCCATCAACTCGGAAGTTTTTTGTTCGGGATTGTCATCCAGAGTGATGGCGGTAATCATGGCAATACCGGAAACGCCGGTGGCGGCAATATCTTGGATGTTGTGATCGTTGATGCCGGCAATGGATACCAATGGATAGTCCGGCAAAGCGTTAACCCAATACCGCAGACCTTCAAGCCCGTGTGGGACCCAGGGCATATCTTTGGTGGTGGTGGCGAAGGTGGGGCCGCAGGCGATATAGGAGGGTTTGACGGCCAGTGCCCGCACCACTTCAAAGTGGCAGTGATTGCTCAGGCCCAGACGCAGACCTGCCTGATGTATCGCTGCAAGGTCGGCGACCTCCAGATCTTCCTGTCCCAGATGCACGCCATAGGCGCCTTTTTCGATGGCCAGCTGCCAGTAGTCATTGATAAACAGGCGGCAGTTGTATTGCTTGCCGATGGCCACGGCCCGTTCGATCTCGTCGGCCAGAGCTTGTCCTTCAAGGTGTTTAACCCGAAGTTGTGCGGTAGTGATACCCTGAGGCAGCAGTCGTGCCAGCCAGTCGGCGCTGTCGACGATGGGGTAGAGTCCGAGCGTGTCCGGCTCGCCGTTACCTGTGCAGGGAGGAAATTGGAGTGCGCTGGCGTTGGCGTTGGTTAAAGCGGCTTGGTCACTGAAGACTGGCCAGTGGCTGTGGGGAAATTGTGACACATCCACGCAACCTTTCTGGTCGTTGACACCGCTGGCCTGTTCTATGCCTTGCTGCAGGGCCATTTTGGTAATAACCAGACCGTCGCGAACTTCATACCCCAGAGCAAGTGTGGCTGCCAGGGTTGCGGCGAAGGCGCAACCACTGCCACGCAGGTGACGACTGTCTAGTTTCGAATGGCTCAAACAAAACTGATGATTGGGGCCACAACACTCTTCAGTCGCCTGTTGATCCTGACTGTGGCCACCGGTGATTATGGCCCACTGACTCCCGAGGGATTTTAGTGCTTGGGCACTTGGGGGGTGATCCAGCAGTTGCTCGGCTTCCGGCAGGTTCGGTGTCACCACGGTACACAGGGGGATCAGCTGGGATTTGATGAATGCGATCAGTTCGCCATTCAATAATTCCGCGTCACTGCTGGTCTTGATCACGGGATCAAATACCACCGGCAGTGATAACAGCGGCAGTTTTCGAATCAGCATCTGCACCTGGCTGACGCTGGCCAGCAAACCGATTTTTATGGCCTGGGGCTTGAGCGCCAGAGCAGCGTCGATTTGCTGTTCCAATATGTCCGAGTCTACCGGGTTGATGGCAATCAGGGATTGATTGTTCTGTGCCGTCACGGCGGTAATGGCGGTGGCGCAGTGAACGCCCATGGCGTGACAGCTGCGGCTGTCCATCTGGATGCCGGCGAGTCCGGCACTGTCACTGCCGCCAATGGCCAGTACCACGGGTTTGGTCTTTCTCGAAACAAACGAGTGGGTCTGAATCGGGTAGCGGGCATCGGGCTTGTAGGTGGTCATGGCCTGTGATCTATGAGTGCTGGTGCCAGAAAGGGGTACCAAGGGTTGGGGTACTGGGTTGCGCCAGATCTTTTTCCGGCATGATGCCGGCTTCGTAGGCGTAGCGACCAGCTGCCACGGCGGCTTTGAAGCCACGGGCCATGGTAACCGGGTCCGGCGATTGGGCAACGGCGGTGTTCAACAATACGGCATCGTAGCCCATTTCCAGTGCCAGAGCGGCGTGGGAGGGGGCGCCGATACCGGCATCGACCACCAGGGTCAGGTCAGGCATGCGTTGGCGCAGGGTTTTCAGGGCGTAGGGATTGATCAGTCCCTTGCCGGTGCCAATGGGAGCGCCCCAGGGCATCAGGATGCGGCATCCGGCTTCTGCCAGCTTTTCACACAGCACCAGATCGTCGGTGCAATAGGGGAAGACTTCAAATCCCTGACTGATTAATTCCCGGGTTGCCTCCAGCAGGGCAAAGGGATCCGGTTGCAGGCTGTATTCATCGCCAATCACTTCCAGCTTGATCCAGTGGGTGCCAAACAGTTCTCGGGCCATTTGGGCGGTAGTGACGGCTTCTTTGACGGAGTGGCAGCCGGCGGTATTGGGCAGGATATTGATATCCAGTTCTTTTATGCAATCCCAGAAGATATTCTGGTTACCGCTGTCCTGAGACTGGCGTCTCAGAGACACCGTAACCACATCGGAACCGGAGGCCTTGATGGCATCGGTCATAATCTGGGGAGAAGGGTAGAGCGCCGAGCCGATAAATAAGCGGCTCTCAATCTCTTTGTCGGCAAGGTTCCACACGGGCTAACCTCCTTGCATGGGAACAAGCAGTTCAATGTGGTCGCCTTCTGTTATCTCGATGGCCTGATATTGACTGCGGGGTACAAAATCTTCGTTAACGGCGATGGCAAAATTCTCTGGCAAACCGGTCAGTTCGTTCAGCACCTGATCCAGAGGTTGTGCCTCGGAAATTTGTTTGGCTTCGCCGTTGAGTTGTATCGTAATCACAAATGCATTTCCTGATGTTCGGTTACAGCGTGTGAAAAATCTCGGAAAAATCCGGAGCCGTTTTTCCGCTGCCTTCAAGAGTGGCCACAACCTGCTCTGCCAGAGCCGGGGCCAACAAATAGCCGTGCCGATAGAGGCCATTAACCTGAATCAGGCCATCCTGCTTGTGGATGGCGGGCAGGTTATCAAGCAGCGCCGGACGACAGTTGGTTAGAGTTTCTACCACCCGGGCTTCGGCAAACCCCGGGTGGATGGCGTAAAGGGCCGATAGCAATTCCAGAGCTGAGCGGACACTGATGCCGCTGGTGTCTTCGCTCTCAATCTGGGTGGCGCCAAGAATGTAGTGGTGGTTGTCCCGGGGAACCAGATACAGCCGATAGCGTGGATGCATCAATCGCACCATGCGTTTGAGATTAACCTCGGGCGCCTGCACGTGAATGACTTCACCGCGCACGCCACGCAATTTGGCAATATCGGGTTTGGCGCCGAGGCCGCGACAATCGATGACGCAGTCAAACTGGTATGAACCGCAATCGGTGGTAATGCTGCCGGGTTCTACATGGCTCACGGTTGTTTCTGCATACCAGTTGGCACCGGCGGACATGAGCCGGTGGGCCAGGGTGGCCATGATTTCTTTGGTGTACACCCAGGATTCGCCCTGCAACGAGGTCGCTGATTGGAAATGGCTGGCCAGCTCGGGCTCCAGTTCACGCAGCTGTTGCTGGTTCAGATAGGCAATGTCTTGATGATCCGGCAGCTTGTGTTTCAGTGTCTGGTTGAAGTGCTCGAGGTCGGCGGTGTCCTGAGGGTGGGCAACTACCAGGCTGCCAGCCTGATGAAAATAGTGTTGCGCCTCAAGTTGCTCGATCCATTGTGGCCACAATACCAGACTGCGTTGCCCCAGTTGATAGACCACATCTTCGGCGCTTTCGAGCTCGCTGTAGGGGGCGAGCATGCCGGCGGCGGTGTAGGCCGCCGCGGTACCGCAATCGATCGGGTCCTTATCAAACAGGGTGACCTGATAGCCGCTGGTTTGCAGCTGCCACCCAAGTAGGCGCCCCATAATGCCGGCACCGACAATGCCAATATTCATTGAGGCATGATCGATGGACTCAATGGGACGATCCGGGGTTGATGCTGTGGAACTCATGTCATTCAGACTTCTTTATAAATTTCACTGCCCTCGGCTTTGAATTTTTCCGACATCTCGGCCATGCCTTCGGCCGCATCGATGACTTCCGGACTGACCGATTCGGGGTTGGCCGCAGCATAGTCGCGCACTTCCTGGGTGATCTTCATGGAGCAGAACTTGGGACCGCACATGGAGCAGAAGTGAGCCACCTTGGCGGCATCCTTGGGCAGGGTTTCATCGTGGAATTCACGGGCGCGGTCCGGGTCGAGGCTCAGGTTGAACTGGTCTTCCCAGCGGAATTCAAACCGCGCCTTGGACAGGGCGTTATCGCGGATTTGTGAGGCCGGGTGACCCTTGGCCAGATCCGCGGCGTGGGCAGCGATCTTGTAGGTGATAATGCCTTCTTTTACGTCATCGCGGTTGGGCAGACCCAGATGTTCTTTGGGGGTCACATAGCAGAGCATGGCGCAACCGTACCAGCCGATCATCGCCGCACCGATACCCGAAGCAAAGTGGTCGTAGCCGGGGGAAATGTCGGTCACCAGTGGCCCCAAGGTGTAGAAAGGCGCTTCGTGACAGTGCTTGAGCTGCTCGTCCATATTCTCTTTGACCATGTGCATGGGGACGTGACCCGGGCCTTCAATAAACACCTGCACGTCGTGTTTCCAGGCAATCTTGGTCAGTTCACCCAGGGTGCGCAGTTCGGCAAACTGAGCTTCATCGTTGGCGTCAGCGACACAGCCGGGACGCAGGCCGTCGCCCAGAGAAAAGGTGACGTCATAGGCTTTGAGAATTTCACAGATGTCTTCAAAGTGGGTGTAGAGGAAATTTTCCTTGTGGTGTGCCAGGCACCACTTGGCCATGATTGAGCCACCACGAGAAACGATGCCGGTAATGCGCTTGGCGGTCATGGGCACGTAACGCAGCAATACGCCAGCGTGAATGGTGAAGTAGTCAACGCCCTGTTCACACTGTTCAATCAATGTGTCGCGGAAGATCTCCCAGGTCAGATCTTCGGCCACACCATTGACCTTTTCCAGCGCCTGATAAATGGGCACCGTGCCAATGGGTACCGGGGAATTGCGAACGATCCACTCACGGGTTTCGTGGATGTTGTCACCGGTGGACAGGTCCATCACGGTATCGCCACCCCAGCGGGTCGACCAGACCATTTTCTCTACTTCTTCTTCGATGGAGGAGGTCACGGCGCTGTTGCCGATATTGGCGTTGATCTTCACCAGAAAGTTGCGGCCAATGATCATGGGCTCGGATTCCGGGTGATTGATGTTGGCCGGGATTACCGCGCGACCGGCGGCCACTTCACTGCGAACAAATTCCGGGGTAATGAATTTCGGGGTATTGGCACCGAAGTTCTGGCCCGGATGCTGCTGCTTGGCGGCTTCTTCCATTGCCTTTTCTTCCAGCGCCAGATTTTCGCGGATGGCGATGTACTCCATCTCCGGGGTAATGATGCCTTGGCGTGCATAGTGCAGCTGGGTGACATTTTGACCGGGCAGGGCGCGACGGGGTTTACGAATGTGGTTGAAGCGCAGATTGTCCAGTGTGATGTTCTGGTCACGCAGACGGGTATATTCAGAGGTGAAGCGATCCAGCTCTACCGTGTCCTCGCGTTCGGAAATCCAGTCGGCGCGCATGGGCGCCAAACCTTTGCGCACATCGATGGCAATGGCTGGATCGGTGTAGGGGCCGGAGGTGTCATAGATGCGAACCGGCGGGTTTTCTTCCAGAGAGCCGTCTTGCAAATGCGTGGGCGATTGAGTCACCTCGCGCATGGCCACGCGGATATCCGGGCGGCTGCCTTCAACGTAGAATTTTTTGGAATTTGGCAGCGGCTGAGTGGACAGTTCGTCTACACTGGCGGTGCTGCTGAGGTGCTTGAGGGCGTCGGACTTGGGCATGTGGTTACACTCCGGAGAAAGTGAATAACATGCGCCCTGACGAGAATCGGATTTCTGGTGTTTATAGTTAGTGACTTTTACCGGGTTTTACCGGATTAAAAGTAGCTAGTTACAAGGGCCAGAGTCCGAGTGTGAGAACTGCTTGTTTCCTACGCAGGTATTAACCTGTTCAGGTACTACGGGTTTGGGCTTTTCCAGATTGCCCATCTCAGCTCTGGTAGTGAATATCAGAGCACCCCGACAAGACGCGATAAACTGATTGGCAGTCTACGAAACCTGCTGGGGCAACTCAACAGGTTTCGGCTTTGTTGACCGCAATTAATGGTTTTTATTTAAAGCTGATCCCGGTAATTGCCCGGGGTTACCCCCTGCCACTTTTTAAACGCGCGATAAAAGGCGCTGGGTTCGGTAAAGCCGAGCAAATAGGCGATATCGGTAATATTCAATTCAGGCTGACTCAAATAATCCAACGCCAGCTGGTGTCGGGTGTTATCCAGCACCTGCTGATAGGTGGTTTGTTCGTTGGCCAGTTTGCGCTGCAGAGTGCGCGGGCTGATATGCAACTGCCCGGCAATGGTGTTCTTGTCCGGCTCCTGACCAAGCAGGGAAGCGCTGATTAATTGTGCGACCCGGCCCGCCATGGTGTTGTCGCTGTCCAATCCTGCCAGCACCTTCTCGGCTCGGAGTTTCATGACATTCAGCAATTCGACACTGGCGTGGGGCAGGGGTTGTTGCAGTAGCTTCTGGTCCAGAACCATTTGATCCTGAGGTTGGCTGTAATGCACAGGACATTGGAAGAAGCGTTCGATGGTGTCCGCTGACTCGGGTTCTGCCAGTGTCAGGTTAACCCGCGTGGGACGATAATCGGCGCCAATCAGGCTGCGGCCGAGTTGTATATTGGCCGCCAGCATGGCCAGACAGCGCTCGGCAGTGGTCACCTGTTCCGGGTTTATGGGTCGATAACAGATGGCGATACCTGTGCTGTGATTTTCTCGCGACAATGTGCCGCCTTGGCCTGCAGCCATCTGGAATTGCTCAGCGGCCGCCAGTGCATCATCAATGGTTTGACTGTTGATGGCGATGTAGCCAATCAGGTGAAAGCTGGCTATCTGGGTGGTCTCGGCAAAGGTGATGGCGAATTCAGGACCTCGTTGGCTGAACGCATGCTGCCAGATGGCGCTCTGTATTTCGAAGCTGACGCGATTTTCCGGATTGCTGAGAAATTCCGGGGTAAGGTCAAACTCGCTCAGCAGTGAATCGATGCCTTCAATATTGGCGGCTTCCATGGCGCGTAACAGGGTTTGAGTGATGGTAACGCTGACTTCGGGTTTCATTTGTTATTGTTGTTTGTAGTTGGTTTAGCGCCAGTGCTTTTCCCAGGCGTCCATGACCCGGCGTGGGTACCAGTATTTGCCATAACTGCCGTTGTAGCGGGCCAGTGCGTCCATTAAGCGACCATTGGAACGCTTCATATAGTGCTTGAGTATGGTACAGCCATATTGAAGATTGGTATCGGTATCGATCAGATTGTCTTCCGGTCGCCCAATTTCATGCTTCCAGAAGGGCATGACCTGCATCATGCCCTGAGCACCTACCCGGGATACGGCAAAGCGGTTAAAGCCGCTTTCCACTTCAATCACAGCCAGCACGATTTCCGGTTACAGGTCTGCCTGGGTGGCGGCGCGATGGATCTTACGCAGCAGATCCATTCGTTCTTTGGGGTCTTTGATAAAACGCTTGAGGGGTTCCCGCTTGGATACCAGCCAGACTTCGGCGTCGTATTTGTCTTCAAAGCTGTCGCTTTGGGCGATGGTATCTTTTAACAGCTGGCGCAATTCATCGTCGATGACGGGGTTGGTATTGGCTGAAGAGGGGTGGCAAGTGATGGCGAGCAGGGTACACAAAAGCCACAGAATAGGCGCCTTTGATTTAATGATGCTGTCATTGCGAGTCGCAAAACGACGCGGCAATCTCCAGAACTTGGCAGTTTGGTGACCAGATTGCTTCTTCGTTTCGCTCATCGCAATGACGTGTAGTGGGTTGGCTCAGGAAACTTGTGCTTTGATAAAGTCTAGCAGTCCGGCAACCGGCAGTTCCTGTTTCTCTTCGTCAGCGCGACCTTTGTACTCGGCCATGCCTTTTTCCAGTCCGCGATCGCCAATCACAACGCGATGGGGGATGCCCATCAGTTCGGTATTGGCCAGCATCACGCCCAGACGGGCTTTTTCTTCGTCCATATACAGCACGTCAATGCCCGCGGCGGTCAGTTCGGCGTAGAGCTTTTCGCATTCTTGGCGAACCGCTTCGGACTTATTGAGGTTGATGGGCACCACAGCGACCTGGAAAGGGGCAATCGCGGCGGGCCAGATAATGCCGTTGTCATCATGATTCTGTTCGATGGCAGCGGCCACAATGCGGGTCACGCCAATGCCGTAACAGCCCATGGTCATTACCTGATCCTTGCCGTTTTCATCCAGTACCGATGCCTTCATGGCTGAGCTGTACTTGGTGCCCAGCTGGAAGATATGACCCACTTCAATACCCCGCTTGATTTCGATGCTGCCCTGACCGCAGGGGCTTGGGTCACCCACGACAACATTGCGGATATCGGCGGTTTCGGTCAGTTCAACATCGCGACCCCAGTTAACGCCTTCGATATGGAAACCGTCTTTGTTGGCACCACAGGCAAAGTCCGCTACGTGGGCGGCACTGTGGTCAACGATGGTGCGGATGTTCAGTCCAATCGGGCCGATCGAGCCGATATCACAGCCAATGGTGGCTTTGATTTGTTCGGAGGAGGCAAATTCCAGTGGCGCGGCAATGCCGTCGATTTTCTCGGCTTTGATCTCGTTAAGCTCGTGATCACCACGAACCACCAGCGCGATCAACGGCTGCTCGCCGCCTTCTTCTTCGGCTACACCCAGAACGATCAGGGTTTTGAGAACCTGAGCTGGGGAGACGTCCAGGCATTTGGAGACTTCTTCAATGGTGTGCTGACCGGGGGTGGCCACCTCACTCATGGCCTGAGTCGGTGCCGGACGTTCGCCTTCGGGGGCCAGCGCGGCAGCCAGTTCTACGTTGGCGGCAAAGTCGCTGTTGCTACTGAAGGCAATGTCGTCTTCGCCGCTCTGGGCCAATACGTGGAATTCGTGGGAGCTGGAACCGCCGATGGAGCCGGTATCGGCCAGTACGGGACGGAAGTCCAGACCAATGCGGGTGAAGATATTGCAGTAGGCGGTGTGCATGCGCTCATAGGTTTCCTGCAGGCAGGCCTGACCCAGGTGGAATGAATAGGCGTCCTTCATGATAAATTCACGGGAGCGCATGATGCCAAAGCGTGGACGGATCTCATCGCGGAACTTGGTCTGGATCTGATAGAAGTTGGCAGGCAGCTGTTTATAGCTGTTGACTTCGTTGCGAATCAGGTCGGTGATCACTTCCTCGTGGGTTGGGCCCAGACAGAAATCGGTATCCTTGCGATCCTTGATGCGCAGCAGTTCCGGGCCATATTGCTCCCAGCGGCCGGATTCGTGCCACAGCTCGGAAGGTTGTACCACCGGCATCAACACTTCCTGTGCCTCGGCGGCGTTCATTTCCTCGCGGATAATATTTTCTACTTTGCGCAGTACTTTCAGGCCCAGCGGTAACCAGGTGTAGAGACCGGACGCCAGTTTGCGTATCAGGCCGGCGCGCAGCATCAGCTGATGGCTGATTACCTCCGCATCGGATGGGGTTTCTTTTAATGTGGCAATAAGAAAACGACTTGCGCGCATGATAAGTCTGGCCTCTGGGCTAGAATGGGGGTGTAATAGGGGCAGGGCCCCCAGAAAAAATTAAGGCCGCTATTCTACGGTGGAAGTGGGGCTGGGGAAAGCCGAAAACCATCAAACAGCCTCTTTAATCTGCCCAAAATAAAAGCAAAAACAGGAGTTGAGCATGTCTGAGTTAGATGTCCAGAAAGCCTTTGAGCTGGATTCACAGTTGGCGGCTGACACCGTCGTACTGGGAGAGTTTCCCTTGTGTCTGGTGTTGCTGAGCAAAGACGCCAACTACCCGTGGTGCATTCTGGTACCCAAGCGAGAGGGGTTGCGTGAAGTGTTTCACATGTCTCTGATTGACCGCGAGCAGTTGATGAAGGAGTCCTGTTATCTGGCTGAAGTTATGGCCGATCTGTTTGTACCCGACAAAATGAATATCGCCGCGCTGGGTAATATGGTGCCACAGCTGCATATTCATCACGTAGCCCGTACCAAAGACGATGCCGCCTGGCCCAAACCCATTTGGGGGGTGGTAGATGCCAAGGCCTATTCGGACGAAGATTTGGCCAGCCGGGTGTCGCGCTTGCGCAGTGCACTGGCCAGCGATATGTTTGTGGCCGCAGAATAATACCAACAACCATTGATACGTTTGGGGGATATATGGAGTTTGTGGTGGGTAGCGTGATTGCTGCCGCTTTATTGATTTTTATTTCCAAAATGCCGCTGGCTTTTGCTCAGGCGCGAGCTGTTGGCGGCTATGACAACAGCAATCCTCGTGGTCAGCAGGCCAGCCTGGAAGGCTTTGGCGCCCGTGCCAAAGCGGCCCATGAAAATACCATCGAGGCCTTTCCGGTGTTTGCCGCCGGTGCGCTGCTGGCGCTGTGGTCCGATGCCGATGTGGCTACCATGCAGATGTGGTGTTCGATTTTTCTGGTCAGTCGAGTAGTGTATATCGCACTGTACCTGATGGACAAGGGCACTCTGCGTTCCCTGGTGTGGTTTGTGGGTCTTGTCGCCAGTTATGCTTTGATGGCTCAGCCGTTGTTGTAATCTGATATTTCAAAACCCTGTGATTACTAAAATTTGCCATTCCTTGAAAAGTTGTCATCCCTCACTTGCGTTCGGGATGACAGGGTGAATTCGGAATGACAGGGCTGTGTTCAGGGTGACAGGCTTCAACCGGTCAGTTCACCTGACGGGCCTTGTCGCCCCAGTAGGGTTTTCTGAGCTCGGTCTTGAGCACTTTACCCGCCCCTGACAGTGGCAGCGGTTCTTCACGGAAGGTAATGGATTTGGGCAGTTTGTAACCGGCAATTTGCTGGCGACAGTGTGCAATCAGATCCGCTTCGCTGACGTCTTTGCCCGGGTGCAAAATCACAATCGCGTGAACAGCTTCGCCCCATTCCTCGTGTGGGATGCCAATAACCGCCACATCCTGCACCGCTTCGTGGCCGATAATGGCGTTCTCCACTTCGGTGGTAAAGACGTTCTCGCCACCGGTAATGACCATATCCTTGACCCGATCGACGATAAACAAATAGCCGTCTTCATTGAGCATGCCGGCATCGCCGGTGAAGACCCAGCCGTCCTGCAGGGCTTTTGCGGTTTCTTCGGGTTTGTTCCAGTAACCGAGCATGCAGTGGGGGCCGCGGGCAACGATCTCGCCGGACTGGTTAATGGGACAGTCGTTGCCCTCTTCATCGACAATGCGAACATCGGTGACGCTGGAGGGTCGGCCAGCGGACTTTAAAATCTCGCCTCCTGTGCGGTGGTCTGCTGCCGACAGCAGCGACACGATGGGCGCCATTTCGGTCTGGCCGTAGGCCTGAACCAGTCCGACTTCGGGCCAGGTTTGCATGCACTGCTTGAGGGTTTCTGCGGGCATGGGTGAGGCGCCGTAGATGATGGTCTGCAGGGACGAAACATCGGCGGTGCTGGCATCGGGATGATTCAGGGTCATTTTGATCATGGCCGGAACCAGCAGGGTGTGGGTGATTTGCTGCTCGCTGATGGTTTTTAACACTTCGCCGGGTTCAAAGCCTTGCAGTACCACGTGAGTAGCGGCACCCAGAGTGGCGCCCATGCTGCCGCATAGATCGGCCATATGGAACATCGGAGCGGTGTGCAAATAGCTTTGCTCGCGACGCATGCCAATCTGCTCTGAAGCGCCCAGAGCACTGCTCCAGATGGCACTATGGGACTGCATAACACCTTTGGGGAATCCGGTGGTGCCGCCGGTATAAAATATTCCTGCCATGGCTTCGCCACCGCGACTCGAGGGGGCAAGGGGCTGGTTGCTGGCAATAAGCTGTTCGTAGTCTGTTGCCCATTCCGGACAGTTGCCCTCACCGATATAAATCAGTGCTATCAGCTGCTCAGTGGCTTCATTGAGTTGTTTGGCCTGCTCGGTAAACGCGTCATCAAATAACAGGATTCGGCTGCCGGAGTCTGTCAGCGCATAGGTGTTTTCTGGCAGTGCCCAGCGGGTATTCATGGGGACGACGCAGAGTGAGGCCCAGAAGGTGGCAAACATGGCCTCGTAATAGCGGTCATTGTTGAGGCTGAGGATCGCCACTCGATCGCCATCGTCGGGTTTGAATGATGCAAAACCGGCTGCCAGACGGCTGATGCGCTCAAGGGTTTCACTCCAGCTGTGGCTGCGGGTCTGATAGTGGGTGGCAATACCGGTGGGATTAAGGCGGGCTGCGCGCTCAATCATGTCATGCAGGCGAATCATGGCAAGTTCCTCGATCTAATTATATTTATTCAAGTCAGCTGCTATTTATAGAACAAAACTGGAGCAGGGGTGTTTTGCTCAATTGCCAAAACAGTTGTTGGAAATGCTCAATCTGGCATAAAAAAAGGCCCGCCGAAGGCGAGCCTTTTGTTTTGCGATGCTGATGTCGGCATTACAGGGCCATGTCTTTCATTTTTTTCAGCGGGCGAACCTTAACCTGAGTAGAGGCGGGCTTGGCTGCGAAGGTGGTTTCTTCACCGGTGAACGGGTTGATGCCTTTGCGGGCACGTCGGGCAGGCTTTTTCACGGTGGTGATTTTCATCATGCCGGGCAGAACGAATTCACCACAGGAGCGCTTTTTGATGTGGCCTTCAATGATGTCATTGAGTTCGTCCAGCACGCTCTGAACCTGTTTTTTGGTCAGTTCGGTGTTGTCGGCAATTTGGCTGACAATCTGAGTCTTGGTGTAGCGTTCCTGAACGGCTTTAACTTTCTTGGCTGGGGCAGCTTTGGCTGCGGCTTTTTTCTTGGCGGGGGCTTTCTTTGCAGGTGTTTTGCGAGTGGCCATGGTGTTCTTCCTGTTTTTTAAAATTGTTATTTTGGGGGTGCGACCTGATCATCAAGGCAGCTGGCTGGGTGTTTAGTGAGCAGCTGGCGATATATATAAAGGATTCATTGGGGGTGAGCAATAGAAAACCTGAAAAAACACCTTGTTTTATAGGTTTTTTTTGATGTTGGCAGTCAGTGAGAAACAAAATGGGTTTTGATTACTTGATTAAAGACTTCAACCCAGTGCTCATCGAACTCGCCGCCGGCGTGGCGGTTGATTTCCAGAATGGCTCGTACCAGCGGTCGTTTTTGTTCGGTCTTGTAGGCGCGGGCATAGCAGCAGGCATCAAACGTATCGGCTATGGCCAGAATTTTGGCCCCGGGGCTGATCTCGTCGGATTTCAGACCCTTGGGGTAGCCTGATCCATCACAGCGCTCGTGGTGTTGCAACACAATTTCTTCGGCTTCTTCCCAGAGTTTCATTTTCGCCAAGAGTTCATGACTCAGGCGCACATGGGTGTGCATGGTTTTTTTATCATTGGCGCTGTAGGGCAGTTCTTTATGCAGCAGGTTGATTGGCAGAAAGGCCATGCTGATGTCGTGCATCAGGGTGGCCATGACCAATTGGGCTGGATCAACAGGGTTGCCGCCCGCTTCGTTGATCAGAAGGCACAGACGGGCTATCCGGTAGCTGTGCCCCGTCCAAAACGCTGAGCGCTCTTCAATGGCAGGAGTCAGTTGGCTGATAAAGTGAATGTCATTGGATACCGCGATGCCTTGGGACTCAAGAAAATCGAGAAACTCTTCGGTTTCTGCCTGATGCTCTTTGGCTTCTCGGGGCGTGTCCAGTTGAATATTCGGATCAAGCTGATGCAGGGCGCTTTGCATGGCAACCTTGCGCTCACTGCGATCGACGGTGGAGATGCGCTCAATAGCGGCACAAATGCGATCGAACTCTTCCTGGGTGATGTCGCACTGGCTGTCGAACAGGTTTTCGTCCACCAATAACTTGGTTTTATCCAGAGACAGCAGAATCAGATCGCTGAGCAGGTCGTCATAGTAAAACAGACCGGATCTGAGCAGTTCCAGAATATCTTCGACCGCCTGCAGCATGGGCACCAGCTCAACCAGGCCGATTAAACCCATATTGCCTTTGATGGTGTGAACGCTGCGAAACAGACTGCGCATCAGTTCTTCATCGGCAGGCGAGCTTTCCAGTTGCAACAGCAGAGATTCGCACTGTTCGTAGTGCTGATTGAAATCCGTGGCAAAGTCTTCTGCCAGCTCGGTATCTATGTCGAAAGGGTTGCTGATTCGCATCCTGGTTCCTTCTGGGCTTGGCGTTGGTTAAAGCATAGCAATTTCGTGGTCAATTAGTCGCCAGAATGGCCCTGCGATGGTTTATCCCGCTTGGTTGGCTGGGGTATAATGCCCGGCTTTTGATTGTTGGGACTCTTGTCTCTTATATCGGTTGTCGCTTTTGATTCTTGAGGTTCTTGAAGAATCACTGCTCGTCTGGACAAGGTCGGCCCGAGACATTCGTTGAATTAACTTTAAAGACAAAATAGGAACAGAATATGCGCACTGAGTACTGTGGTGCCCTGAACGCTTCGTTTATTGATCAGGAAGTAACCCTGTGTGGCTGGGTGGATCGTCGTCGTGACCACGGCGGGGTTATCTTTATCGACCTGCGTGACCGTGACGGTATCGTCCAGGTGGTATTTGATCCCGATGCTCAGGATAACTTCGAATTGGCTGACAAGGTTCGCAGTGAATATGTGTTGCAGGTGAAAGGTCGCGTTCGCGCTCGCAGTGAAGCCACGGTCAACCCGAATATGGCTACCGGTGAGGTTGAAGTTTACGGCCTTGAGCTGGATATTCTCAACGAAGCGGAAACTGTTCCCTTCCCGCTGCACGACGATAATGTGGGCGAGGATGTGCGTCTTAAGTACCGTTACGTGGATCTGCGCCGTCAGGAAATGCAGAACAATCTGCGCTTCCGTTCCAAGGTGACCAACCAGATTCGCAACTATCTGGACGATAACGGTTTTCTCGATATTGAGACCCCGATTCTGACCCGTGCCACTCCCGAGGGTGCTCGTGACTACCTGGTGCCTTCTCGCACCCACGACGGCAAATTCTTTGCACTGCCGCAGTCTCCCCAGTTGTTCAAACAGCTGTTGATGGTGTCCGGCTTTGACCGCTACTACCAGATCGCCAAGTGTTTCCGCGATGAAGACTTGCGCGCAGATCGTCAGCCGGAATTTACCCAGATCGATATTGAAACCTCGTTTATGAACGACGAGCAGATTATGGCCGTTACCGAAGGCATGGTTGAGAAGCTGTTCTCTGAGTTGAAGGGCGTGGATCTGGGTGAATTCCCGCGTATGCCTTACTCCGAGGCGATGGAAAAGTACGGTTCCGACAAGCCGGATCTGCGTATTCCGCTAGAGCTGGTTGAGATTAAGGATTTGCTCAAGGACATCGACTTCAAGGTCTTCGCCGGTCCGGCCAATGATCCAAAGTGCCGCGTAACCGCAATGAAAGTCACCGGCGGTGCGACCATCTCCCGTAAGCAAATCGACGACTACACCAAATTTGTGGGTATCTACGGTGCCAAAGGTCTGGCCTGGATCAAGGTCAACGAAATTGAAAAGGGCATCGAAGGTCTGCAGTCGCCCATCATCAAGTTTCTGGGTGAAGAGGCGACCATGGGTATCATGGAGCGCACCGGTGCCGCCAATGGCGATATCGTGTTCTTCGGTGCCGACAAGTCCAAGGTGGTCAGTGAAGCGCTGGGTGCGTTGCGCTGCAAGCTGGGTGAAGACCTGGATCTTTACACCTGCGAGTGGGCGCCACTGTGGGTTGTGGATTTCCCAATGTTCGAAGAGTTGGACGACGGCAAACTGACGGCTCTGCATCATCCGTTTACCGCACCGGCCTGCACCCCTGAAGAGCTGAAAGCCAAGCCGGCTGAAGCCCTGTCTCTGGCTTACGATATGGTGCTGAATGGCACCGAGCTGGGCGGCGGTTCTGTGCGTATCCACAATCAGGATATGCAGCAGGCTGTATTTGAAGTTCTGGGTATCAGCGAAGAAGAGCAACGTGAGAAGTTCGGCTTCCTGTTGGATGCTTTGCAATACGGTGCGCCGCCACACGGTGGTTTGGCCTTCGGCCTGGATCGTCTGATCATGCTGATGACCGGTTCGAGCTCCATTCGCGATGTCATTGCCTTCCCGAAAACCCAGACCGCGGCCTGTGTCATGACCGACGCCCCGGGGCAGGTGGACAAAGAGCAGCTCAATGAACTGAATATCCGCATCAAGAAGAAAGAGCCTGTCGCTTAAGTTTTCAGCGGCGCAGATCTTTTATAAAAGAGGCCGGAGTGGCTTTGCTACTCCGGCCTCTTTTGGTTAAACTTCAAGTACTGGATAAAAAAACAGGTCTTTTCCTGGGCGAACACGGGCAAACTCAGGCGGTATCAGCAGGCATGCGAGTGAAATAGATGGCTTTGGTTTTGGGGATTGATCCCGGTTCACTGAAAACCGGTTTCGGTATTATCAATTGTGTCGGCAGCAAGTACGAGTATGTTGCCAGTGGCGTTATCCGCATTCCTGAAGTGTCTCTGCCGGAGCGCTTAAAAGTCATTTTCGATTCTGTTACCGAGATTATCGAGGAATATTGTCCTCAAGAGGTGGCGGTTGAACAGGTGTTTATGGCCAAGAGCGCCGGCTCTGCGTTAAAGCTGGGGCAGGCCCGGGGGGCGGCTGTAGTGGCGGCGGTCAATCAGGATTTACCCGTATTCGAATACGAAGCCCGCAAGGTAAAGCAGTCCGTGGTGGGTAATGGTGGCGCAGAAAAACACCAGATGCAGCACATGGTTAAAACGCTGTTGAAATTGCCGGCAACGCCGCAGGAAGATGCAGCGGATGCTTTGGGGGTGGCGCTGTGTCACGCCAACAGTCAGCAGCATTTGCTAAAGGTGGCCAAGGCCAGAACCTTTCGTCGTGGGCGAATGGTGTGATGGTATTACAAGAGAAATCATTATGATCGGAAGAATCCAAGGGCAGCTCCTTGAGAAAAATGCACCGGAAATACTGGTGGATGTGAATGGCGTGGGCTACGAAGTGTTGGTGCCCATGACGACGCTGTTTCAGCTGCCAGAGCTGGGAGGTCAGGTGACCCTGCTGACCCATTTTGCCGTCAGTGAAACAGCCCAGACCCTGTTCGGTTTTTCTTCCAAAAAAGATCGCCAATTGTTCCGGACACTGATTAAAGTCAGTGGTGTCGGCCCCAAAATGGCGTTGGGTATCATGTCCGGAATGGACAGCGATCAGTTGGTCACCTGTGTGATGGATAATAATGTGGCTGCTCTGGTGAAGGTGCCGGGTGTCGGTAAGAAAACCGCAGAGCGCTTGATCGTAGAGTTACGTGACAAGCTGAAAGAGTGGCAGAGTGCCGCTTCGCCTCTGGCGGCTATGGAGCGGGCCAGTGGGGCCAAGGTGGATGAGCCCGCAGTAGATTTTGCGGCGGAAGCAGAGAGCGCGCTGGTAACTCTGGGCTATAAACCCGTGGAGGCGGCCAAGGTCATTGCCCGGGTATTAAAAGATAATGACGTTACCCGCAGTGAAGATTTGATTCGTCTGGCATTAAAAAGCCTCGTTCCGGCCTGATAACAGTAAGGTAATCGCAAGTCATGATTGAAAAAGACGCTCTGGTGGCACAAGAACGCATTATTTCCGGTGAGGCGCGCGTTATGGAGGATGTGCAGGATCGCGCGGTGCGGCCTCAGTCCCTGGCAGATTACGTCGGGCAGCCAGCCGTCAGAGAGCAGATGGATATCTTTATTCAGGCTGCCAGAGGGCGTGATGAAGCCTTGGATCATACTTTGGTGTTCGGGCCTCCCGGTCTGGGTAAAACCACACTCGCCAATATTATTGCTCATGAGATGGGCGTTGATATTAAAACCACTTCCGGTCCGGTTCTGGAGAAGGCCGGTGATCTGGCTGCCCTGATGACCAATCTCGAGCCAGGGGATGTTTTGTTTATCGATGAAATTCACCGCTTGAGTCCTCACGTCGAAGAAGTGCTATACCCAGCCATGGAGGATTTTCAGCTGGATATCATGATCGGTGAAGGGCCTGCCGCCCGTTCAATAAAGCTGGATTTACCGCCTTTTACCCTGGTGGGCGCTACTACTCGTGCTGGTTTGCTGACATCCCCGTTGCGCGATCGCTTCGGCATTGTGCAGCGGCTCGAGTTTTATAATGTTGCCGATTTGACCAGCATTGTTTCCCGCTCGGCTGGGTTGCAGGGTATGAGTTGTGATGAGGGCGGTGCTTTTGAAATAGCTCGTCGCTCCCGGGGAACGCCACGAATTGCCAATCGACTGCTGCGTCGGGTGCGCGATTATGCCGAGGTTAAAGCGGGGGCAAAGATTACTGCCGCCACAGCGGATCAGGCTTTGAATATGCTCAATGTGGATGAGAAAGGTTTTGATCACATGGACAGGCGTCTGCTTCTGGCCATGATCGAAAATTATGGTGGCGGGCCAGTGGGGGTTGAAAGTCTGGCGGCATCAATCAGTGAAGAGCGAGATACCATCGAAGATGTTCTGGAGCCTTACCTGATTCAGCAGGGGTATTTGTCGCGAACACCTCGCGGTAGAATCGTGACCCAACTGGCTTACGACCATTTTGGTATTGAGGCCCCTAAATAACCGGTTGATGTTTATTGCCCGGTTTTATCTGATGCTGACGACTTTCCGATTATGAGTGATTCTGATTTCTCCATGCCCGTTCGGGTGTACATCGAAGATACCGATGCCGGTGGTATCGTTTACTACGTTAATTATCTCAAATATATGGAGCGCGCTCGCACGGAACTGATGCGCTCGCTGGGCTACGACAAACCCGCTTTTATGGAAGAGGATAAATTGATGGTGGTGCATTCAGCCAATATCAATTATCGCCGGCCGGCTTTATTGGATGACAGCTTGACGGCTACTGCTGTGGTCAGTAAGTTGGCTCGCAGTTATCTGGTATTTCAGCAAAAGATCTGGCGTGACAGGGAACTGTTGTGTGAGGGGGAAATCAAAGTGGCTTGTGTTCACAGTGATGGGATGAAACCCGCGCCTCTGCCCCAAAGTGTCAGAGAATCCGTTGCCGCTGTGATGGATGACCAGCAGTAATAACCCAGACTTATTTTGATGTTATTGATGAGGTGCTTTGTGCCTCATGCAAACGCTTAAGCAGTGGCTGTATTTTCAGTGAGCATGCCAGAGCAACCATAAAGGAAATAAAATGCCCGAACATTCTTCTCTTTCGATTGTCAGTCTGATTATGAATGCCAGCCTGCTGGTGCAGGCCGTGATGCTGATATTATTTCTGGCGTCGATTGTTTCCTGGGTGATGATCATTCAACGTGGTCGTTACCAGAGTCAGGCCAAATCCAATTTCAGTGCCTTTGAAAGTGCTTTCTGGTCTGGCGGTGACCTCAACCAATTGTACCGTCAGTCCAACAGTCGATCGGTGTCCGGTGATGTGGATGGCGCCGAAAATATTTTCAGGGCGGGTTTTAAAGAGTTTACCCGCCTGCGTCAGCAGGTTAACGCCGATCCCGATGCCGTGATGGAGGGGACCCAGCGAGCCATGCGGGTTGCTTTGAACCGGGAAGAGGAAAAGCTGGAAGCCAATTTGCCGTTTCTGGCCAGTGTTGCTTCTGTGAGCCCCTATATTGGTTTGTTCGGAACCGTTTGGGGGATTATGAATTCCTTCCGTGGTCTGGCCAATGCTCAGCAGGCAACCCTGGCAACCGTGGCACCAGGTATTTCCGAAGCTCTGATTGCAACGGCCATGGGGTTGTTTGCGGCTATTCCGGCGGTATTGGCCTACAACCGTTTTTCGGCGCGGGCAGATGCTTTATACAGCCGTTATGAAACCTTTGCCGAAGAGTTTTCGGCCATCCTGCATCGTCAGGTTCACGCCAAGCAATCCTGAGTGGTAGGGGCGATTTGATGTACAAGCGCAAGGTAAAAAAGAAGCCCATGGCGGAAATCAATGTGGTTCCCTACCTTGATGTGATGCTGGTATTGCTGGTGGTGTTTATGGTGACAGCGCCTTTGCTGATGCAGGGGGTTAAGGTGGACTTACCCGATGCTCCATCAGCGCCAATGGACAATAAAGAGGAGGAGCCGTTAATTGTTTCTGTAAAAGCAGACGGTACCTACTACATCAATCTTGGTAAAGATGAGAACAAAGCCCGACCATTGAGTGAGATCTCTGAAACGGTAACCAAGGTTTTGCGGGCCAAGCCCAATACCCCGGTGCTGGTCTGGGGCGACACCCAGGTTGATTACGGCGTTGTGGTGACGCTGATGAGTCAGCTTCAGTCTGCCGGGGCGCCTTCGGTTGGTCTGGTGACTGAGCCGCCAAAAATCTGATGGTAACTGCAACCGACCCCATGGAACGTTATTCTGCATCAGCTTCTGGCTATGGTTCGGCGGTTTTGATCAGTGTGGCATTGCACGTAGTGCTGCTAGTGGTTGTGGCTTGGGGTTGGGAATCTGCGCCGCCCAAGCAGACGCAAGTGGTGCCGCGATACGTCGAAGCAAAGCTGGTCGAGATAAAGCCAAAAGCTGAAAAACCTGCGCCGAAAAAGAAAACGGTTAATATGGCGGAAAAGAGAAGGCAGCAAGCCATTCGAGACAAGCAGAGAGCCGATCGAGAAAAACAAAAGCAGAGGGCCGTTGCTGAGCAAAAACGCAAGCGAACCGAAGAGTTGGCGCGACAGAAGAAGCTGGCTGCAGAAAAGGCCGCCAAAGAAAAAGCCGCAGCTGAGGCTGCGCGCCAACAACAAT
Organism: Candidatus Pelagadaptatus aseana; assembly: GCF_040362265.1. Classification (NCBI taxonomy): domain Bacteria; kingdom Pseudomonadati; phylum Pseudomonadota; class Gammaproteobacteria; order Cellvibrionales; family Cellvibrionaceae; genus Candidatus Pelagadaptatus; species Candidatus Pelagadaptatus aseana. The sequence continues at coordinate 428,597 of NZ_BAABNJ010000002.1, forward strand.
TGGCAGAGCAGCGAGCGCTAGAACAACAGCAGCTGGCAGAGCAGCAACGCATCGCTCAGGAAGCTGCCTTTGCTGAAGCCTTGGCCGAAGAGGAGGCCATGCTTCAGGCGGAAACTCAGGCTCAACAGGCCCAGAGTTACATCGGTCTGATTGCAGCAATGATTGAGCAGAATTGGAGTCGTCCACCTTCGGCGCGCAAAGGCATGGTGTGCGAGCTCAGTATCCAGTTGATTCCTACCGGCGAAGTGATTCACGTCGCAGTGGTGAAGAGCAGTGGTAATGCTGCTTTTGATCGCTCTGCCGAGCAGGCCGTTAAAAAAGCCGGGCGCTTTGAGGTGTTGCGTGATGTTCCAGCGGATGTGTTTGATCGCTATTTTCGTCAGTTGCGCTTAAAGTTTAATCCTCAGGATTTGCGGCTTTAACCCAGTTTGAATTCAGATAATAAATGTTGATTGCCTTATGAATTTACCATTGTTTCGCCTGTGGCAGCTGTTACTTGTTTTGGTGTGCTTTACCTTGAGCTCGCAGCTTAGAGCTGAGTTGACCATTGAGATTACTCAGGGGGTCGATAACCCAACACGTATTGCTATTGCGCCTTTTGGTTGGGATGGTGCGGCGTTACCGGAAAATCTGGATAGCATTGTGGAGAGTGATCTGCAGCGAAGTGGTCAATTCAGCACCATTCCCAAACGTGACATGTTGTCGTTTCCACGACGTGAAGCCGATGTTTATTATCGCGACTGGCGCATGCTCGGTTCGGAATATTTGCTGTTGGCGAATATGGAGCAAACACCGGAAGGTGAGTATCAACTGACCTTTGAGCTGTTTGATGTGTTGTCGCAGGTGAAATTGTTGCGTAAGCGAGTTGATGGTGAGCTGTCCCAGTTACGTGACATGGCCCATTTTGTCAGTGACGTCGTGTACGAAACCATTACCGGTATCCGCGGTGCGTTTTCTACCAAGATTGTTTACGTGGAGGCTTTCTCCAGTGAGCGTTACCGCTTAATGATGGCGGATGCCGATGGTGCCAGACCAAGAGTCCTGTTGAAATCCAAACACCCTATTATGTCACCGGCCTGGTCGCCGGATGGCAGGCAGGTGGCTTATGTGTCTTTTGAAACCGGCCGGCCGGCTATTTTTCGGCAAGAGCTGGCCTCTGGTGTAAGAGAGCAGTTGACCAATTTTAAGGGGCTTAATGGTGCACCCGCCTGGTCACCCGATGGATCAAAGATGGCGTTGGTGTTATCAAAAGACGGCAACCCGGAAATCTATGTGTTGGATCTGGCGACAAGAAAGTTCAGCCGAATCACCCGGCACTTTGCCATTGATACAGAGCCAAATTGGACTTTGGATGGAAAAGGCGTAATTTTTACGTCAGATAGAGGCGGAAAGCCGCAAATTTATCAAGTTACACTTGCCAGTGGGCGTACAGAACGCTTAACCTTTGAGGGTGACTATAACGCTCGTCCAAGACTGTCCCCGGATGGTAAGCATCTGGTGATGGTGCATCGGCTTAACGGTGTTTTTCATATTGCCGCACAGGATATGAAAACGGGCATGATAAGAGTGCTGACAGAAACCCATCTTGATGAGTCGCCTTCCATTGCGCCAAATGGTGCTATGCTGATGTATGCGACGAAATACCGTGGTAAAGGTATACTTGGTGCAGTTTCTCTGGATGCCGGCGTTAAATTCCGGCTTCCCTCAAAACAAGGGGATGTGAGGGAACCAAGTTGGTCACCTTATTTCTAAGTACGGTGTTTTTTAGGGTTGCGGGTTGCCCGCAATTGGAAAGTTTTTATTAATAACCAGGAGTGAATAATGTTCACCAAAGCATTGAAGCAAAGTATGGGTTTGGCTGTTGTTATGGCAGCACTGGCTGGCTGTTCCAGCACTTCTACCACTGACACTGCGGCGACTGATTCTTCAGCGACTGCTTCTTCAGTTGATTCCTCTGCGGTAAGCGGCTCCTCTATGGATGATTCCATGGCCAAGCTGGATACCGTTTTCTACTTTGACTTTGATCAGTCTGTATTAAAGCCCGAGGCCCGTGCCGCACTGACTGCTCACGCTGCTCAGTTGAAAGCTTCTCCTCGTTCCGTACGTCTGGAAGGCCATGCCGATGAGCGCGGTACCCGTGAGTACAACATGGCATTGGGTGAGCGTCGAGCCAAAGCCGTACGTGATTTTCTGGTTCTGCAAGGTGTTGATTCCTCTAATCTGGAAACCATCAGCTACGGCGAAGAGCGTCTGGCCAGCTCTTCCAGTCACGAAATGAATCGTCGTGTGGAACTGAAGTAAACTCCAGATGAAGAAAAAGCAAAGCCTTTTATCCGCAGCCATTATGGCTGCGGTTTTCGTTGTGCCTGGCGTAAACGCTCAGGTGGAAGTGGTTGAATCCAATAACCGACTGATTTCGGATCCGGTTGTATCTGCGATGCCGCTGCAAGCGTCACCTGATACTGCATCTGCGCCAGCTGGTGGTACTGCAGAAATGTTTTATCAGATGCAGATGTTGCAGCAGGAAGTGTCTCAGTTGCGAGGGCTGGTTGAAGAGCAGACCTATGAGATCAAGCGTCTGAAGCAGCAGCGGCTGGATGATTATCTGAGTCTGGACAAGCGATTGAGTGCAGTTGCAGGAGGAGCTTTCTCCGACGCGAGTAAATCTCTGGCTGCATCTGCCACACAGTCTTCTGCTGTGAATACTGCAACCTCTACTCCGGTTACCTCTTCGGCTCAGTCGTTGCCGTCAGAGCCCAGCGGTACGCAAGAGTCGCAACAGTATCGTGCAGCCATCGATTTAATTCTCAAGCAGAAAGATTACGCTAAAGCTGAGGTGGCACTGAACCAATACCTGCAGCAATTTCCCAAGGGGCGCTACGCCGCAAACAGTTTGTACTGGCTGGGGGAATTGGCTCTGCTGAAGGGGGATCTCGAGAAGTCTCGCGAGTGGTTCGCGCGGATGGTGAGTGAGTGGCCTGAGCACAATAAGGTCGCGGATGCCAACTACAAGCTGGGTACGGTCTACCACAAGCTCGGTGATACGGTGAAGGCGCAATCTATTTTGCAGGAAGTGGCTGCGGGTGACAGCAATGCGGCTCGTCTGGCTAAAAGTTATTTGGCAAATAACTTTTAAATTGTCCATCCTTCCATGCATTGTCATCCCTAACGTCTCCTGTCATCCCGACCTGAAAATGCTCCTGCATTTCAGGCATACATGCCGTCCATGGCAATAAACGAAGGTGAGGGATCTCTCTGCAATATATCGTGATGAGATTGTTACAAGAAATAAAAAAGGCACCCGAAGGTGCCTTTTTGTAGTCATTGCAGTAACGAATTAAAATTCGTGAACGACTTTAACGCTGCTGTCTACATCGCCAGAGTCAATGTAGCCAATCAGAGCCGGGTTTTCTGCGACCAGTTTCTTCACTTCGGCGCTGCCACCCACCTCTTTTGGCGGGGTGCCTTTGCCGGTGAACAGAAGCTGAGCCCAGTACGCTTTGATCTGCTGGTCGTTCTTTTTCAGAGCGGTGCTGATAAAAGCGCTACGGGTTGCCGAACCTTCTGCCTGATCAATCGGGATGGCTTCGGAACCATCTGGAAAAGTTTTCTTTTTACCCAGAAAGATACGGGTCACGTCGGCCGCCGACAGGGTGTTGCTGTTGTTGGCGTTAACAATAACGGCTACACCGGACCAGGCAGACACAGAAACCAGCAGACTGGCTCCGGCCAGGGAGGCGGCAAGGATTTTTTTCAAACTCGATTTTTTCATCGTTGCTTTCTCCTGTGATTAGAAAATTACGTCAAGGCCAATGGCGAAGTTGCTGACTTCGTTGGAATTACCCAGGAGAGTTTTGACCTCGTCGTCAGAATCGTCAGAACGGTCAGCATATTCAAATTTGATGGCAGCGGCAGGGTGGAAATCCCAGCGCAGGCCAACAATGATCGAGCTGGATGCTAATTCTTTATTGGCTGCTCCGAGTTGTTGCGAATCGCCAAAGGTAACAACACGCTCGGTATAGGTCACATGGGGTGTCAATGAGCCCATACGATATCCTGCTGTCAGCATGTAAGCTTGACGCTCTTCAGTCTGGAATGGCGCGTTGGCACTTACCAGAAGTTTTTCATCGTCAGGCATTTGCAGATCCGTAAACTCAGCGCCCAAGAAGAGTTGGTCAAAGTGGGCAAAGGCTGCGGCTGTGGTAAAGATAATATCTGCTGGATCATCGTCGGTAGCTAAAAATGTATTGGCACCATACTGAGCAGCCTTGGCTGCTGGAGCTATGTCTGCGAGGCCATCAACATAATGCTCAACACGATGTTGTGAAATACGCAGTTGCAACCAGTCATAAGTGGCATTGATTACCAGGCCGAAGTAATCATCGAGATACAAATCACCGATATCGGAGTCGTCGTTGCCACCGTTACCGTAATGCAGGGAGGAGCTGAAGTCCCAGTTGCCCAGAGTGGTGTTATAGCGCAATGCCAGGCCCTGATAGATGCTGATACCTTCCGCATAAACGTCTACCGGTGCGCGCAACCAGTGGTAGGCATAGCCTACATCGAGAAAATCTGAGTAATGATAGAGAGGGAGGCGCATGCGACCGCCTTGTACAGTCCATTCATCATTTAATTCGTAGCTGGCATATGCCCACTCAAGCTCGGCTTCGTAATCGTTACTGCCTTTACCGGTAAGCTGTGCAGTTACAGACAGGCCATTGCCGAGGTCACTACTGAACTGAATGCCATAGTTGGAATCAGGATTGAAGTTAACATCGTCGTCGTAACCGGAGTTGGCATTGGAGACGTTGGTGGGGTCAATGCGATAGGTGCTTTTGTCGCCATTATTCAGGGTGCCGGTTGACGTATCCTGACTGAAGGATTTACCTGCCGCAATAGAGGCAAATCCATTAATGCGAACATCCGCAGCCTGAGCTGATGCTGCCAGTGCAATGCTGGCGGCCAGCAGGCCTTGGGTGAGGAGTTTGTGGTTCATGCTCTCTTTCCTCTGTCGTTATAATTGTTTTTCAACTTACTTAAATAGCTTAAAAATTGAAAAAATCAAATAAATTCAAAAGCTAATGCAAGGCTTCTCGAGTTATTTGGAGGATCGATTCTAGCGGGTTTGGCCTATAAAGCAAAATAATCCACTGTTTTTGTGGTTTCGTGTTGAAAATCGTTATTGAAACAGGAATAATCGCGCCTCCTTGATTCCGCGCTGGCGGATTCAAGTTTCAATGGTGACCTTGCTGGTCCCCTCGCAATGATTAGCTGTGAACCCCGCCAGGCCCGGAAGGGAGCAACGGTAACAGTGAGTTCATGTGCCGGGGTGTGGCTGGCAGGGTCGCCACCAGTCTTTCTTTTCAGATGTTTCGGCTGAATTCTTCTTTTCTCCTGTTATATAATCCTCGTTTCGCGTAGATTTCCGTATTCTTTTAATCGTTACTTCTATTTCGATACTTTACGAGTGATTACACCTTCATGAGTTATCAGGTTCTTGCCCGCAAATGGCGGCCGCGCAGCTTTCGCGAGCTGGTCGGGCAGCAGCACGTTCTTCAGGCGCTGGTCAACGCTCTGGATCACAACCGTTTACACCATGCCTACCTGTTTACCGGTACCCGCGGTGTCGGAAAAACCACCATTGCCCGTATTCTGGCTCGGTGCCTCAACTGTGAAACCGGTGTCAGCTCTGAACCCTGTGGTCAGTGCTCGGCCTGTGTCGAGATCAACGAAGGCCGTTTTGTCGATTTGATTGAAGTGGATGCGGCTTCCAGAACCAAGGTTGAAGACACCCGTGAATTACTGGAGAACGTCCAGTATGCGCCTACCAGAGGACGCTATAAGGTTTATCTGATCGATGAAGTGCACATGTTGTCGGCGCACAGTTTTAACGCTCTGTTGAAAACTCTGGAAGAACCGCCTCCGCATGTAAAATTCCTGCTGGCAACCACGGATCCTCAGAAGTTGCCGGTTACCATCCTGTCCCGTTGTTTACAGTTCCATTTGAAAAATATGGAGCCCGAGCGAATTGTTGGCCATCTCAAATACGTGCTGGAGCAGGAGATGGTGCCTTTCGAAGAGTCGGCATTATGGCAGCTGGGCCGTGCTGCCGATGGCAGTATGCGTGATGCCATGAGCCTGACCGATCAGGCCATTGCCTTTGGCGGCGGCAAGGTTGCCGAGAGCGAGGTGGTGGCCATGCTCGGTACCATCGATCAGAATCTGGTGTTTGAAGTATTGAATGCGCTGGCAGCTCACGATGGCAAGAAGGTTCTCGATGCGGTGGCTCACCTGTCAGAACACGCTCCGGATTACAGTGCGGCACTGGCGGATCTGCTGTCGGTGCTGCATCGAATTGCCATTGCCCAGACATTGCCTGAGGCCATCGACAATCATCGAGGGGATCAACAACAGATACTGTCTCTGGCGCAGACACTGGCACCGGAAGATGTGCAGCTGTTTTATCAAACCGGATTGCTGGGACGCAGAGATTTGCCTTTGTCGCCTGATGGCCGCACTGGCTTTGAGATGGTGCTGCTGAGAATGTTGGCTTTTCGTCCTCAGGGCGTTCACAGTGTGCCAACTGAACCTCTTGCTGCATCGACACCTGTGCCGCCAGTACAGACCGGGGGTGGGTACGCCGAACAAGAGGAGCCTGCTCCGGTAAAAAAGCCTGAAGCGGCAGTAGGGGCAGCCCCTGCTGCCACCCGCAGTTCGGCTTCGGCTCAACCAGCCCCCATAACTGCAGAGCCTGCAACAGGTGTTGAGGCTTCGGTTGCCGAACCGGTTATGGCTCTCGATGAGTTAAAGGCTTCGCTGGGGCTTCAGCCCGCTCGGGATATCAAACCTGCTGTCCGGGAAGAGGAAGTTGCCCCGAAAGTTGAAGCGGCTAGCGAGCAGCCTGTAGCGGTGAGTCCGGAAGTTACACCAGCGGATGTTAGTCTGGAGTCAAAAAACAGTCCTTCAGCCGATAAGCCCGAACCGCCAGTAGCTCATCACTCGGCCGCAGTCAGTGTGGCCAAAATCGATCTGGCTGAACTCAATCCGGAAAACTGGATTCAGGTGTATGCGGGACTTGGTGTCGGGGGGTTGTTGCAGAGCACGGCGTCTAACTGTCAGTTGGTGGGGTGTCAGGAAGGTGAACTGCATTTTCTGTTGGATGAGGGCAGCAGTACCCTGTATGACGAGTCCCACCAACAGCGTTTGTCGGATATGCTGAGTGATTATTTTCAACAACCGGTGCGGGTGGTAATCCAGCTTGGGCAAGTGCAGGGGGAAACCCCGGCGAGTTATGCCATTCGTCTTAAGCAGCAGCGCCATGCTGATGCACTGGCATCACTGGAGAATGACCCGGTTGTGCAGCAATTACTGTCGGAGTTTGATGGTCAGTTGGATACGGACAGTGTCGAACCGCTGTAAAGGATTGTGTGGTTATCATCCAGAACAAAGCGAAAGATCCCTCACGTGCGTTCGGGATGACACATATGAGGTTCATGTAATGTTGAGAAGTAGAGGTAGTTATGAACGGTCTTGGTGATTTGATGAAGCAGGCCCAGGAAATGCAGGCCAATATGCAGAAAATGCAGGAAGAATTGGCCAATGCTGAAGTTCAGGGTGAGTCCGGTGCGGGCATGGTTAAAGTGGTTATGACTGGCCGTCACGATGTTCGCAGTGTTGCCATTGATGACAGCTTGCTGAGTGAAGACAAAGAAATTTTGGAAGACCTACTGGCCGCTGCAGTCAACGATGCGGTGCGCAAAGTAGAGGCCAATACTCAGGAAAAAATGGGCAGCCTGACGGCGGGTATGCAGATGCCTCCCGGTTTTAAAATGCCTTTCTAAATAATTTTTGTGATGTCGAAACCTGAGTAGTTCATGTTTAGTCCCCTGATTGATGAATTGATGTCGGCCTTAAGATGCCTGCCCGGTGTTGGGCCAAAATCTGCGCAGCGCATGGCGTTGCAGCTTTTGGAACATGACCGTGAGGGGGCACAAAGACTGTCCCAGAGTTTGGCTAAAGCCGTGGCCGGGGTGGAGCGTTGCAGCCGCTGTCGGACTTTGACCGAGCAGCCAGTCTGTGGTCTATGCGCCAATACTCGCCGCGACCATAGCTTGCTGTGCGTGGTTGAAAACCCGTCCGATGTGCTGGCTTTGGAGCAGGCCGGCACCTACCAGGGATTGTATTTTGTGCTGTTGGGGCATCTTTCCCCTATTGATGGTATTGGCCCGGCGGATATTGGCATCGACGTGTTATTGGCCAGGTTGCAGGAAGGTGAAATCAAAGAGGTTATTCTGGCCACCAATCCGACGGTTGAAGGTGAGGCCACGGCGCACTACATAGCAGAGCAGGCCAAGCACCTTGGGGTTGATGTCAGCCGAATTGCCCATGGCGTTCCGCTCGGGGGAGAGCTGGAATACATTGATGGTGGTACTCTGGCTCACGCACTATCATCAAGGCGGGCGGTGTAATGGCGCAGACAGAAAATTTGATCGCGACCGAGCCCGTCTGGATTGATGATGGTGCCGAATTGTCACGACTGTGCGACCAATGGTGCCAGCAGGCGGCCATCGCGGTGGATACTGAGTTTATGCGTACCACCACATTTTTCCCCAATGCGGCATTATTTCAGGTGGGCGATGGTCAGGGATGCTATCTGATTGATCCATTGGCTATTGATGATTTGGGGCCTTTTTCCCGCCTGCTTTGCGATGAGCGGGTGACCAAGGTCATGCACTCCTGTTCGGAAGATCTGGAGGTGTTCCAATCTTTTCTTGGGGTTGTTCCTGCCCCTGTTTTTGATACACAGATAGCCGCGGCGTTTGCAGGGCTGGGGTTTTCCATGGGCTACGCCCGTCTGGTTGAAGCCAGTCTCGGTATTGAAGTGGCCAAGAGTGAAACTCGCTCGGATTGGCTGCAGCGTCCATTGAGTGTTTCCCAAATGAGTTATGCCGCGCTGGATGTGGCTTATCTGCCGGTAATCTATGGCCTGCTGGTAAAAAAATTGACCGAGCAGCAGCGTCTTACCTGGGTTTTGGAGGAGTGTGCGGGCGTGATCACCGCGGCCAAACAAGAGCCGGACCCGGAAACCTACTACACCAAGATAAAATCTGCCTGGAAGCTCAACAGACAACAGCTGGCTTGTTTGCAGATGCTGGCCTCCTGGCGAGAGTGTGAGGCCCGTGATCGCAATATCCCACGCAATCGTCTGATCAAAGAGCGCACTCTGTGGGATATGGCGCGGTTGCGACCGACAGAAATTAAAGACTTGAAGCGTCTCGAGGGGATGCCCCCGAGGACTATCAACAGCGATGGTAACGAGTTGCTGGAAATTATTGATCAAGCCTACCGATTACCCCAGGAATTTTGTCCTCACCGGCTGCCACGGCCTTTGTCACCGGAATCCGGTGATCTGGTCAAATCTTTGAAGAAAGTGCAACAGCAGTTTGCTGAAGATCTGGGGGTTCCGCCAGAGATATTACTGCGTAAAAAAGACATTGAATTCATGGTGCGTGCTGCGCTTGAGCAATCCTGCTTGAGTTTTCCGGATAACCTCAAAGGCTGGCGTCAGGTTTTGATGGGGGATGCGTTGGCCACCGAGATAAACAGTGTGATCAAGAAGTAATGAAAGCTATGAAAGTTATTTGCGATATTTTTAAAAGCCCTAACGAAGATGAGATGTATCTCTACGTAAAAAAGGAAGAGGGTTTAGACAAGGTGCCAGAGGCTCTGTTGGACAAGTTCGGCAAGCCGCAACATGTTATGACCATGTTGCTCACGCCAGAGAAAAAGCTGGGTAGGGCCGATGCAGCTCGGGTGCTGGAACAGTTGGAGGATCCAGGCTTTTACTTACAGATGCCGCCGCCAAAAGACGATGAAATGCGCCGCATCAACGCCCACAATACCAAAATCAATCTGTTCTGACCGCTGTGGCAGCAAAACCTTTTTGGCAGACCAAAACTCTTGACCAGATGTCCGCGCAAGAGTGGGAAAGTCTCTGCGATGGGTGCGGCAAGTGCTGCTTGCACAAGCTCGAAGACGAGGACGATGGCCAGGTTTATTACACCAATATTGCCTGTCGTTTGCTGTCCTCCGCAGATTGTCGCTGTCAGCGCTATGAAGAGCGTCTGCAGCTGGTACCCGATTGCATCAATTTAAGTCCCGCTGATGTCGATCAGTTCCACTGGCTGCCGGTAACTTGTGCGTATCGTCTGGTGGCAGAAGGTAAACCTCTGCAGCCGTGGCATCCACTGATCAGTGGTGATCCCGATTCGGTTCACCGTGCGGGGATTTCCGTTAAAGGTAAAATATTTCCTGAATCCGCAGTGGCGGAAGAGGATTATGAAGATTTTATTGTTCACTGGGTGGAGTGATCCGGTGCACCATCAAGGATATTAAGAGCATAAAATGACTGACAGTTATCTGATGGCCTGGGCAATTTATCTGGGCTGTTCTCTGATTTTAATTTGGGCGCTTTGGGTCAATACCCGCAACATTGGTCTGTTGCTGGTAAGGAACAGTCTTCGTGTTACCGGCATGGTTTTGCTGCTATTTCCTTATGTTATTGGTGATGGCGAGACTCTGATGGCGCCCGCCATCATCATGTTTGTGATGGAGGCGGTCTTTGAGGGCGCTCCAGAACGGGTGGGCCTGCCTCTATTGGGTTGCTGGCTGGTTGCCATGGTGTTGGGCGTGTTGGCTTCTTTCTGGTCTCGTTATAAGCGTGAACAAAATCAACAACTGCAGTTTCTGGAGCAACAGCGTCAGGAAATGCTTCACGAAAGCATTCATGCTCGTCCTGAGAGAGAGACTGCCACTAATTAATACTCCATTTTTTTGGCAGTTGGCCGCTAACCGATACAAGGACAGTCTTCGGACGGGGTCAATCATCAGTTTAGAGTTTTGTTCTATGGGTGGCGAACTGCTATAAATGGGGATATTTGTCGGCGCACAAGTGCCGGCGCGTCTGTATATCAATAATAAAACTCTAGGGGAAACGGAATGACGTATCATATTTTTATCCTGGCAGGGGTAATGTTATCGGCTGGCGTATTTGGCGGGCTGATTAATTTTTACCAGATGAATCAGGATAATACTGATCCTGCCAGTATCATACGCTGCATCTTTATCGGTGTAGGCGCGGCCTTTCTGGTTCCGGTAGTGCTCGATCTGGTTAACAGCGATCTTATTCTGGAAATTCAGGGTGACCCTTCCCGATTGCTGATCTACACCGGGCTGTGTCTGATTGCGGCTATCGCTTCGCGCATTTTTATTATCAATACCACCGATCGTATTTTGCGTGAGGCCCATTTGGCGCGCTCCCAGTCTGATGCGACTCTCCATGAGCTGCGACTGATGCAGGAAGAACTGTTGCCCCTGATCGAAACCGAAACCGAGCAGGATATGGGCGAAGAGGCGTTAAAAGAACTGGAGGTTGAAGAGCTGGATGTTACCTCTTCAAAAGTCTTGAAAACCCTGGGCTGTGGACGTTTTATCTTTCGCTCCATGGTGGGGTTGTGTCGGGAAGCCGGTACGGATGAGTCCACCATGAGCAAAACACTGGCTGTTTTGGTGGCTAAAGATCTTGCGGGCAAGATCAGTGGGCAGAAGGGAGTTCGCTGGTATCTGACCGAGAAGGGACGCCGGGTAATGGATTCACTGGTGTGAACTCCTCAACAGTGATTGAACGGAAAGAGATGTAGGATTATGAAGGGTTTGTGGCATTGGGTGATCGTTTCCATGGGGATGCTGGCTGCGGTGTCCGCCTGGTCGCAAGCTGCGGTTGAAGAAAACAGTCTGGCCATTGTTGAGAACAAGCCCTCAGATGTGCGAGTGGTTATCGACGTCTCGGGCAGCATGAAACAAAACGACCCTTCCAATTTGCGCAAGCCAGCGCTGGAGCTGTTGGTAAAATTATTGCCCGAAGACAGCAAAGCCGGGGTTTGGACCTTCGGCAAGTACATCAATATGTTGGTGCCTCACCGCCCGGTTACAGAGTCCTGGCGCGACGATGCCATGGACAAATCTGCTGAAATCAATTCCGTTGGCTTGTTCACAAATATTGGCGAGGCCATTGAAAAGGCCACCTATGACAATGACAAGCTCAGTGGTGATTACGACACCAGTCTGATTCTGCTGACCGACGGCATGGTTGATGTCGATAAAGACCCCGAAAAAAATCAGGCGGAATGGCGTCGTATTGTTGATGAAGTTTTGCCGCAATTGCAGGAAAGTGGCTACACGGTTCATACCATTGCCTTATCGGATAATGCCGATAAGGCATTGCTGGATAAGCTGGCCGTGGCAACCGATGGTGTCTCTGAAGTTGCAGAAGACGCCGATGAGCTACTGAAAATTTTTCTGCGGGTGTTTGATCAGGCGGCACCCACTGAACAGGTTCCTTTAACCGAAAATACCTTTCTGGTGGATTCCAGTATTGAAGAGTTTACGGCCCTTATATTTCGCTCCAGCGCAGAGCCCACCCAATTAGTTAGCCCGGATAAAACAGAGTATCGGTTCGATAAAGAAGAGCCGGATGTCAGCTGGTATAAAACCGATCAGTACGATCTGATCACAGTGAAAAGACCGCTTGAGGGTGAGTGGCAGGTGTTGGCTGACATTGAGCCCGATAGCAGGGTAAGTATCGTCAGTAACCTGAAGTTGTTGGTTAAACCACTGCCCAGTAATCTGTTTATCGAAGAAGAAACGCGTTTGTCGCTGTTGCTGCAGGACAACAAAAATACGGTTACGGATCCTGAATTTCTGGGACTTCTGGATATAGACAGTCTGGTGCTCAATCAAACCAATGGCCGCGAGTGGTCCGAGAAACTGAGTAAAGACAGTCCACCGGCGAATGGAATCTACAGTCAGGCTCTGGACATGTTCCGCGAAGAGGGGCGTTACAATGTCTCGGTATTGGTTGATGGCAAAAGCTTTCAGCGCCAGTTTAATCACCCGATTACGGTTCGAGTGCCGTTTGAAACGGAGCTGGAGAAGCTGATTCTTGGCGGAAGTGAAAAGCAGCTGGTTAAAGTGCGTGCCCATAGCCAGTTGGTGGAGCCAGATCAAACCCAGGTTGTGGCCCGTATTAAAGATCCAAAGGGACGCAGTGCCATTAAGCCTCTGACCCTCAATGCCGCTGATGAGTGGGAACTGTTACTGGAGCCCGATACCGAAGGGGTTTATCAGGTTCGTTTGCGCATCAGTGGTATCGATAAAGAGGGCGGCAAGTTTGATGTTGATCCCGAAACCATTACCTTCAGTTTCCCTAGTGAAGACAATCCATTTCAGGTGCCGGTCATTGATGATGTGGTACCAGAGCCTGTGACAGAACTGGTGCAGGAGACTGTTCCCGAGGCCATAGTAGAGCCAAAAGTCGAGCCAAAACCTGTACCCGCGGAGTCTGTCGCCAAACCTGAGCCTCCTAAAGCTGATCCCGAGCCGGTTGCCGACGCAGTCGAGCCTGAAGCCGAAGAAGAGAGCAGTAACTGGCCGCTTTATGTTGGGCTCGGTGTTGGCAATATCCTGATTGTAGTGTTGGCCTTCTTTGCCTATCGCGCGATTATGGGCGGCAGCGGCGAGGATGCTCTGGAGGAGCTGGAAAAGCAAATCGATGAAGAGACCAAGCCGATTGAAAAAGACGCTCCAGACGCTGAACCGGATATGGATGCTTCGGCAGGAGAAGACCTTGATCAGGCCACGGATGGTGCTGCCATTGATCTCGCTTCCGAAGAGATCAAGGATGAAGATATCCCGGATCTAAATAATGAGGCGCAGTTGTCTGCCGAGGCAGACGAGTTACTGGCAGGCTTGCAGGATCCCGATGGCCTGACTGAAGAGCCGGATTTGATCCCTGAGCCCGATATGGCTGAGGAGCCTGAGGACGACGGCCCGGGTTTCTCTTTGGATGATTTTTCACCGGACTCACTCGATGATCTGATCGACAACGGTGACGAAAAAGACAAAGACTGATGTCAGCGGTTGAGTCAGGGGCAGGCGATTACCTGGTGGAGCAGCTGGATTCTCAGCTGCTGCCTCTGGTCAATAAATTTTATAAAAGCTGTCGTTACTCCGCCAAGGCTGGCAGGGAAGATGTGGTTTTTGTTGTTCGTTCAGATCAACAGATGATTGCGGCGGTTCGGCTCCAGTATCGCCAAGATGGCGTCTATTTCCTCAGAAGTATGTGTGTGGCACCAGAGTATCGTCGTCAAGGGGTGGGAACGGTGCTGCTGAACGGGATGTTGCCTTTTCTGACACAGGTGCTGTGTTATTGCTATCCATTTGATCATCTTGAATCCTTTTATGCCCAGTCCGGGTTTACCACCATAGCCCCAGAGGCAGCTGAGCCGTATATGCTCGAGGCCTACCACCGATACCTGAAACAGGGCAGGAAGCTGCTGTTGATGGTGCGTCATCCGGGTTAACCCCTGACTGTTTCTGTTATTCCTTTTGGCATAGATCGCCACCGTAAAGCCTGAGCGTTGTGGTAGACTATCGCCCACGTTTTTCGGGAGTATTCATAATGAAATTTGAAGGTACACAACAGTACGTTGCCACCGATGATCTGCGTATGGCCGTAGACGCCGCTGTGGCACTGGAAAGACCACTGCTGGTAAAAGGTGAGCCGGGCACAGGTAAAACCATGCTGGCCGAACAGGTAGCCGAATCCATGGGCATGCGCCTGATTCAGTGGCACATCAAGTCCACCACCAAAGCGCAGCAAGGCCTTTATGAATACGATGCCGTTTCCCGTCTGCGCGATTCGCAACTGGGTAATGATAAGGTGCATGACATCGCCAACTACCTGAAAAAGGGTAAGTTATGGGAGGCCTTTGAATCCGATGAGCAAGTGGTGCTGCTGATTGATGAGATCGATAAGGCCGATATCGAGTTCCCCAACGATTTGCTGGTAGAGCTGGATAAGATGGAATTCTTTGTTTACGAGACCGGTGAAGTGGTCAAAGCCAAGAAACGTCCCATTGTGATCATCACCAGTAACAACGAAAAAGAACTGCCAGACGCTTTCTTGCGCCGCTGTTTCTTCCACTACATCAACTTCCCGGATCGTGAAGTGATGAAGCAGATCATCGACGTTCACTTCCCGGATATCAAACAGACTCTGGTCAGAGATGCTCTGGATATCTTCTTTGATGTTCGTCAGGTGCCGGGTTTGAAGAAAAAACCCTCCACTTCTGAACTGGTGGATTGGCTTAAATTGTTGATGGCAGACGACATTCCCGACGAAGTTCTGCAAAACAGCGATGTTCGTCAGGCCATTCCTCCGCTGTACGGGGCACTGCTGAAAAACGAGCAGGACGTTCACTTACTGGAACGTCTGGCATTTATGACTCGTCGTCAAAACGCTTAAGCAGGTTGGTTGAGGCTAGGAGGTAGAGTCCATGTTGGTCAATTTTTTCTACGGCTTGCGCAAAGCCGAAGTGCCGGTTTCACTGAAAGAGCTTCTGGTGCTGTTTGAAGCCATGGAGAAGAAACTGGCATTTGGCAGTGTGGACGATTTTTACCTGCTTTCCAGAACCTGTTTGATCAAGGACGAAAAGTACTTCGATAAGTTTGACCGGGCTTTTGGTGCCTATTTCAAAGGCCTGGAAAATCTTGACGGCATTGTCGAAGCCCTGATTCCGGATGACTGGACGCGCGCCGAGTTTATGAAGCAGCTGTCCGAGGAAGAGAAGGCCAAGATTGAATCTCTGGGCGGTCTGGAAAAGTTGATCGAGGAGTTTCAAAAGCGCCTTGAAGAGCAGAAAAAGCGTCATCAGGGAGGCAACAAGTGGATTGGTACCGGCGGTACATCGCCGTTTGGTAACAGTGGTTTCAATCCTGAAGGCATCCGTGTTGGCGGTCAGAGTCGCAATAAATCCGCCGCCAAGGTCTGGGAAAAACGCGAGTTTAAGAATCTTGACGACGAGGTTGAGTTAGGCACGCGCAATATCAAGGTGGCTCTGCGCAAATTGCGCAAATTTGCCCGAACAGGTGCCGCTGAAGAACTGGATCTGGACGATACCATCAAGTCCACGGCTAATAACGCAGGCTTTCTGGATATCAAAATGGTGCCAGAGCGACACAATGCTGTAAAAGTGCTGCTGTTTTTTGATGTGGGTGGCTCCATGGACCCCTACGTCAAAGTCTGTGAAGAGATGTTCTCTGCCTGCAAGACCGAGTTCAAGCACATGGAGTATTTCTACTTTCATAACTTTATCTACGAGCGAGTGTGGAAAGACAATCGCCGTCGGACCACTGAAACCACGTCTCTGTATGATGTGCTGCATACCTATCCAAGTGATTACAAGGTGATCTTTGTGGGTGATGCCTCCATGGCGCCCTACGAGATTGTCAGTCAGTATGGCTGTGTCGAGTATATGAATGAAGAGCCCGGGCAGGCCTGGATGAAACGTTTGACAGACACTTACAACAAGGTCATCTGGCTTAACCCCACCCCGGAAAAGTACTGGAACCATACCCAGTCCATCGATATTACCCGTCAACTGATAGAAGACCGCATGTTCCCCATGACCATTGAGGGACTGGAGCGGGGTATCAAGTATCTGGCAAAATAGCGTTTTCTTATTTGGCCAATTGCCGTCATTGCGAGCCTCGCGATGACGGTTGTTTTTGTATGAATGAAACCCTTAAAGAGCTGCAGCAGCAAGTTTCTCAAACCATGGGGCGGGATCGCTTTCGCCTGTCGCGCAAATTAAAAGATCTTAAATCTCTTATAGAGCAGGGCAAGCCCAGCGATAAAGCGCTTTCCAGTTTGCAGGATCAAGTATTGAAATCCATGACCCTGCGACAGCAGCGTCTGGCCAATCGGCCAGTGGTGACTTTGGCCGAAGGCTTGCCCATCAGTGAGCGAGCCGATGAAATCAAAAGCGTTCTGGAGCAACATCAGGTCGTTATTCTCGCCGGCGAAACCGGTTCGGGTAAAACCACCCAGCTACCTAAGATATGCCTAGAGATAGGGCGCGGTGTCGATGGCCTTATTGGTCATACCCAACCTAGACGTATCGCTGCCCGAACCGTGGCCAGCCGCATTGCCGAAGAGCTCAATTCCCCGTTAGGTGAAGCTGTGGGCTATCAGGTGCGTTTTACGGATCACTCCTCGGATAATACCCACATCAAGTTGATGACCGACGGTATTCTGCTGGCCGAGATTCAAAACGATCGTTATCTGAATAAATACGACACTTTAATCATCGATGAGGCTCACGAGCGCAGCCTTAATATTGATTTCCTGTTGGGTTATCTCAAAAGTATTTTGCCGAAACGGCCCGACCTGAAGGTCATTGTTACCTCGGCAACCATTGATCTGGAGCGTTTCTCCAAGCACTTTACCGATGCCAGTGGTAACGCCGCGCCAATAGTGGAAGTGTCCGGGCGCACCTATCCGGTGACCACGCACTATCGGCCCATGGCGGATCAAGAGGAAGATCAGCCGGAGGCCATCGTTGCCACCGTCGATGAAATCCTCAAACAGGAATCCGCTTCGGGTAAGAGAGGCGGAGATATTCTGGTATTTCTCAGTGGCGAGCGGGATATCCGTGAAACGGCCCTGGCCCTGCGTCGCGCTCAGTTTCCCCATTTGGAGGTGTTGCCACTGTACGCGCGCCTGAGTCTGGCGGAGCAAAATAAGGTGTTTGCGTCCCATCGAGGTCGTCGGATTGTCCTTGCCACCAATGTTGCAGAAACCTCCATTACCGTGCCCGGTATTCGCTATGTGATCGATCCCGGTTATGCACGGGTTAGCCGTTACAGTTACCGCTCAAAAATTCAGCGTTTGCCCATAGAGGCTATCTCCCAGGCCAGTGCCAATCAGCGAAAAGGCCGCTGTGGCCGGGTCAGTGAGGGCATCTGTTATCGCCTCTATGACGAAGACGATTTTATCCAACGTCCGGAATTTACCGATGCGGAAATTCTGCGCACCAATCTGGCGGCAGTTATCCTGCAGATGCTCAATCTGCGTATTGGTGATATTCGCGACTTTCCTTTTGTGGATAATCCGGACCAGCGGCTGATCAATGATGGTTTCAAATTGTTGCAGGAACTGCAGGCGGTTGATCGCAAGGGTAAGTTGACCCGCCTCGGCCGGCAGCTGATGACCTTGCCGCTGGATCCCAAACTTGGGCGAATGCTGTTGGAGTCGGCCAAACTGGGTAGCCTGAAAGAGGTGTTGTTGATTGTCAGTGCCATGGCGATCCAGGACCCCCGCGAACGACCGGCAGACAAACAACAGGCGGCGGATGAAAAACATCGCCGCTTCCGTGATGAACACTCGGACTTTATCGCCTACATCAACCTTTGGAATTACGTCGAGGAGCAACGGCAGGAACTGTCCAAAAGCCAATTTCGCAAGCTCTGTAAACGTGAGTTTCTTTCTTTTCTACGGTTGCAGGAATGGCGTGAGATTCACCATCAGCTATTACTGGCCTGTAAAAAACTGTCGCTCAAACCCAATAGCAATGAGGCCAATTACGATTCGATTCATCGGGCATTGCTGCCCGGCCTGCTGGGGCAAATCGGTTCAAAGGCAGAGGATAAGGAATACCTTGGGGCGCGCAATCGCCGCTTCCACATCTTTCCCGGCTCCTCGCAGGCCAAGAAAAGCCCCAAGTGGATTGCGGCGGGGCAATTGCTGGAAACCTCCAGAGTATTCGCCCATCAGGTGGCCCGGGTTGATCCTGTCTGGGTGGTAAAAGCGGCGGAACATTTACTTAAGCGCAATCAATACGAACCCCACTTTGATGTCAAAAGCGGCCAGGTGATGGCCTATGAGTGCGTCAGCCTCTATGGTCTGATACTGGTTGAGAAGCAGCGGGTAGGGTTTAGCCAGATTGATCCGAAGTTGTCGAGGGAGATATTCATTCGTGCCGCTCTGGTCGAGGGGCAGTATCGTGGCAAGGGCCAGTTCTTTAAACACAACCAGCAGTTGATTGAAGAAATTCACGAGCTGGAAGCCAAAACCCGACGCCGGGATATTCTGGTGGACGATGAAATCCTGTTTCGTTTCTATGAGGAGCGGGTCGCCAAAGACGTCGTCAATCTGGCTGGGTTTGAGCGCTGGCGCAAAGATTCCGAGCAACAGAATCCCAATCTGTTGGGCATGGAAAAAGGCTATTTGATGCAGCACGACGCCAGTGCTGTATCGGAGGCCCAGTTTCCTACCGAATTAACTCATGAAGGACTGAGTTTTCCACTGGCCTATCACTTCGAACCCAATCACCCGGAAGATGGCGTGAGCATGCAGGTGCCGGTTGCGGCGTTGCATCTGGTGCCGGAGAAGCGTCTGGAGTGGATCATCCCCGGTATCTTGCGCGATAAATGCATTGCTCTGGTCAAAGCGCTGCCCAAGCAATGGCGCAAACATTTTGTTCCGGTACCGGCTTATGTCGACAAGGCTCTGGCCGTGTTAAAAGCTGATAATACGCCATTGTGTGAAGCTCTGGCCCATCAGTTAAAGCGTCATACCGGTGTTGATGTGCCGCAGGAGTGTTGGAATATTGATGGCGTTGATGACTATTATCGGTTCAATATTCAGGTGATGGATGCCAATGGCAAGGTGTTGTCGCAGGGCCGTGATCTTAAAGCTTTAAGAGATCAGTATCGGGATAAAATCCAGAATACGCTGCAAAGCAAGGACGATGATTTTGAGCGAACCGAGATCACTCAATGGGATTTTGAAACCTTCCCTGAAACCATAAAACTGCAGCGCGCGGGTATGGCCATTACGGCTTACCCGGTGTTACTCGATAGCAATACATCGGTAACCCTGAGCCTGAAAGATAACCCGGTTGAGGCCAACTACCTCTCACGACGGGGCGTGACTCGTCTGGGTGTGCTGTCACTCAATCAGACCGTAAAATATCTGCGCAAACAATTACTGAAAGGTAAAGATCTTGGATTAACCGTTGTTTCTCTGGGTCGACGCGAGCAGGTGGTAGATGATTTGATTATGGCGGCTGTTGCACAAGCCTGTTTCAGTGAGCGCCCACTGCCACGCAGCCACGCTGAATTTGAGACCTGTTTGCAGCAGGGGGCAGACGCAGTGGTCACAGTGGCCCAGGATTATGAAAAAATTCTGGTGGATGCGCTGACACAGATTGTTGCCATCAAAAAAGCCATCAAGACCAATAAGAATGCTCTGGCAATTGCAACGGCCGCTGGTGATATCAATCAGCAACTCTCCCAGCTGGTGTATCCCGGATTTCTGTTCCAGGTGCCCAGGCAGTGGTTGCAGCAGTACAATCGCTATTTAAAAGCCATGCAGATGCGTCTCGAAAAGGTGGCTTCACAGATTCAAAAGGATAAAATCTGGACTTCCGAAGTCAATGAGCTGTGGGATAAGTGGTACAACCTGTCTGAGAAGATGGGAGAGGCTGAAGTCTGGAGTAAACCGGAGTTGATTGAGTACCGCTGGATGCTGGAAGAATATCGGGTTTCCCTGTTTGCCCAGACCCTTAAAACCGTAAAACCGGTGTCGGCCAAGCGCCTGCAAAAATTGTGGTCAGAAGCTGCCGGATAATTTATGGCCCTGAAACTGGCAGCGAGATGCGTTCCTGTGTACGCTGTTTTTAAAGAAGTATATTGAGTTTTGCTTATGGGGATTTTCTCCTGGGGTAACGCCCGTCTGGTCAAGGAAGAGTATCCGGTCCATGTGTCCGGCGTGAGCCTGACTCTCCATCGTTATTACGCCAATTCTGATACTGCCCATAAAAGCACGCCGGTGTTTATGGTGCACGGTTTCAACGAAAGCCCCAGTGTCTTTGCTCCAGATGAGGCTGATGCTGGTCTGGCCTGTTATCTGGCCGATGCCGGGTTTGATGTGTTTGTTGCTGAGCTACGCTGTTCAACCAGTGTCAATCTGCCCGGCGGCCTTAATGCCAGCCTGGATTTACACCAGCTAATCCTTGAGGACCTTCCCGCCCATCTGGCCGCAGTTGCCAAAATACGTCCCAGAGAACCTCAGTTCTGGGTTGGCCACGGTTTGGGTAATGTCTTACTGCTCAGTTGTATGGCGCGATTGGATCTGTTGCCCGCACAAGTGTTGGGCATGGTCCAATTTGCTGCGTCAAGGCGCTGTGAGCTGGGCAGTCTTGGTAAGGCAATTCGTTATATGGTTTGGCAGTCAGCGATTTCCATCGGTGCTTGCAAGCAGGAACATTCAAAGGGACTGCCGGGCAGCGGTTGCGGACGTCGCTTGCTGTCGGATCTGGAACAGTGGCAGAAGCAGCCGCTGTGGCGAGATTTGACGGACGATTTTGATTATCGACAGGCACTTGCGTCCAGATATTTGCCTCCCTGCCTTTATTTTTCCGCGGCAAAAGATCGTCTGTTAGGTGGTATTGATGATACGCGATTGTGGGTCTCTGAACTTGGACGTCATGATGCGCAGTTACTGTTGTTGGGTAGAGGCAATGGCAATAGTCGCAATTACGACTACACTTCCATGTTGACTCACCGGGATGCCTGCAGTGATCATTTTGTGCATATGTTGCACTGGCTGAATAATAAAAAGACACAGGCAGTGGAAGAGATTCGTTGTCTGGCTTAAGCCAGAGCGGGCCCAACGGGAGTTATTATATTTTTTCTTGAAATTTCCTGACTTCGCTGGAAACTAATTCACAGTGTTTTGGTCAGATATTACCGATGTGAAAACATTTCTCTCTTTATAAACCAAAAAGGAAAACAATAATGTCCTCTACTAAAAAAACTCCTATCGCTGCAGCCGTGGGCGCTGCTTTTGTTGCCAGTGTTGCATTGGCGCCAATGGCTTCCGCTGTCGAGAATCCATTTGCGGCTCAACCACTGGAATCAGGTTATAACCTGGCAGGTAATCACGCCGAAGGTAAGTGTGGTGAAGGCAAATGTGGCGGTGAAAAAGCGGGTAAGGAAGGTAAGTGCGGCGAAGGCAAATGCGGTGGTGACAAGGCTGCCAAAGAAGGCAAATGCGGTGAAGGCAAATGCGGCGGCGCCAAAGCTGAAAAAGAAGGTAAATGTGGCGAAGGTAAGTGCGGTGGCAGTCATGCCAGTGAGCGCGGTAAAGAAATGGGCAAAGGTAAAGGCCTGGAAGGTAAGTGTGGCGAAGGTAAGTGTGGCGGTTAATGCTGCTTTGGGCTTCAGTTATTGAAGCCCACTTACTGAATGTCGTTACGACCTTTTCACTCTGCCGACTATTACCACCTTGTCATTCAGACGACTATTACCCCTTGTCATTCTGACGACCAGAGGGAGGAAGAATCTTATAAAGATCCTTCGCGTTGCTCAGGATGATAGTGTGTAAATTCGGGATGTAAAAATTTATCGTTATGAGCCATATCTTTCCCGATAAACCTGCCTCAGTAGGTCTTGGTTTACGCCGAACCATGCTTGATGATTGGCGAGATCAATCCACCGAAACCGTTCAATTTATGGAGGTGGCTCCGGAGAACTGGATCGGTGTAGGTGGCCGTCTTGGCAAGTCTTTTCGCGAGTACACAGAGCGTTTTCCGTTTGTCTGCCATGGTTTGTCTTTGTCCATAGGTTCAACCGATCCTTTGGATATGGAACTGCTCAAGAACATCAAAGCCTTTATGCGTGAGCACGGGATCATGCGTTATACCGAGCATTTGACCTATTGCAGTGACGCCGGGCATCTCTACGATCTGATGCCGATACCTTTTACCGAAGCCGCAGTCAGGCACACATCAGAGCGAATAAAGCAGGTACAGGATTTTCTCGGTGAACGCATTGCCATGGAAAACGCCTCTTACTATTGTGCGCCTCAACAGGAAATGCCAGAGATTGATTTTATCAATGCGGTCATTCAAGAGGCGGACTGCGACCTGTTGCTGGATGTCAATAATATCTACGTCAATAGCATCAATCATGGCTATGACGAGCAACAGTTTCTCAAGCAATTACCCGGTGAACGCACGGCGTATATTCATGTGGCAGGCCATTATGATGAAGCCGAAGACCTGCGTGTCGATACTCACGGTGCCGATGTGATTGATCCGGTATGGGATCTGCTGGCTCAGGCTTATCAAATCTTTGGCGTCAAGCCGACACTGCTCGAACGAGATTTTAATATCCCGCCGGTGGATGTCCTGCAGCGTGAGCTTGATATCATCAAAACCCTGCAGGCAGACTATGCCTCTTCAAATTCTGCTCCAGAATTGGCTCATCTGTCATGACCACCTTTATTGAAACTCAGAAGATGCTGGCGGACCATCTGCGCGATCCAGCTATTCATGCCGCACCCGATCATATTGAAGAGCGCCGACTAAAAATTTACCGGGATCTGATTTTTAAAAATATTGAAGGTTTTATCCGTGGTGGCTTTCCCATCCTGAGCAGTCTCTATGATGAGGCTGACTGGCAGCTATTGGTGCGCAGTTTTATTCGGGTTCATCAGTCAGAGAGCCCCTATTTTCTCGAGGTGAGTCAGGAGTTTTTGCGCTATCTTCAGGATGAGCATGAGCCCAGAGACTGTGACCCGGACTTTATGCTGGAACTGGCTCATTATGAGTGGGTTGAGCTGGCACTGGATGTTTCAGAGGAATCGATCCCCGAAAATCGCCCGGAGCTGGAAAGTCATGAACTGTTGCAGCGATTACCCACTTTATCCCCTTTGGCCTGGTGTCTGTCCTATCAATACCCGGTGCATTTGCTCGGGCCCGAATATCAGCCTGATGCTCCTCCGGAAGAACCGACATTTCTGATCGTCTATCGCAACCGTGCTGATCAGGTGCAGTTTATGGCCAGCAATGCCATGACGACCCGATTGCTCAACCTGATGGCATCCGGCGAATACGAGTCTGGCCGGGCGGTTTTGTTGCAATTGGCTGCTGAAATGCAGCATCCGGAGCCTGAAAAATTGGTAGTAATGGGAGAGCAATTGCTCGAACAGCTCTATCAATCAGACATTGTTTTATAGCTTTTTTGCTTATTTGTGTGATTTTGGTTGGTTTTTCGCCGAAATTGACTGTTTTTCTCGGTGTTAGAGCTGTGCACCAAAAAGTTCCCTTTTTTTCTCCTCTTTTTTGCGTTCGTAATATTTCTGACACATTGAAATAACAGAATATGTCCCGCAAACGCAATCAGACACCTTGGTCGCGTTAGAAAATTTTAAGTCTACTAACAAGATTATTTAGATGTCCTTAAGAGGGGATAACACCATGTTGAAAAAAGCACTGCTGGCTTCTGCCATTGCTGCATCTCTGCCTATGTCCGCTATGGCTGTGGGCCCAATCGATGGCAAGATCTACGGTAAAATGAACGTGACTGCCGTTAACGCTTCCTACGATGAAAATACCGTTGGTTTCGAAGAAGAAGATAGCTGGAACCTGAACAGCAACGCTTCTCGCATTGGTGTTAAAGGTAAGGCTGAGTTGTCTGAAGGCTTCTACGCCATTTACAAAGCTGAGTTCGAAATCTATGTGGACGATGGTGATTCTGGCTCCAGCAAGGACAATGATACTTTCGAACAACGCAATATCTACGTTGGCCTGAGCGGCAACTACGGTACTGTTTTTGCTGGTAAGCACGACACCGTTCTGAAACTGTCCCAAGCCAAAGTTGATCTGTTTGGCGATCTGGAAGGTGGTGACATCAAAAACTGGATGTCCGGTGAAACCCGTTCTTCCAACATCATCAACTACACTACGCCTTCCATGAACGGTTTCTCAGCATCTTTGATGACTGTTCTGGGTGAAGATTCTGATGACGATAACGAGCAAGACGGTCTGCTGGACAGCTACTCTGCTGGCGTAACCTACAAAGCCGGTGATCTGTACCTGGCCGTTGCCCGCGACGAGAACGTTAAATCCGGCAGCGTAGAAAAAGACAATCTGGACATCACTCGTCTGGTTGCTTCCTACAGCTTTGGTGATCTGACTCTGGGTGCGGTTGTTCAGACTGCCGAAGACGGTGATAACTACGAAACCAACATCACCAATGTTACTGACTTGTCTTACGACGAGGACAGCTACACTCTGAGCGCCAAGTACAAGACCGGTGACTTCACCTGGAAGCTGCAATACGGTCAGGGCGAATACGAAGTGAAAGACGGCGGTGCAGTTGAAGACGAAGCCGAAACTGAAGCTCTGGTATTCGGTGTTGACTACAAGCTGGCCAAGAAAACCAAGGTTTATGCCTACTATTCCACTATCGACACTGAGTATGACTTTGAAAGTGGTGCCGCTTCTACTCTGGAAGAAGACGAAGTTGTTTACGGTATCGGTATGGAGCACAAGTTTTAATCTGATTTAAAACTTAACTCTGGGAAAAGGGTGCCTTGGCGCCCTTTTCTTTTCCCTGAATTTATTTATTACAGTTGAATGAAGCTTTTGTTGCTTGGGAGATTACAATGAAAAAATTGCTGTTGTGCGTATTGGTCGCCATGTATTCGGTCACCGGTTTTGCGAAAGACGAGAGCTGTGAAGAAAATGTTGATATGGCTGACAGTCTGGATTTCAGCAAGCTGCACGTAGAATGTGCCGATGACCCGGTTACTCTGTATGACCCGCAATCCAGAGGCGCTTTTCTCTCCAAGAAAAAAACTGTAACTACCTACGATAAAGCGGCTGCAGCCGAGAAGGGCGCGGTATCCAGCGTTGAAGCGGGTGAAACCAAGACGGTATCCGGCACTCAGGAGCAGGTGGTTGCCGAGGTGGCTGAGCTGGATAACGCCGGGGTGATTTTCAATATCCGCGAACCCTTTACCATTACCGGTGGGCCACAGTCAGCGTTGAACGGTCTGTTTGTGCAAATGGCTCAATATTGTCCCAAGGGTTGGACCAAGCACGAAGAATGGGTGGAACCGTCGGATAGTGGTTTCTTCCTGCACTATCAGTTCCAGTGCGCTAAGTAAGAATTCTCAGAGCCGGAGTTGATTTACTCCGGCTCTTTGGTTTTTTGTTCCAGCAATTCCAGCAACTCTTCCTTGATGCTGTATTCGATGCCTTTGAGTCTTTCCTGAATGGCATTTTCTATAATTTCATCCAGTTGCTCTGCACTGACAGTGACAATGCTGTCACCCCCCAGATCCAGATTCAGTAATTTATTACTGTCGCTTTGAGCCTTGTCCGGTAATGATGAGCCGGGTGTAGTTGATATTGGCTCGTCTTTAATGACATCCATCAGGCTGCGATCGGTGTGCAGCCGCTCGCGAATGTGTTTTGGCAGAAACGGGTTTTCACCTTTGGGTGCCTTCGGCAACTCGGGTTTTCTTGGTGCAGAAGTCGATCCGGTTTTATCGTCCGACTGAACCGGTACTTCAAACAGGCTCTGTTGACCGGGAAGGGCATCCGGAGCCATCAGCGGTTCTAAATCAGAAGCCATCAGCGGTTCTAAATCGGATGCTGAGAGTCCGCTTTTGTCGCTGTTTTCAGTGCCGTTATCAGTTTCAGATTCCTGATCGGGCAGTATCTGCGAAGACTCGGTTTCGACAGTTTCAGCTTCAACTGCTTGCGCAACCTCTAACTCGCCAACAATGTCCTCACCAGCCGAATACTGGTCAGATGTTTCATCATCAACGGTTTGTTCATCTGTATTGGCTGGTTTGATTTGCTCAGCTTCAGGCTGCTCTCGTGAAAGCAGTGCCAGATCCAGATCAATTGGTCTGGAGAACAGCGAGGGGGATTTGATGACTTCTGTGATAGGTTCGCTGGCCTCTGCTGCTTCGGTCAGCAGTGGAAGGTCTGAAAGATCAAAGGACTCTTCAACTGAATCCTGTGGATCTTCATCAGCGGCCAATTCACTATCCGGCAGGCCTGCGTCCGTGTTGACATTATCGGATGTTGTAGCTGATAGGGGGATAGCATCCTCAAGTGTCGGGATGGCTGCCAGCTCGTCTTCAGAGAGTAAATCTTTTATGGATTCCAGTTCGCCGAGGATGGCTTCAGGGGAATCTTTTGGATCTGCCATGGTGCTTGTATTCCGTTCAACTGACAGTGTTATACAGGTGCCTTAAGGCACTCCTTTATTATGGGCCAATAATCCTAATTCGGAATTAATTAACCGATTTTGTGGGTTTCAATCGGATAGCCCCTTTGTTTGTAAAAGGTAAAGTGCTCACGGGTTTCCGTCAAAATATTTTCGCTCTGGCTGACAATCTCAACCAGCCGCTCAAACCGGCTGAAATGACTGGGAATCTGGCTGCGCAAGTTAATCAGCAGATCGTGGTGGTCACCACAGTCATCCTGGCAGCCAATCACTACCGCTGCGGAGGGAGTTTCACTGTGCTCGGTGCTATGAGGGACAAAGCTTTCGGGCCGGAAGCGCCAAAGCTGTTGGTCTAACGCCTCGGCTTCGGCAGCATCATTAACGGCAATGTAAATACGATTGCCCTCCCGCCAGGCTTTCTCAGCCAGACGGCAGGCAAACAATTTACGGGCGTCGTCGTTATCATCCCCCAGGATATAAAAGCTGATGCGGGTCATACTTAGATCAGGCACCTTGCATCAGATATTCCAGTAACAGGCTGACCGGACGACCGGTTGCACCCTTGTTGGCGCCGGAGTGCCAGGCGGTACCGGCGATGTCCAGATGTGCCCAAGGGTAGCTTTCGGTAAAGCGTGCCAGGAAGCAGGCGGCAGTGACACTGCCTGCTTTGGGGCCGCCGATGTTGGCCATATCGGCGAAATTGCTGTCGAGCTGGGATTGATATTCATCCCACAGCGGCATTTGCCAGGCTTTGTCCTGTGCTGCTACGCCGGCTTGCAGCAGGGTGTTGGCCAGTTTGTCGTCGTTACTGTAGAGGCCGGTGGCGTGGGCACCCAGAGCAACTACACAGGCACCTGTCAGGGTGGCGACGTCAATCACAGCTTTGGGCTTGAACCGCTCGGCATAGGTCAGGGCATCGCAGAGTACCAGTCGACCCTCAGCATCGGTGTTGAGAATTTCAATGGTTTTGCCGGACATGGAAGTGACGATGTCACCCGGCTTGGAGGCGCCACCACTGGGCATGTTCTCGGCGGCAGCAACGATCACCACCAGATTGATCGGCAGCTGCAGTTCCACCACCGATTGCAGTGTTCCGAAGACACTGGCGGCACCACACATATCGTACTTCATCTCATCCATGGCGGCACCGGGCTTCAGGCTGATGCCGCCGGTGTCGAAGGTAATGCCTTTGCCGACGAGCACAAAAGGTGCTTCGGACTTTTTGGCCCCTTTATACTCGAGCACAATCAGCTTGCCTTCCTGATCGCTGCCTTTGGCAACCGACAGAAATGAACCCATGCCCAGTTCCTGCATCTGCTTTTGCCCCAGAACCTTGGCAGACAGTTTGGCCTCCGAGCGGGCCATTTTACGGGCCTGATTGGCCAGATAGGCGGGGGTGCAGACATTGCCGGGCAGGTTGCCCAGCGTTTTTGCCAGGCTCATGCCGCTTGCCGTGGCCAGTCCGGTTTTCAAGGCTTTATTGGTCTCGGTAACCTGCTTCTGTTGTTTGACTGAATAGGTGACGGTTTTCAGAGTTGGTTTTGCCGATTTGCTGCTCTTGAAATCATCAAACCGATACAGGGCATTGCTGAAGGCTTTTGCCAGTTGACGGGCTTTCCAGTTTTCTTCCTGATTGGCGACTTTGATGTCACCAAAAAACACCGAGGCATTCTTTGCCGGGGTTCTGGACAGTGCCAGTGCGGCGCTATTGATCAGTTTGGCGTAGTTGTCGGAACTGATGGCCTTGTCCATATTGCCCACGCCGATCAGCAGAACTCGCTCGGAACTGCAGCCCGGCTGTTGAGTCAATAGCAGGGTGCTGCCATTTCTTGGCTTGAGATCACCGCTGTCAAGCAGACGGCTGACAATATTGCCGCAGGCTTTATCAAAAGTCTGGGTGGCCGGTGGCTGTTTTTTGCCATCGACTACGGGAAGAACCAGACACTGGCTTTTGTGGGTTAACAGTTCGGCTACCTTGGCCTGAAATTTCATGGTGACTCCTCAAGACAACGACGTCAGTTTTCGGGATAATGCACGGTTTGTGCTTTACTGATTCATTATTCCGAACAGTTTACGCCATGACTCGGCGGTATTGAATCCACTGAGGCGGATAAAGGCCAAACAGAGTGGCTAAAATCTAGAGGAACGGAAAGCTTTGTGATTATTTTCAGGTATCTGGCCCGTGAAGTCCTGATCAGCATGGTTGCCATCAGTGGTGTGTTGTTGCTGATTATTATGAGCGGACGCTTTGTTAAATATCTGGCGGAAGCCGCGGCGGGCAAACTGGCACCAGACGTGTTACTGGCCATTATGGGGTACCGTTTACCGGGCTTTCTGGAGCTGGTGCTGCCTCTTGGATTATTCATCGCCATATTGATGGCCTATGGTCGTTTGTATATGGACAGCGAGATGACCATTCTTTCAGCCTGTGGCATCAGTCCACGCAGGCTGCTGGGCTACACCCTGATGCCGGCTCTGTTTGTTGCGGTTATTGTCGGCATGTTGAGTCTTTTTATCAGCCCTGCCGGGGTGCAAAAAGCCGAGCTGATTCTGAATGAGCAGAAAAAGCGCAGTGAGTTCGATCATTTAAAGCCCACCCGCTTTATGCCCAGCGATGGTGGTTCCGGTGTCACCTATGCCGAAAGCCTCAGCGATGATCGCAAGGAAATGCAGATTGTGTTTATGGCCGAGATGGGTGATGCCGCCGAAGGCGAGCAGGCCAAACTCGATGTGGTGTTGGCCAAGCGAGGCGAGCAGGTGGTCGATGAGGCAACCGGGCAGCGCTACCTGAAACTCTATGACGGTTACCGCTACAGTGGTCGTCCGGGGCAGGCGGATTATCAGGTGATTGAGTTTGATACCTATCGCCAATTACTTGAGCAGCCGCGCGGTATCGATCGTCGCAATGTCAAAGCGGATTCGTTGACGACTGCCGAGCTGATGGAAAAGGACAGTCTTGAAAATACAGCGGCTTTGCAGTGGCGTTTCTCCCTGCCTTTGTTGGTGGTGATTGTGACTCTGCTGGCAGTGCCATTGAGTCGTACCAATCCGCGTCAGGGACGCTACGTGCAAATGATTCCGGCGATTCTTATTTACATCATCTATCTGGTCTCCCTCAATGCGGCCAGAGGGGCACTGGAATCCGGAAATTTGTCTCCGGTTCCCGGTATCTGGCCGGTACACGGGGTGTTTCTGGCGCTGGCAGCACTGCTGATTTTCTGGCCCGATATTCAGATTGTCATGGCAAAAAACAAACACGCCAAATTGGTATCGGCCTCTCAATCTGCCGGTGAGGATCGATAATGCGCAAGTTAAATCGATACATCGCTCGCACCGTATCGTCGGCCATTCTGATGGTGCTACTGGTGGTAGTGGGATTGGATGCCATTGCTGCTTTGGTTGATGAACTGTCCAACCTTGAAGGCAATTACAACTTTGTTGAGGCCCTGCGCTACGTCGCAACAACCTTGCCTGCCAGTGTCTATGAGCAGCTGCAGTTTTCAGCTCTGGTCGGGTGTCTTATTGGTTTGGGAATGCTCGCCAGTACCAGTGAGTTGGTGGTGATGCGCGCTGCCGGTGTCTCGATTAACCAGATTACCTGGGCGGTGATGAAACCGGTCATGGTTTTTATCGCGGTGGGCATTTTGCTGGGCGAATACGTAACGCCGCTGACCGACCAGATCGGCGAAAGCCGTCGGGCCATTGTGATGGGCGATAAGCAGGCGCTTGAATCGCGGCACGGTCTATGGAACCGCGAAGGCGACGAGTTTATGCATTTCAATGCGGTGCTGCCCAATGGCAAATTGTATGGCGTGACGCGCTATCAATTCGATGCGGAGGGGCGTCTGTTGTCATCAAGCTTTTCCGAAACGGCCATTTATCAGGGCAGTCACTGGCTGGAAGAGGGGGGTAAGGAGACCACTTTTGCAGAGGATCGCATGAGTGTGGAAAGTTTTGCCCAGCGACGTTGGGATACCAATTTGTCCCCGGAGCTTCTCAATGTGCTGGTTCTGAGCCCAGAGGCTCTGTCGATCGCGGATCTGTATTCCTACTCCAACTACCTCAATCAGCAGGGTTTACAAAATAAAGAGTACCGCTTGGCTTTCTGGAAGAAGTTGTTACAGCCACTGGCTACGGCAAGTCTGGTTTTGATCGCTGTTTCCTTTGTTTTTGGCCCTCTGCGTGAGGTGACCATGGGATTTCGGATCTTTACCGGTGTCATAGTAGGTATCGTGTTTCGCACCAGTCAGGATTTGCTGGGCCCCTCCAGTCTGGTATTTGGCTTTCCACCGTTACTGGGTGTGGCGATTCCCTTGCTGTTTTGCTTTGTCATCGGCTTTGTTTTGCTGAGAAGGGCCAATTAACCTCTTTCACTACCCTGGCCCTTGGTCTTTTTCTTATCCGGTTTAGGCAGGACGACTACCTGAGTGTGGCTCAGGTGGTCGTGGGCTGCCATGCCGTTGCGATCAACCAGACACCAAAGATAACCCATACCACCCAGAGCAAAAGACAACCAGGCAAACAGGCATCGCGTGATGCACTGGGTCAGGGTGACGGGCAGGCCTTGATCGTTTACCAATCTCAGTCGCCAGGCTTTCATGCCCACCGTTTGTCCTCCGCGCATCCAGAAGAAACTGTAAAAACCGATGATCACTACCAGCATCAGCACAAAACCGATCAGCCCCAGTTCCATCTTCTCACCCTGAATGTGTGGCGCCTGAAAGATTTTGTATTTAACAAACAGCGCGATGGAGCCATAGGCCATAAGGACCGCCATCAAAATCAGGCTGTCGTAAACCATGGCGCCCAAACGGCGCATCAGGCCGGCGATGGCAACGGTTTCCTGAGGGGAGGTGTTGTGACTGGTTGGTTGAGACATAAAAAAGGCCCGCTGATGATTGCGGGCCGGATTATAGCAACGGCAAGCTAAAATTCGTACTGCACGCTTAATTTTACCTTGTCATCGGAGAGGCGAATTTTGTAATCCACATCTTCACTGACTTTACCGTTACCGGCGCTGTCGGGAACGACCTTGTTGTCGCGGTAGTGCTTGTTGCGCATGCCATCCCAGTAGGTGCGAAACCCCATCTTCACCAGTCGCGAAACCACCTTGGTGCCGAAATGCAAACCATCCCCTTCCGGCTCTTGCAGCCATTGATGGTTCAGGGCTCGCTGTTGGATGCTCATATCGGAAGAACGAATATCCTCTGCGGCCTTGGCCAGTTCTTCATTACTCAGGCCTTTGCTGGTCAGCCAGTTGTTGCCTTTATGACCGTGCTTGAGGGGGTTGTAATAATTGAAATCGTTGGGAATGTAGCCATTGGCTGTATCACTGGCATAAGTACTCGCCAATGGCAGTGACAGACACGTCATTGCCAACAACAGGGTAAACCAGCGGTAACACTGCTGGCGATATACAACATTGAATATCATCATAACGCCACCTCTTGTTTAGAAGTATGGTTCTAAATATCGGCCGTTGGAACAGATTCTCTTAGACAAAAAAGTAATGTTGGCAGGTGTCCTTTTTATGACGGATTTCACATTTTGATTTAGGTGCCATTAAAGCTCAGGAACGATGCTGTCTCGGAAGCTAGGTGGTACTTATCCGGAATGCTGTCGATACCTGATTTATAAAAAGAACAGGTATTAGAGCTCATTTTTTAATGTAAAAGTTGTCTAGATGCGAGTGTTGCAGAGCTGTGCCATCAAATGTCAATTTTTCTGTTCAGTCGAGTCAATGAATGGCTGGTGGGATTCCAACAAACTCACCGCTGTTTCTTGAAACCCAAGGCTTGGATGCCTGTTTTATTGCCCTCAGCGGCAACCCAAAATGAATAAAGAGGTTACTCTATGACCAACAACGCATATATCTACGACGCGGTTAGAACACCGCGAAGTAAAGGTAAAAAAGACGGCTCACTGCACACCGTTAAACCCATCGATCTGGGAGCCGGTCTGTTGCGTGAATTGCAGGCCCGTCATGATCTCGATACGTCTTATGTTGACGATGTGGTGTTTGGTTGTGTGACGCCAATTGGCGAACAGGGCAGCGATGTGGCGAAGATGATCGCCCAGAACGCTGACTGGGATGAGTCGGTTGCAGGTGTTCAACTTGACCGCTTTTGCGCCTCCGGTCTTGAAGCATTTAATACCGCTGCAGCACGAGTTGCTTCAGGTTGGGAAGACATGATTGTTGCTGGTGGCGTTGAGTGTATGTCCCGTGTGCCCATGGGCTCCAATGGCGGTGCCATGGCCGGCGATCCGGAATTCGCCATGAAAACCGGTTTTGTTCCTCAGGGCATTGGTGCCGACCTGATTGCCACCTTGGCCGGCTGGAGCCGTGAAGATGTGGATGCCTACGCGGTTGAGTCGCAAAAGCGTGCGGCCCACGCCCGTGACAATGGTTACTTCGACAAGTCGGTTGTGCCAGTAAGGGATCGCAACGGTTTGATCATTCTCGAGAAAGACGACTTTATTAAGCCTGAGACCACCGTTGAAGGTCTGGGTAATCTGAAGCCTTCCTTTGAAATGATGGGGCAGTTTGGTTTTGATGATGTGGCACTGCGCAAGTACACCACCGTCGATAAAATCAATCACGTCCATACCCCGGGCAATTCCTCCGGCATCGTCGATGGTTCTGCCGCGATTTTGCTGGGCAGTGAAAAAGCCGGTAAGGATCTGGGCCTGACTCCTCGTGGCCGTGTTGTTGCTACCGCCGTACTGGCAACGGATCCCATCATCATGCTGACCGGTCCTGGTCCAGCCGCTGAAAAATGCCTGAAGAAGGCGGGTCTGAAAAAATCCGATATCGATCTGTGGGAAATTAACGAAGCCTTTGCCTCTGTCGCCATGCGTTATATGAAGGATCTGGATATCGATCACGAGATTACCAATGTTTGCGGTGGCGCTATTGCCATGGGGCACCCTCTGGGTGCTACCGGTGCCATGTTGGTGAGCACCATGCTGGACGAATTGGAGCGCCGCGGTCTGAAGCGCGCAATGCTGTCACTGTGTGTGGGTGGTGGCATGGGTATCTCCACCATCATTGA
This sequence comes from Candidatus Pelagadaptatus aseana, assembly GCF_040362265.1. Classification (NCBI taxonomy): domain Bacteria; kingdom Pseudomonadati; phylum Pseudomonadota; class Gammaproteobacteria; order Cellvibrionales; family Cellvibrionaceae; genus Candidatus Pelagadaptatus; species Candidatus Pelagadaptatus aseana. The sequence continues at coordinate 462,580 of NZ_BAABNJ010000002.1, forward strand.
GCGTGTGTAACTGGCGAATAGGAATTTTTAAGGTAATTGATTATGAGTGTTTTTAAATACGAAAAAGATGCCGACGGGATTGTAACCGTCACTATGGATATGACCGGTCCTGTTAATGCCATGAACGCTGAGTACGACGTGGCCATGAACGAGACGGTTGATAAGCTGGAAGCGGAACAAGGTTTGACCGGTGTGGTCTTTGCCTCTGCCAAGAGCACGTTTTTTGCGGGTGGCGACCTGAACATGCTGCTGGCTGTAAAAGAAGAAGAGACCGAAGAATTTTTCAACGGCATTGTGGCCACCAAAGATCGTCTGCGTCGTTTGGAAAAATTGCCGGTTCCGGTTGTGGCTGCGATCAATGGCGCTGCTCTGGGTGGTGGCTTTGAAATTTGTCTTTCCTGTAATCACCGCATTGCCTTGAACAGCAAGGCCGTTCAAGTTGGCTTGCCAGAAGTCAGCTTGGGTCTGTTGCCTGGTGGTGGCGGTGTGGTGCGCATGGTGAATCTGCTGGGTTTGACTGATGCCTTGCCATACTTGCTGGAAGGTAAAAAAGTCGATGCAGCCAAAGCCCTGAAGGCGGGTCTGGTTCACGAAACTGTTGAGTCACTGGATGAACTGGTGCCTCGCGCCAAAGCCTGGATTCTGGAAAACAAAGACAGCGAAGAAGCGGCTCAGCAGCCATGGGATCGCAAAGGTTTCCGCATTCCGGGAGGCAATGCCAACAGCCCGAAGCTGGCGCAGACCATTATGATGGCACCAGCCATGTTGCGTCAGAAAACCCGTGGTTTGTTGCCTGCGCCTGAGATGATTCTGGATGCGGCCACCGAAGCTGCCCGTCTCGGTTTTGATAACGCACAGATGGTGGAAGCTCGCAACTTTGCCTATCTGGCTTGTAAGACACCGCAGGCCAAAAACATGATCACCACGTTCTTCTTCCAGTTGAATCAGGTGAATGGTGGTGGCAACCGTCCCAAAGATGTCGAGAAATCCAAAGTCGCAAAAGTGGGTATTCTCGGTGCCGGCATGATGGGACAGGGCATTGCCTATTCCTCTGCCATGTCCGGTATTGAGGTAGTCCTGAAAGACATTTCACAGGAGGCCGCCGACAAGGGCAAAGCCTATAGCGAAAAATTACTGGATAAGCGCATTGCCCGTGGTCGTATGACCGAGGAGAAAAAGGCCGATATTCTGGGACTGATTACCGCGACGGCTGACGATGCCGACCTGCAAGGCTGTGATCTGATCATTGAAGCCGTGTTTGAAAACATGGAGCTGAAACACAAGATCACCAAAGCCACCGAAGGTTATCTGGCCGACAATGGTGTCTGGGGTTCCAACACCTCAACCCTGCCGATTACGCAGTTGGCCGAAGGCAGCAGTAAGCCCGAGAACTTTATCGGTATTCACTTCTTCTCGCCGGTGGACAAAATGCCATTGGTCGAGATTATCTGTGGCGAGAAAACCAGTGATGAAACTCTGGCGCGCGCCTTTGACTATGTGCGCCAGATCAAGAAGACACCAATCGTGGTGAATGATTCTCTGGGCTTCTTCACTTCCCGTACTTTCGGTACCTACATCGACGAAGGTATTCGTTTGGTGCAAGAAGGTGTTCATCCGATTCAGGTGGACAATATGGGCAAAGCCATTGGTATGCCAGTGGGTTCACTCACCGTTCATGACGAAACCAGTCAGCAGTTGAGCCACAAAGTAATCAGCACCCAGAAGGACATGGGATTGTTTGTCGAGCCGGCCGATGGTGATGCCATGACGGAGATGGTGAATTGGATTTACGGCGAGCACAATCGTGGTGGTCGTCACCATGGCGGTGGTTACTTCGACTACGCAGCCGATGGCAGCAAAACCGTATGGCAGCCTCTGGTAGAAAAGTACTACAAGGAAGATCACGGTCTGGAAGAGCAGGACATGAAAGACCGTTTACTGTTCCGTTCCGTGGTTGAAACGCTCAAATGCCTGCAGGAAGGTGTACTGCGCAGTGTGGCCGACGGTAACATCGGTTCCATCATGGGTATTGGTGCTCCGGTCTGGACCGGTGGTTATCTGCAGTTTATCAACACCTACGGTGCCAAAAAGTTTGTAGCGCGCTGTAAAGAGCTGCAAGCCAAGTACGGTAACCGTTTTGAGCCACCAGCCATTGTGGTTGAAAAGGCAGAAAGCGGCGAGCTGTTCAGCTAATCTGGCCTTTTACAAAGCCCACCTTCTGGTGGGCTTTGTTGTTTTTAGATGCATAGAATCAGGTAGGGAAAACAATAATGAGAGCTTTTACCGACGATCAGAATATGTTCCGCGATGCCTATCGCAAATTTCTGGAACAGGAAGTAGCACCGCATATGGAGCGCTTTCGCGAGCAGGGCATTGTCGATCGCGATATTTTCAAGAAAGCCGGAGATCAAGGGTTTCTGATGATCTGGCCCGATGAACAATACGGTGGTCTGGGTGACGATGACTTCCGCTATGAGCAGGTCATCATGGAAGAAAATGCCCGGGCCGGTACCGCCGAGTGGTTCTGCACCCTCCACAGCCGTTTGGTTGGAACCTATTTTCAGCGTTTTGGTTCCGAGGAGCAGCGCGAGCGTTTTTTGCCCGATTGTGTCAGTGGCGAAAAGATTCTGGCGGTTGCCATGACCGAACCGGATGCCGGTAGTGATCTGTCAGGCATGCGCAGTCACGCCAAAGATATGGGCGATCACTTTGTGCTCAATGGTTCCAAAACCTATATCTCCAATGGCATCAACGCCGATCTGGTGATTGTCGCTGCTAAAACCGATCCGGAAAATAACCCCTATGCCGTGGGTTTGTTTGTGGTGGAGCGAGGCATGGAAGGCTTTGAGCGGGGGCGCAATCTCGACAAGATGGGCATGAAGGCTCAGGACACCGCGGAATTGTTCTTTAATAACGTCAAAATTCCCAAGGGAAATGTTCTGGGTGAACCCGATAAGGGCTTTTATTATTTGATGGAAGGGCTGGCAGAGGAACGCCTGATCGCTGCAGTCGGCAATATGGCCCACGCCCGACAGGCCTTTAACCTGACTCGTGACTTTGTGATGGAGCGCAAGGTGTTTGGCAAGCCTCTGTCTCATAAGCAGAATACTCAGTTCAAACTGGCCGAGCTGGATACAGAGATTGATGTGGTTCAGGTGTATGTGGATCACTGTGTTGAACTGCACAACCAGGGCAAGCTGACCGCCAACATGGCCGCCAAGGCCAAACTGATGGCCAGTGAGGTGGAATGGCGCATGCTGGACGAAGGCGTTCAGCTTCACGGTGGTGCCGGGTATATGAATGAATACCCCATTTGTCGCATGTTCTCCGGGGCGCGGATTAATCGTATTTTGGCGGGAAGTTCCGAAGTGATGAAGCTGATCATCAGCCGGGATGTCTTTTCTGACAGTTACAGCAGTATCCTCGATTAATCGACAATATTTTATTGGCAAAGCCCCGCCTGATATTGGTTCAGGCGGGGCTTTTGTTTTTCTGACCTGCCTCAAAGACTTAAATCGACTTTCTATATTAATATTTCCCGGTTTGTGTCGATAACCAGAAGAATAACAAGAGCTTTAGTGGGGCTATACCATCATGACGAAGGACCGATCCATTCGTTTTTTACTGTTGAGTGCACTGGCCAGTGCTTTTTTGCTGGTTTTGATATTCACGTTGGCCTACAGCGTCAGCACTCAGCGTGACCGAATGGAAGACTATACCCGTCAGCATCTGAAAAGCATGTCCAAGTCCTATTTTGACGCCCTCAACACCATGATGTTGACCGGGACCATGGGTAACCGTGAAATGCTCAGAAGCAAAATGGTGGCCCCTTCAGAGGTGCAGGATGTGCGGGTGGTCCGCAGTGAAAAGCTGAGCGCCCTGTTCGGTGCCGGTACCAATGGCGAACAACCTGCGGACGATATTGATCGCCGGGCACTGGCTGGCGAGACTATTGAACTGTTTCACAGTGACGACGATGGCCGTTTGCTGACCATGGTCGAACCCATCAAGGCCGTCAAAGATTATCAGGGCGTCAATTGTCTGACCTGCCACATGGTGCCCGAAGGTGAGATTCTGGGGGCAATTCGGGTGGATTATTCGCTGGCGAAGGCCGACAGCGAGCTGAACAATCAACTGATGTTTAATGGCGCAGTGCAAATCGTTCTGTTTATTCTGGCTTTTTCTCTGACAGCCTGGGTGCTGGATCATATTGTGATCAAGCGTCTCAGAAGGTTGCACGATACCATGGGGGACATCGCTGAAAATTCTGATCTGAGTATTCATCTGGAAGTAGGACGCGACGACGAAATCGGTTCCGTCTCCCGGGCCTTTAATCGCATGATTACCCAGATGAACGAAAGTATGCGCACGGTGGTGGATAACGCCAATCAGGTTCACGAAGCGGCGCAAACCATTGCCCAGAAAGCGGAGACTACCGAGCAGGAAGTACTGACGCAGAAGAGCAATACCGATCAGGTCGCCGAAGCTACTGCGGATATGGCGGCGTCTGCCGAACAGGTCAAGGGCAACGCGGTTGAGACGGCGGAGCAATCCCATAAGATGCTGTCTACGGCAGCGGAGGGAGAACGTCAGGCCAAAGCAGCGGTTGCCGGAATTGAAGCTCTGAGCAATGAAGTGCAACAGGGCGCTGGCCGGATTCAGGAGCTGAATAGTCGCACCGACGAAGTGGCGGCAGTACTCGAGGTGATTTCCAGTATTGCCGAGCAAACCAACCTGCTGGCTCTCAATGCTGCCATTGAAGCGGCCCGTGCCGGTGAGCAGGGACGTGGATTTGCGGTGGTTGCTGATGAGGTTCGCTCACTGGCATCCAGAACCCAGGAATCCACCGGTGAAATTCGTCAGACCATTGATGCGCTCAAGAGTGAGGCCTCCGATTGTGTCCAGATTATGGATCAGGCATCGAGCATGGCTCAGCAGCAGGTCGAAGCCATAATGGAAGTATCCCGAGAGCTGGTAGAGATTGCAGAGGCCGTGCGTGGCATCAGCACTCTGAACGAGCAGATGGAAAATGCCGCCAATGAACAAAGCCGGGTGGCCGAAAATATCAACGCCAACGTTCGCGAGATCAGTCAGTCGTCGGAACAAACCTCCGGTGACGCTCAGCAGACCGCGCGCATTGCCGAAAGTCTGTTGGCCATGGCTAACGCCTTGCAGGATACGGTTAAGCAATTTCGTCTTTGAGTTTAGTGATTGTCATCTCGAGCGAAGGAGAGATCTCCCGCAGCGACTCGAGATGACAGTTGTTGCTGACTCGGCGCTGTTTTCCCAATATTTTTTCTTTCCTTCTTCTCATGCCCTTGAGGGGGTGTGCCCGGTTTTAAAAATCCGTATCCTAGCCCCTGCAGACACTGAAACGGGCGTCAAGAATCATGTTTAATCCCTCTCTGGTAAACTCCATTGCTGAACAATTGTTGTCCCGGCGCTGGGTGTTGGGCACCGCTGAATCCTGCACTGGCGGCATGGTTGCAGCAGCCCTGACGGACGTGTCCGGCAGTTCGGAATGGTTTGAAGAAGGGCTGGTGACCTACGCCAACCACAGCAAAAGCCGGTTACTGAATGTATCGCCTGCACTGTTGGAGCAGGAGGGCGCTGTCAGTGAAGCCACGGTCAGTGCCATGGTCACGGGCGTCTTAAGCCGAGGTGCTGACGTTGCTGTGGCTACCAGTGGTATTGCCGGTCCGGGCGGCGGCAGTGTGGATAAGCCGGTGGGCACCGTCTGGTTTGCCTGGCGTCAGGGCGATCACCTCATCACCGATAAACAGGTGTTTCCGGGTGACCGCAGCCAGGTCAGAAAGCAGGCCACAGAGCACGCATTGGCCGGCGTATTGAAACTACTGGAAAGTACTGTATAAAAAAATAGCACTGTAAACTTGTACAGTTGTTTTGTTTGTGCTTCAATACCAATCAATCGCACGAAGTTATGCGAATCAATCACAAGATTTCAGGCTGGTCCACCAAGGGAGTGGGTTGGCTTAGCCAACTGGCTGATAAGCTGAAAAAGAGAACAAACGGGGTAAGTTATGGATCAGAATAAAGAAAAAGCATTGCAGGCGGCACTGGGCCAGATCGAGCGTCAGTTCGGTAAAGGTACTGTGATGCGTATGGGAGACAAAGAGCGTGAGCGTATCCCTGCCGTATCTACCGGTTCTCTCGGGCTGGATATTGCACTGGGTATTGGTGGTCTCCCCAAAGGCCGTATTGTTGAGATCTACGGCCCGGAATCTTCCGGTAAAACTACCCTGACTCTGCAGGCCATTGCCGAGGCTCAAAAAGCCGGTGGCACCTGTGCCTTTATCGATGCCGAGCATGCGCTGGATCCGATCTACGCTGAGAAACTGGGTGTGAATGTGGATGACCTGATCGTGTCCCAGCCCGATACCGGTGAGCAGGCATTGGAAGTGGCTGACATGCTGGTGCGTTCCGGTGCCATCGATGTGCTGGTTGTGGATTCTGTTGCGGCTTTGACGCCAAAAGCTGAAATCGACGGTGAGATGGGTGACCACCATGTGGGGCTGCATTTTGTCAACCCTGCAAATGATGCTGATTTTTTGTCATATAGAGAAGCAAT